>JAFGWC010000069.1 GCA_016937695.1 Bacteroidales bacterium
TTGTGGTTATGAAGAATAACGTTTGTATCAAGTACGAATATTTTTTTTATATCAGCCATATTTTTATATTTTTTTATTTACTAAGATAGTAATTTTATCTTTAAACAATAAAAATGCGCAAATAATATTTTAGTTTTGCAAAATGGATTATAATGAAACAATAAAATTTTTATTTGAGAGCTTGCCAATGTTTCAAAGAGTAGGAAATGCTGCATATAAAGCTAATTTAGATAATACTTTAGCTTTAGATAATTATTTAAAAAATCCGCATAAACAATTTAAATCTATACATATTGCCGGAACAAACGGAAAAGGCTCAACATCTCATATGATTGCTTCTGTTTTGCAGCAAAGCGGATATAAAGTCGGATTATATACATCGCCACATTTAAAAGATTTTAGAGAAAGAATAAAAATTAACGGATTAGAGATTTCTAAAGATTATATTGTTGATTTTGTTAATGAAAACATGAGCTTTTTCGATAAAATTAAGCCTTCTTTTTTTGAAATGACTGTTGCTTTAGCTTTTAGCTATTTTGCTGATAATAAGATTGATATAGCTGTTGTGGAAACAGGAATGGGCGGCAGATTAGATTCTACAAATATTATTAAACCCGAACTTTCGGTAATAACTAATATCAGTAAAGACCATACTCAATTTTTAGGCGATACTATTGAAAAAATAGCAATTGAAAAAGCGGGAATTATAAAAGAAAAGACTTCCGTTGTTATTGGCGAAACAAATATCGAAAGTAAAAATGTATTTGTTGAAAAATCTAAAGAAAATAATGCTGATATATTTTTTGCTGACCAGCTTTTTAAAATCGATTATTCAATGAATACAATAGATGAAAAACAGAGTTTTAATGTTTATAAAAGCAATAAACTTGTTTTGGAAAATCTAAAAATTGATTTACTAGGGAATTATCAAAAGCATAATTTGAAAACTGCTTTATCCTGTATTGATATTTTAAATAAAAAAGGATATAATTTAAGTAAACAAAACATTTACAGCGGTTTCGAAAACATAAAATTGAATACAGGATTAAACGGAAGATGGCAAATATTAGGAAGAAATCCGCGAATAGTTGGCGATACAGGACATAACGAAGCCGGAATAAGAGAAGTTGTGGAGCAAATTAAAAAAACGCCATATAAAGAATTACATATGATAATTGGTGTTGTAAACGATAAAAACATAGAAAATATATTAAGTTTATTGCCAAAAGAAGCGGTTTATTATTTTACAAAAGCAAATATTCCAAGAGCACTTGACGAAAAAATATTGATGAATGAAGCATCTAATTTTAATTTATTTGGTGAAAGCTACAGTAAAGTTTCGGATGCATTAAAATCAGCAAAAAAAAATGCTGGCGAAAATGATTTTATTTTTGTTGGCGGAAGTACCTTTGTTGTCGCAGAAGTTGTTTGAAAATAATTATATAATGGTTCAATTATTTAATGATATAAAATCAAATTATGGAAATTAAAAGAACAAATATTAAAGAACTTGATAAAATTGATAATTTAGAATTGTTTTCTTTAATAGATAACAAAAGTAGTTCAAGCGGAATTTCAAGATTAGAAGATATTGTAATAAAAAATGGCGATTTAATAGAAGTAAGGCTTAATTATAACAATGGCTGGGATAAAAAATCAAACGGACTTACACCAGATGCGCGTAAGAAATTTATTGAGGCCGATAAAATATTTTTCAATAATACAAATACGAATTTAACTATTCATGTTAGTAAAAGAGATATTTACAAACAGGCAGAATTGTATATAAAATATAAATACTATAATGAAGGAAATCAGGTAGAATGGCCTGGTTGTTCTTTTCATAATTGGGGATTAGCAGTTGAAATGCAAGCTGCTGATAAACAGTTAGTTATAGGCGCAATGAATAGTAATGGCTGGGCGCTTGTTTCAAAACATGAATCTTTCTATTTTGAGTGTACAGGCTCAAGAGATTATAACAAAGCCGCAATGGTAATTAAAAGTTTTAGAACAACAAAAACAGGACTAGCTTTTAAATGGTCTGAACAAGTTGCTGAATATTATAAAAAAGCAGAAGTGCTGAACGAAAGAGCTCCAATATTTAATAACAAATTGGAACAAAATAAGTCTGATTTACAAAAAATAAAATCCGAACAGGATTTGTTGAAATTTGATGCCCAAAGCCTTTCTAATAAGGTAAATACATTTAATAAAGATGCAAGTAACTTTAATATTGAATTGGCAAAAGCAAATAAATTGTATGATTCTATTTTAAAAATCCAAAATGAAAGAAATAAAACAAAAAAATCAGAAGAATACAATATATTAATCGATTTTATTAAAAATGAGCATCTTAGATTAAATTCGGAAATTGAAGAAATAGATAAAATTGATTTAGTTATTTCAAACAAGAATGCTAAATTTGAAATAAAACAAGCAAATTACAGAAGAGAAGAACAATGGTTGAATAACGAGTATCAATTTCTCGAAAAATTATCATCCGAAATCGAGCAGCATAAAAATAATGCAGCTATGCATTTACAAAGTATCGACGGACAAACATGGAAATGATAAGAATTTAATATTTTATTTAAAATTCTTATCTTCTGTTTTAAAATAGCTGCGATGGCTAATTATTTATTTTGCATTAATTATCAGAAAATTAGAAATTAGTAATTAAAAATGAAATTCTAATATTATTAATTGCTAATTGTCAGTATAGTAGTCACTTACAAAAAAAATAATTAATAAAGATATTTGCAATATTACAGAAAATTTAAACGTTAGCGAATATTTATTATTTATTTGAGATTTATAAAAACAAGCATAATGGATAATAATATTTTTGAAGTATTTACTGATGGAAGCTGCAATACAAAACTTAATATAGGAGCTTGGGCAGCAATTATTATTAATAATGATACAATTAAAACTATTAGCGATTATGCTTTAGAAACTACTAATAACCGAATGGAATTAACTGCGATTATAAAAGCAGTGGAATATATAGAAACTAATTTTGAAAACATTGAGAAAATAGATTTATATTCTGATAGTCAGTATGTTGTGAATTTGCCAGAAAGAGAAAAAAAGTTTGTTGAAAATGACTTTTTAACAAAAAAAGGTGAATATATTCAAAATGTTGATTTAGTTAAAAAGATATTAGATTTATATCATAAGCATAATATTAATTTTGAAAAAGTTAAAGCTCACCAAAAAAAAACAGAAGAGAAAAATTATAATATAGATGTTGATAAACTCTCAAGAAAAATAGTGCGCGAATTTGTTAGAAAAAACAATTTTGAAGATGAGAAATAAATAAGTTCTAAATACGATAAACTGTAATATTTTAAAAAAGAACTATTTTTGCGCAAATTTTAATATATAATGGCTGATAAAAATAAAAAAGTAGCATTTAAAACTTTAGGCTGTAAGCTAAATTTTGCAGAATCGTCAACAATTGCACGCGATTTTACCGAAAAAGGATTTGAAAGAGTTAAGTTTAACGAGAAATCAGACGTTTATGTAATAAACACTTGCACTGTAACAGAACAAGCCGATAAAAAATGCCGACAAGCAGTAAAAAAAATAATAAAAAATAATCCTGAAGCAATTGTTGCGCTAATTGGTTGTTATGCACAAATAAAACCACAGGAAGTAGCTGAAATTGAAGGAGTTGATATTGTTTTAGGAGTTGATGAAAAATTCAAACTATTTGAATATATCGAGCAATTTGAAAAAGACAAAAAACAAATTAATCATTCATGCGAAATAGAAACAGTTGAACACTTTGATGCATCATACTCTTCGGGCGACAGAACACGTTCTTTCTTGAAAATACAAGATGGTTGCGATTATTTATGTACATATTGCACAATTCCAAAAGCCAGAGGAAAAAGCCGAAACGAAAATATCAAAAAAACAGTTAAACAAGCTAAAAAAATTGCAGAAAAAGGCTATAAAGAAATTGTTTTAACAGGCGTAAATATTGGCGATTTTGGAAAATCAACAGGCGAAACTTTCTTAGATTTAATAAAAGAACTAGATAAAGTTGAGGGAATTGAACGATATCGTATTTCATCAATTGAACCAAATTTACTTACTGATGAAATTATTGAATTCGTTTCAAAATCAAAAAAGTTTTTACCACATTTTCATATTCCATTACAAAGCGGTTCAAATCAAATATTAAAATTGATGAAAAGAAGATATTTGCGCGAACGTTTTGCCGACAGAATAAATAAAATCAATAATTTAATTGAAAATGCTTTTATTGGAGTTGATGTTATTGTTGGTTTTCCTTCAGAAACGCAAGAGCTTTTTAACGAAACTTATTCATTTTTAGATAGTTTGAATATTTCTTTCCTTCATGTTTTTTCTTATTCCGATAGAGATGGAACAGAAAGTTCGGTTATAAAAACTAAAGTTTCAAAATCAGAAATATCGGAAAGAAGCAAATTATTGCACCAACTTTCTGATAAAAAACATGCCGAGTTTTATTCAAAAAATATTGATAAAACAAAGTCTGTTTTGTTCGAATCAGGAAAAATAAATGAACGAATGATTGGATTTACAGATAATTATTTAAAAGTTGAAATTCCTTTTAACAAAAATTTAATAAATCAAATTACAGATGTGAAACTAGATAATTTGAAAGAAAAATATTTATTTGTTAAAGAGTAACTATCAAATTAGCATAATAATATACTTTTAATTAATTGTAAATTGTTCATTGTTGTGCTACATATCTATAAAATTATTTCTATTTTCGCAATCTAAAAATATTATTTAAAGAATAATTAACATAAGCTAATTTAATTAGCAATTCAACTCGTAATTAAAAATTAATAATTCGTAATTAAACTATAAAAACATGTATCCTACGTTAACAGATTTTTTTAGAGATGTATTTGGCTGGAATATTCCATTACCAATACAAACCTACGGTTTTTTTGTGGCTTTGGCTTTTTTAACAGGCGTTTATTTTATAGCTCTTGAATTAAAAAGAAAAGAAAAAGAAGGCCTTTTATTGCCAATAATTAAAAAAGAACTAATAGGCAAACCTGCAACAATAACTGCACTTTTACTTTCGGCTTTGGGCGGTTTTGTAATTGGCTTTAAATTAATAGAAGCAGTTTTTCATTATATGGATTTTGTTAATAATCCACAGGACTTTATACTTTCATTAAGAGGAAATTTTATTGGAGGTATTGTTATTGCAGCTATTTCAACATATCTTACATGGAAAGATAAAGACAAATTAAAATTAGATAAGCCAATTTGGCAAACAAAAACCATTCATCCACACGAAATGTCTGGAAATCTGCTAATTATAGCAGCTGTTTTTGGTTTATTGGGCGCAAAATTATTCCATAATTTAGAAAATATTGATGATCTGATTCAAGACCCAATTGGAGCCTTGTTCTCATTTAGCGGATTATCATATTTTGGTGGTTTAGTTGTTGGAATTCTAACTGTTTTGTGGTATGGAAATAAAAATGGCATTAAACCAATTTATTTATTAGATACTGCTGCACCCGGTTTAGCTCTTGCATATGGCGTTGGACGAATTGGATGTCAGGTTTCCGGCGATGGATGTTGGGGAGTTCCAAACTTAAATCCAAAACCAGATTGGCTAAGTTTTTTACCGGATTGGATGTGGGCTTACGAATATCCAAATAATGTAATTAATGCAGGCAAAGTAATCGAAAATTGCACAAGCTCGCACTGTCATGTTTTAGATACTCCCGTTTTTCCAACTCCTTTTTACGAAACATCAATGATGGTTATTATTTTTATTATTCTTTGGAGTTTAAGAAAACATATTAAAATACCCGGAATATTATTTTCAATTTATTTTACACTTGCCGGTTTTGAACGTTTTTTTATCGAAAAAATAAGAATTAACAATGAATATAATATTTTCGGATATGGAATTACACAAGCCGAAATTATTTCTACAATTTTAATAATTATTGGAATAATTGGTATTTTCTTTTTCTATAAAAAACAAGATTTAGTAAATAAATGGCTTGGACTTGATAAGAATCCAACTGATAAAACTAAAACGAAACAAGCTAAGTGATTGTTTTACTGATGTTTATATGACAAATACAGTGTCAGCCATTTTTTAAGACTGACGACCGTATTTAATTATCTATTTCTAAAAATAATAAAAATAGCAAAATTCTTTTAAGGCAAAAAAAATGGATTTAGAAAATATCTGCAAAAAATCAATCGATTTAATTAAAGAAACAGCTTTGTATATTTCATACGAATCTGAAAGTTTTAAAACCGAAGCTGTAGAATCAAAAGGAGTTCATGATTTTGTTTCTTTTGTAGATAAAACATCAGAAAAAAAACTTGTTGCCGGATTTAAACTAATTTTACCCGAAGCAGGCTTTATTGCCGAAGAACAAACCGAAACTTTTAAAGGTGAAAAATATAATTGGATTATAGATCCGTTAGACGGAACAACTAATTTTATTCATGGTTTAGCGCCATTTGCAATTAGCGTGGCCTTAATTGAAAATGATGAAATAATTTTAGGCATTGTTCATGAAATTACAAGAAACGAAACCTTTTATGCTTGGAAAGGCAGCAAAGCATATTTAAACGAAAAAGAAATAAATGTTAGCAAAGCCGGTAAAGTTGCCGATTCGCTTATCGCAACAGGGTTTCCATATTACGATTATGGTAAATTGCCTCAATTTATGAATTCGATAGATTATTTTATGCGTAATTCTCACGGATTAAGACGATTAGGTTCGGCTGCAACCGATTTGGCTTATGTTGCATGTGGCAGATTTGATGCTTTTTACGAGTATAGTTTAAATTCTTGGGATGTGGCTGCAGGTGCTTTTATTGTTAAACAAGCAGGCGGTAAACTTGCCGATTTTTCAGGTTCTGATAATTATATTTTCGGAAAAGAAATTATAGCTGCAAATTCATTTATTTTTGACGAATTTTTGAATATTACAAAGAAAATATTTAATGAAAATTTACTAAAATAAATGTTAAAAGAAAATTCGGCTAAAATAAAAGTAGCAGTTGTTATACTAAATTGGAATGGAATAAATTATTTAAAAAAATTCTTGCCTTCTGTTGTTCAATATTCTGAAAATGAGCATGTTAACATATATGTTGCTGATAATAATTCTACTGATAATTCTGTGAATTTTGTTAAAACAAATTATCCGCAGATAAAAATAATACAACTTTTAGAAAATTTCGGATTTGCAGGAGGCTATAACAAAGCTTTAAAACAAATAAATGCTGAATATTTTATACTTCTAAATTCCGATGTTGAAGTAACAGAAAATTGGATTATGCCAATCATAAACAAAATGGATTTGGATAATTCAATATCGGCAGCAATGGCTAAAATTAAATCATTTGCAGAAAAAAACAAATTTGAATATGCCGGAGCAGCAGGAGGTTTTATCGATAAATTCGGCTATCCGTTTTGCAGAGGTAGAATTTTAAATACAATAGAAGAAGACAATGGCCAATATGATGATGAAAAAGAAGTTTTTTGGGCAAGTGGCGCCGCAATGTTTGTAAAAGCAGAAGTGTTTAATATTCTTGGCGGTTTCGATGATGATTTTTTTGCACATATGGAAGAAATCGATCTTTGTTGGCGAATGAAAAATAACGGATATAAAATAATGTATTATTTTGATTCTCAGGTGTTTCATGTTGGTGGAGGAGCATTGCCAAATAATAGTCCGCACAAGCTGTATTTAAATTACAGAAATAATTTATTGATGCTTTTTAAAAACCTGCCTAAAGAAAAATTATTTACTATTATTTTCATCAGACTAATTCTTGATGGAATATCAGCATTAATTTACTTGTTAAAATTTCAGTTTCCAAATTTTTATGCTGTTTTTAAAGCACACATGTTTTTTTATAAACTGATGCCGAAATTCAAGAAAAAGAGGAATGAAAATAATATTAGCAAAGATGATGAAATAAACAACCAAATTTATACTAAAAGCATTGTTTATCAGTATATTATAAATAAAAAAACAAGCTTTGAAAAATTGAGGTTTTAAACCTTGTTTTTCACATTTTCTATTAATATATCTTATTAAGTAAAACATCTCATTTATTTACTTAAAAATTGCAATGTGATATATTCATTTTGATAAATAATATTTTACATTATATCATTGTATAATTGAACCATTATATAATTAAAATTACATTATTTAAAATTATTATTTAATTTAGTACCTTAAAAAACTAAAGTCAACTAATTAAACAAAGCGCTGAATGTCAGATAGTTTAGTAATAATACCAACATATAACGAAATTTTAAATATTGAAGCTATTATTGAAAAAACTCTTTCGTTGAAAGATAGTTTTGAAATTTTAATAGTTGACGATGGTTCACCTGATGGAACAGGAAATAAAGTTAAAGAACTTCAGCAAAAACATGCCAGAAAACTACATCTGTTGGAACGTCCCGGCAAACAAGGACTTGGAACGGCTTATATTGTAGGTTTTAATTGGGCATTAGCAAAAGAATATAAATACATTTTTGAAATGGACGCCGATTTTTCTCACAATCCAAGCGATTTGTTAAATTTATATGATGCTTGTGCAAATAAAAACGCAGATTTGGCAATTGGTTCTCGTTATATTTCAGGCGTAAATGTTGTTAATTGGCCTATAGGCAGAGTAATTATGTCGTATTATGCTTCTGCTTATGTTAGATTTATCAGCGGAATGAAAATTATGGATACAACCGCCGGTTTTAAATGTTATCGCAGAGAAGTTTTGCAAGCTATTGATTTTGACCGAATTAAGTTTAAAGGATATGCTTTTCAAATAGAAATGAAATTTACTGCATATAAATTCAAATTCAATATCGTAGAAGTTCCTATTATTTTTACTGATAGAAAAAAAGGAAAATCAAAAATGAGCGGAGGTATTTTTAACGAAGCTCTTTGGGGAGTAATTATAATGAAATGGAAAAGCCTTTTTAGAAAATATACAAGAGAAAAATTGACAAATAACACAAGCCTGATATAAGCAAATTTTATTTAAAAACCATTGTTGAGTATAAATGTTGTAAATTATTATATGTTAAATTGCTGAAATATAACGAGATAACAATATAACATTGCAAAACAGTTAAAAAATAGTTTCTTGTTTTAAACTAATTATTTATCATAATTAAATTTAAAAAATAAAGATTAATGCTTAAAATTTTAGAAGCTAAAAAAATATTAAAACACCACTTCGGATACGATGAATTTCGTCCTCTTCAAGAAGAAATAATAAAATCGGTTTTAGATAAAAAAGATTGTCTTGTTCTTATGCCAACCGGCGGCGGAAAATCAATATTATTTCAAATTCCGGCATTAATTTTAGATGGAATAACAATTGTAGTATCGCCATTAATTTCTTTAATGAAAGACCAAGTGGATTCGTTAAAAGCTAATGGCATAAATGCTGCATTCTTAAATAGCTCGTTAACTGACATTCAAACATCAGAAAATGCGAGAGATATAGAAAACGGTAAAATTAAATTGCTCTATGTTTCGCCCGAAAAATTAACAAGCGAAGATTTTTTTTATTTCCTGAAAAAATTAAAAATAAGCCTTTTTGCAATAGATGAAGCTCATTGTATTTCGCAATGGGGACACGACTTTAGACCGGAATACACAAAACTTAGTTTTTTAAAAACGCAATTTCCTGATATTCCGATAATTGCATTAACCGCAACTGCCGATAAAATTACAGCCAGAGATATTTTAAAACAACTTAATATCTCAAATGAAAATCAGTTTATAGCTTCATTTAACAGACCAAATCTTAGTTTAAATGTTTTACCAGGGCAAAACAGAATTTCTAAAATTATAGAATTTATAAAAAATCGGCCAAAACAATCAGGAATTATATATTGTTTAAGTAGAAAAAGCACTCAAGATGTAGCTGAAAAGCTTAAAAATCAAGGCTTTAATGCTGCTTTTTATCATGCAGGAATGAGCTCGGAAGCCAGAGCCAATGTTCAGGATAATTTTATTAATGATGATATTGATATAATTTGTGCAACAATTGCATTTGGAATGGGAATCGATAAATCTAATGTTCGTTGGGTAATCCATTACAATATGCCAAAAAATATTGAAAATTATTATCAGGAAATTGGTCGTGCAGGAAGAGATGGACTTAAAAGCGAAACTCTTATGTTTTACAGTTTTCAGGATGTAATTGTTTACAGAGGTTTTATTGGCGATGAAAACCCGAATAAAGAATTAGAACTTGCAAAACTGACAAGAATGCAGGAATATGCTGAAGCTCAGACTTGTAGAAGAAAAATTTTACTCAGCTATTTTGGTGAACATCTCGAAAATGATTGTGGAAACTGTGATGTTTGTAAAAATCCGCCTGAACAATTTGATGGAACTATTATTGCTCAAAAAGCACTTTCTGCATTATCAAGATTAAACCAAAACGTAAGTACAACAGCACTTATTGATGTTTTAAGAGGCTCAGCCAAACAATATATTCTTGAAAAAGGATACAATAATATTAAAACTTACGGTGCCGGAAGCGATATTTCTTTTTTAGATTGGCAACAATATATATTACAGTTTGTAAATCAAGGACTTATAGAAATTGCTTACGATAAAAATAATGTACTTCAATTAACCGAAGCAGCTAAAAATGTTTTGTTTGAAAACAAACAGATAAAAATTGTTAAACCGCTTGAAATTAAACGAAAATCTGAAGAACAAAAAGAGAAAGTAAAAACAGTAAGTAAAACCAAAACAATTAGTAATGAGCTGTTTGAAAGACTTCGTGTTTTAAGAAAGAAATTTGCAGAACAAGAAAAAGTTCCGGCTTATATTGTTTTTACAGATGCTACTTTAGAAGATATGTCTTCACAAAAGCCTGTAAATCTTGAAGATATGCTTGAAATAACGGGAGTAGGAGAGCATAAATACAGAAAATACGGGAAACAATTTATTAACGAAATAAATGAGTTTATTAAAGAAAAAAGCCTTGAAGGCGAAAATTTAAAAGGCCGTACATATATTTTATCTTACGAACTTTTCACTCAAGGTTTATCTGTAGAAGAAATAGCTGAAAAACGTAATTTAAAACCAACCACAATTTTTTCTCATATTGCAAATTCATATACACAAGGAAAAGAAATAGATTTATCGCGCTTAATATCTCAAAATGAGTTATATAAAATAATTGACGCAATTAAAACAATAGGAAAAGATAAAGGCTTAAAAGTATTATTTGAGCATCTTAACGAAGAAATTGATTACGGAAAAATCAGAATTGGCCTCGCTTTTTTTGAGAAAAATTCGTAATTCTTATTTGTAAGTTTTAAAAAAAAAATATGGATTGTTAGTTGGTAAAAGTGTTAGAATTTCTATTGTAGTGGAATAATTAGTATTAAAATTTCTGTTATAATGGAATAATTGATACAAAAATTTCTGTTATTGTGAAAAAAACAGAAAATTAGAATAGGTTTGCTTTTCTTGAAAAGAATTAGTAATTCTTATTTATTAGTTGAAAAAAAATGTTAAAAAATCAAAGTTTGATTAGAAAGCAGCATAAATATCTATCTTTGCAGCAAATTTAAAATAATTAACGTGAATTTCGACGAATTAAATCTTAATAAACCTTTGTTAAATGCTCTTGACGAGCTAGAATACACAAATCCGACACCAATTCAGGAAAAAACATTTTCTCCAATTATGTCTGGTAGAGATGTTGTGGGAATTGCGCAAACAGGAACCGGAAAAACTTTTGCTTATTTACTTCCTTTATTACGTC
This sequence comes from Bacteroidales bacterium, assembly GCA_016937695.1. Classification (GTDB taxonomy): domain Bacteria; phylum Bacteroidota; class Bacteroidia; order Bacteroidales; family NBLH01; genus NBLH01. Next base: position 11,809 of record JAFGWC010000069.1, read on the forward strand.
AATATCAATTTTCTAAAGAAAAACATCCAAGTATTTTAGTTGTTGTGCCTACAAGAGAGCTTGTTTTACAAGTGGTTGAAGAAGTTGAAAAACTCACTAAGTATATAAATATCAGAAGTTTAGGAGTTTATGGCGGAACTAATATAAATACTCAAAAGCAATTAGTTTATAACGGAATAGATTTGTTGGTTGCTACTCCGGGAAGATTATACGATTTGGCAGTAACAGGTATTTTAAGGTTAAACGATATAAAAAAACTGGTTATTGATGAAGTAGATGAAATGTTTGCACTTGGTTTTAGACCACAATTGTTAAACATTATGGAAATTCTTCCTAAAAAAAGACAAAATTTAATGTTTTCTGCAACTTTAACCGAAGATGTTAGAAATTTTATTGATGATTTCTTTTACGAACCACAAAAAATAGAAGTTGATTTACACGGAACTCCAATAGAAAAAATAATACAAAAAGCTTATTCTGCTCAAAATTTTAATACTAAAGTTAATCTTTTAGAATATTTATTAAATGAAGATGAAACTTTGTCAAAAGTATTGGTATTTGTTAGTACAAAAAAGCTGGCAGACAGATTGTTTGAGCAAATGCAACTAAAATTTCCTGATAAATTTGGAGTAATACATTCAAATAAATCTCAAAATACCAGAATCAGTACTTTAAATAAATTTCATGAAAATGAATACAGAGCTTTAATTGCAACAGATATTCTTGCCCGAGGTTTAGATATTAGAGACGTAACACATGTTATAAATTTCGACACACCAAAAGTTCCAAGCGATTATATTCACAGAATCGGACGAACAGGAAGAAAAGATAAAGATGGTATTTCAATAACTTTTTTCAATGAAATTGAACAGTTGTATATTGCTGATATTGAGATGTTAATGAAAATGCAAATTCCACTTGTGGATTTTCCGGAAAATGTTGATGTTTCAGATGTTTTTAGCGAAGAAGAAAAACCTAATTTAGCAGATAAAAATTATTTTAAAGCAAGTAACATTAAAAAATCTCAAGGAGCTTTTCACGAAAAGAAGGAGAAAAATAAAAAAGTAAATCTTGGAGGTCCGGGAAAAAGAAATCAAGTAAAAAGGAAGCCGATAAAAAGAAAACCTAAAAAAAGGAAGTGATAGAATTTATAAAAAAACGCTGAAATTTGATAACGAGTATTTTAGCGTTTTTTTATGCTTAAAAAATCATTTCGTATGGCCTGGTAATCAAATCATTAAGTTCTTGAAGTCCAATATTTCTGCTTTTTCTGATAGATTCTTTAGTTCCAAAATACACTAAAATAGTAGGAACCGCAAAAATACTGTTTTGGGCTGCTAGTTCAGGCAGATTTTTTGTGTCGCAGTAATACATTTTCATTTCAGGAAAATCATTAGTCAAAAGTTCATCTACTTTTGGCTTCAATACTTTACAAACATTGCATTCTTCATGAGAAAAATAAAATAAAACAGCATCGTGTTTTTCTATTGCATTTTCGTAATACTCTAATGATTCAATTGTATTTATCATATTAATTAAATATTATTAAAAAACGGCTGTAAAAATAGTACATTTTTAAAATTATGCAATATTCTTAAATTAAAATAAATCTGAATTTAACATAACTAAAGAGCAGTTTTGAACAACTTTAATGTTTTTTGTTTCTAATATTTTATAAAACTCAGGATTTTCCGTTCCCGGATTAAAAATTACTCTTTTCGGATTTAATGAAATAATATAGTTGTAATATTCTGATTGTCTGTCTGTTCCAACATAAATTGTAACTGTATGAACATCTTTTATTTCGGGAAATCCTTTTATTATTTCAATATTGTTTATGCTTCCGTTTCTTATTCCAATTGGCACAACAGGATGAGAGTATAATGATAATAATTTTACTGCTTTGTACGAATATCTGTTTTCATTTGGACTTGCTCCAATAACAACAGTTTTTTTAATTTCCATAAATTATATTTTTTGAATAAGAACAACAGCATAAGCCGAAACACCTTCTTCTCTTCCAACAAAACCAAGCTTTTCGGTAGTTGTGGCTTTTATTGAAATGTCATCTTCATCAATATTCATCGCTGATGAAAGATTTTTTTGCATTTCGGGAATAAAGTGCTTAATTTTAGGCGTTTGCAATGCAATTGTACAGTCGATATTGTTTATAGAATAGCCTTTTTCTTTAATTAAGTCTATTGTCTTTTTTAAAAGAATTTTACTGTCAATGTTTTTAAAATCATCAGAATTATCAGGAAAATGAAAACCAATATCTCTTAAATTTGCTGCTCCAAGTAGAGCATCGCATATTGCATGAATTAATACATCGCCGTCAGAATGCGCTACTGTTCCTTTGTAATGTTTAATTTTATTGCCGCCAAGTATTAATTCTTCGCCTTGCTGTAGTATATGAACATCATATCCAAAACCAACTCTTAATTTCATTTGTAATATGTTTATAATAAACAATTTACACACAGACATCTAGTTTATGTCTGTGCGTAAAAATTCATTATTTGTCTTTAATTTCAGAATTATTTTCTGATGAAACTTTTTTGAGAGCTTTAAAATTAAATAATAATGAAAATCTTAAAGTATTTTCTAATGGATTACGCTGTTGAACAGGTAATAAATAAGCAAAATCAAGTTGGAATACATTTAATTTTAATCCTAATCCAACAGTAGCATATTTTCTGTTTCCTTTTGTTTCATGTTCATGAAAATAGCCTGTTCTTAATGCAAATTTCTTGTCATACCAATATTCAAGGCCGAAAGAATATGTTAGTTCTCTAAGCTCTTCCTGTGTTCCGCCTGGCGCATCATAAAAAGATTGCCACATACCAGCAGGCACTGAAACATCAGGATCCATTCCATCTACAATATTTTCAGGCGCTGTTCCTTCTCCATCGTAAACAGGAGGTGTTGGAATTAAAAGTTTATTAATATCCATACTGTATGTTAATGCGTTATATTGGTCAAATTCATACGTTAATGCTCCACCTAATCTTAAGTTTGTTGGTAAAAAGTTCGATTCTGAATCATCAGTATAAGAAATTTTATTTCCAATATTTGAAATATTAATACCAAAAGACATATTGCTGTTATTACCTGCAATTTTAATTGCTTTTGTATAGTATAAGGAAATATCTCCTGCTACAGCATTTCCCGGATGTGTTTCAACATTTCCTGATTGAATTCCACCTGTTAAATTGGAGTAAATATATTTTAACGCAATACCACCTGATAAATTTTTCGAGAAAAGCATTGAATAAGAGGCGCTTAGAGAAAATTCGTTTGGTCTAAAATCTCTTAAAGTTGTTCCACTTATGTCAGTAAAAGTAATATTCCCTAAAGAAAAATACCTTAAACTTAAGCCTAATACTTGTCCGTTTTTTAGTTTCTTAAATCCGGATAAATATGATAAACTTATATCGTCAATTAAAGCTCTTAGCCATGGTGTGTAAGACAATGAAGCTCCATAATCTTCATCAATAAATGATAGTTTTGCGGCATTCCAATGTAAAGAAGCAGCATCAGGGCTTGTTGCAACTCCAGCATCACCCATTCCACCGGCTCTGGAGTCGGGTGTTATCATTAAAAAAGGTACTGCTGAAGTTATTGTATTTACTTCGCCGCTTAATTCGCCTGTTGTAATTTGACTTTTTAAATTTAAAGAAGGGATTATCAATAAAATAAAAAATGAGAATCTAATTAGTGCTTTTTTCATTTGTAAATTATTTGTTACTTTTTGTATAGTTAGTCGTTTAGTTATTCTTTTTAAAAAGAAAGAAATATTATTCAAATTTGTGCAAATATTTTTCTTTTATTTATTGCAAATATATTAATAATACAAAACGTAGGAAATTTATATTTATTATAGTCTTAAAAATGATATAAATTTTTAAATTCGTCCTTAATTTTTAAGTAGTAATTAAATATTTATTTTGTGACTAAGCTGTTAATAGACAGACGATTATATGTAGTATTTGGAATAACACTTATTGCAGTAATGGGTGTTGCAAGTTTATCTCCTGCATTTCCTAAAATTGCTAAAAGCCTTGGATTAAATGAAACTCAAGTAGGTTTGCTGATAAGTATTTTTACTTTGCCCGGAATTTTTCTATCGCCTGTTGCCGGAATTTTAGCTGATAGATTTGGACGAAAAATAGTTTTAGTGCCATCTTTATTTTTATTTGCAATTTCAGGTTTTGCATGTTTTTTTACTAGAGATTTTCATGTTATTTTAATTTTAAGATTTTTTCAAGGAGTTGGTGCAGCATCTATTGGTTCTTTAAATATAACTTTAGTTGGCGATTTTTTTAAAGGAAAAGATCGCCCGGCTGCAATGGGATATAATGCAAGTGTATTAAGCTTATCTACAGCTTTTTATCCTTTAATTGGAGGTTTACTCGCCGGATTTGCTTGGTATTATCCATTTATTTTGCCTTTGCTTTCAATACCAATTGGTTTATTTGTGATTTTTGGCATTGATGAACCTGAGTTTAATAGAAGTGAAAATTTTTATGCTTACCTTAAATCTGCTTGGACAAGTATTATTCGTAAAGAAGTTATTAGTATTTTCATCTTAAGCATTTTAACTTTTATAATACTTTATGGTGCTTTTTTAACATATATTCCTTTTTTATTAAATCAAAAATTTGGTTTATCAGCGCCTAAAATTGGTGCTTTTTTATCATTAAGCTCATTTTCTACAGCTATAATGGCCACACAAGTTGGTAAACTTACTGTCCGTTTTGGTAGTGTTAATATGTTAAAAGCTGCTTTTCTGTTATATTTTACAGTTTCAGTATTGATTCCTAACATTGACAATTTGTATTTATTGATTTTTCCTGTTTTGCTCTTTGGAGTTGCTCAGGCTTTAAATATTCCAAGTTTACAAACATTATTAACAAACTTAGCACCTGATGAACAAAGAGCGGTTTTTATGTCAACTAATGGAATGGTATTGAGAATAGGACAGACTTTGGGTCCACCAATAATTGCAATAGGTTATGCAGTTCTTAAAATTGAAGGTGTTTATTACCTTTCAGCGATTGTTGCATTAAGTGGATTGGCTATAATTTTTAGTTTGCTTGGTAATATAAAAAAGAGTTTATAATTTAAGCAGTTTTTCAAAAACATTTGTTCTTTCACCTGATTGTGTTCTAACACTCAATTTGTAAAAATAAACTCCTCGTCCAATATTATTGCCAAAATCATCTTTCGAGTCCCATGTAATTGCATTTGATCTAAATCCAGAATATAAAGCATTGGTTTTTATAGTTTTAACAAGTTTTCCAGACACACTAAATACTTGAATTAATATTTCAAGCAATTCATTTGGTCTGTTGTGCTCAAAGAAAAAAGAAGTGTTAGTTGAAAATGGATTAGGGTAATTTAAAACGTGTTTTATTTTAAAGTTTTCATTTTCAGTAACTATAAATATTATTGAATCTTGAGCAGAATTATTATAAACATCCCACGCTTTTATTTTTAATTTATGTTCTCCTGTTTCTAAATCAGAAAAATTATAATTTACGGTTCCACTTGTATAATCGTCAATATTTGATTCATAATAATCATTCAAAATAAATTGTTTTTGTATATCATCATCAATCGTAGCAACAATATCATGGCCAATCCCGTTTCCGGTTGTATTAATACCACTTTCATCTTTTAAAAACAAAAGTAAAGCCGGATTATCATTTGTAATCCCACCCGAAACAAAGCTTTCATCGTTAAAATATATTTCCATTTCAGGACCTTTTTCATCAGTAATAGCATTGTCTGAGCTTCCTCCAATTAAAATGTTCTTGTCATAACCTTTTGCATCTTTCAATAATAGATTATTTGATGCGTAATAGCTTATTTTTCCTGTATCTACATTATATCTAATGTCTTTTGGTACAATAAAACTAAATTGAAATTCCCCATTTATTACACTTGCTTTTCCTTTAAAAATAATATTGTTTTGGACTGTGAAATCAAAAACTCCATCTGTTTCGTTGTCATTATTTAAAGTTTTAACATTTTTTTCTTTATCGTAAACGCTAGGGTAAACAATTCCATTGTAATTCGAAATTTTTTGATTGTTGTAATCTCTAATTTCGCCTTTAATTGTTACTTTTTCGTATGCTTTTAGTGTGTCTGCTATAATTCCTGTTTCAATACCATTTACTGATGTAGTAACAATATTATTGTAAGCATAGCTTAAGGAAATTGCAGGATCACCAAGCAAAGTGAAATTTCTTTTGTTTGTTCCGGTTCCTGTTGCCACTTTTGTTAGTCTAACAACATCACCCAATCTGTATCTTTTATTAGTTGTTAAATTATTTTCAAAAATAAAAGAGTAAAAATTTTTGTTTAAATCGAAATTCGGATCTGATAAAACAAGTCTTGTTGTTGTAAATAAGGCAATTGCACCTCCAGTTGGATTTAAAAACACTTGTTCGCCGGCTGAAGTATGTTCGTAATTATCAAATCTGCTGAATTCGCAAGTTGCTGTTATAAAAATTGGCAGTTTATATTTATTTTCCCATTTTGTGATTTGGTCGATTGTAATTATTCTTTCTTCGGCTAAACCGTTTTCGCCTCCATGTCCTGTATAATTAAAAATTAATAATCCTTTTGCTAATAAATTATTAATTGACTGATTTACATCAGGATACCTTTGTCCTACGGATGTGCTTTCTTGTTTGTAAGCGTCAATATATACTTTTTCTATATTAAAAACAGGATAATTATTTCTAACAATTCTTGTCAATTCGTCGGCCTGTTCTATATGCTTTTTATCATCTTCATCATCAGCAATAAAACACAGTTGGTTTCGCCAATTACTGTATGATTCAATGCTAATGTAATTTTGTATTTTATTTACTGCATTTTGAGCTTGTTCTGCACTTGATACGGGAAGCCTTCCGATTCCTATGTCTAAAAATCCGTCAGAATCACCTTCATCGTCATCTAATAAACCAAAAAAGTCATCAGTAACAAAGCTTGCAATCGGGTGTAATGAACTCTCTGATTGATAGGTTAATATGAAATTAGTGTTTGCATTATTAATGTGTTTATTGTCGTACGAACCATCACCAAACAGCAATAAATATTTAGGCATTTCTTCTTCTGTATTTGCCCTGTCGTAAAACATTTTCATTAAGTCTCTTATGGCAGAAACATCAGGTGCACCTGATGAAAATTCATTGTAAATTTGCTCTGTTGTAGCTAATGTAACATTAAGATTATCAGTTGTTTCGTGCAAAGATTTTAGTTGTGAAGCATATTGGATAAATTCAGCCGGACAAACAATAAGCATATCTGTTTGCAAAATTCCATGTAAGTTTTGATTTTGGATAATTCCGACATCTTCCCCGTTAAAAATAGGACTTAAATATGAACTTCCATCAAATGCAATAAACTCCCGAAGCTCATTTGTTTCTAGCTTAAATATTTGATTATTACCTGATTGTGTGCTTAAAACTTTTTTAGCTTGTTGAGGATTTGTAATATCCCAAATTTTTACTGTTGAAGGCGCATTTGACAATGTAAATTCAGTAATATTTGAACTTCCAACTGTTTCAACGTTTCTAAAAGCCATTTGCGAGCCGTACATTGATAAACTACGTTTGCAATTTACGATAAAATAATCCAGCCATGCTTCAGAAGACGATGTGCTTTTATTGTATGTGAGTTTAGTATTTATACTGTTGCCACCAGAATTTGTATAAGTGAATGTTTCATGTTTTTGATTAGCATAATAATCTTCATTATTATAACTTGTTGAGCTAAATGCAGAGCTGAAAGTATTAGTGCCTGATTGGATTATAAATGAACTTGATAAAGGAGATCTTGTTAATAATGAAGTGATTACTGTTGTTGTACTGCTTGGAATAATATTTGGAAAATCAAAATTATATTCATATTCTGTTTGAAAATCAAAATGTTCACCAACCCATAATCTCCCTGATTGTATTAAATTTAAAGAGTCAATTTCATGGAAATTATAATCCGTAAAACTATTTGCATTATGTGTTTTTGTTAAACTCGATTGCGAAATTGATTGAATCAAATTGTTTGTTTGTGAGTTGTAATCTGAGCTCAAAAAATAGTAAGAATAGTCTGAATATAAATGTTTTTTTTGAATAAAAGTATTTGTGTTTGTGTCAAATTCCCATTGAATAGGTCCATCTCCATAAAAAAATATCGAATTGTTTTCAATTAATATGTGATTTTCAATTAAATCATCCATTCGTGGGTCCGAGTTTTGATATGAAAGCATTGAACCTCCATTTCCGAAAATTCTAACATTCTCCGGATTATTAATTCCTAAGTTAGTAAGTTCATCAAACGTTATTTTATAAATGCCGCTTTCCTTAATTTTTATTTTAACCCATTTCCCTGATTTCAAAACAGAATTTATAGAGTAAGATTTTATAGTGGATTTTTGTGTTTTAGACATGTTTTTTTCATTTATTACAATGTCAAAACTGCTTATTTTCATATATTTGCCAGTTTTGCTTTTTATTATAGGAACAAATGAAACTGAAAGTTTTAAGTTTTTTCTTTCTGAAAAAACTTTTGAATAAACATTAATTTTATTAGATACCTTATTCAAATCTATTATATCTCTCAAATCAAGTTCAGAAAAATTTTCATATTTAATGTTTTCAATTGAGACATCAATATTGTTTGAATAAACATTTATATTTTCGAAATATTTGGGTAAATAACTGCTTTTAAAGTCATAAACTGCCGATTTAAAATTTAAAACATATTTTTTACTGTCCTGGTTTCCTTTTTTTATGGTATTTAAAGATATTTTTTTTGTCCATGTAATTTTTCTGTTAAAGCTGATGTTTTGGCTAAATACAGCAGTATTAATTAATAATAGTAATATCGTTATATTTTTTTTTGACACGTTATATCTTCTGTTATAAGGTTATTAATAAAATTTAAAATATAAAGTATAAATTTAAAAGCATTTTTACATTTTAAAATTAATTATACAATATAAATATTTAATTTTGTACGTTATTTGTAAAATAATAGTTCAAAATTATAGATAATTGATTTTAAAAATGACTAATTTAAAAAAAATATTAGCGAATATTGTTTTAATATTATTTTTTCTTGTAACGAAAAATGCTTTAAAGGCGCAAGATGTGCAATTTTCTCAATTATTTGCAGACAAAATGTATCTTAACCCGGCATTTGCTGGTTCAGAATATTGTCCTAATTTAATGTTAAGTCATAGAAATCAATGGCCTACAATACAATTTCCATTTTTAACATACAGCGTTGCTTACGATCAATATTCTGAATTAATGCATGGAGGAATTGGCTTTCGACTGATGAAAGATGATCAGGGCGGAGGTGTTTTTAGTAAATTAAATGCTGATTTAATTTATTCGAATAAAATTAATCTTAGTCCAAATATGTCATTAAAATTGGCTTTGGAAGCATCTGTTTATCAGCAAAACACCAATAGTTCAGGTCTAATATTTTCAGACATGATTGACCCATTATTAGGAGTGGTTTATCCTAATTCAGAAGTTATTAACAATCAGGCAATTTTTACGCCTGATTTTTCATCAGCATTACTTTTTTCATATAAGAATTATAGTATCGGGTTCATAGCAAGTCATATTCCACAATCTTTAGTTGCTGAACATAATGATATTTTACCTTTAAAATTTACTTCTCATATCTCAGCTGCTATTCCAATATTTCAAGGAGATTTAAAAAAAACTACCTTTATTCTTGAGCCTAATATAGTTTATATTCAACAACTTAATGCTACTCAATTGTATTATGGCATGTATTTTGACATTAATAATATAGCAATTGGTATGTTTTATCGACAAAATTTAAAATTTCATTTTGATGCTTTAATTGCATCATTTCATTTTAGTATAAAACAACTAAAAATTGGATATAGCTATGATGTTACGCTGTCAAGTTTTTATAAGCAAACACTAGGTTCACATGAGATTTCATTTACATATTTATTCAACTGTGATAAAAAAATTAAGAACTATAAAACAATAAGTTGTCCATCTTTTTAGTTATATTTGCATATAAAATATATATTTGCTTTTTAGATATTATTTTTTGAAATAAAATATTTAATTTTGACATATAAAACATCTTTAATTTTGATAAACAAACAAAAGTATGCAAAAAGCATAATCGTTAAATAATCAGATATTTGTGAGTTTATAAAAATATTGGATATTTAAATGGTAATACGAAATAATTTAAAAATAGACATATGAAATTTAAATCAGTTGTGCTTTTATCAAGTTTATTTAGTGCACTTGTATTATTGCCTTCGTGTTTTTTAACAGGCGGAAGTTCCAAAGGAGTAGGTGCAGAGTCATCAACAACAGGATGGTCATATAACGATGAAGATATGGGCCGTTTTGAGGTTATGGACTATGTTGAACAACAAAATGGTCCAGGTTTAGTTTTAATAGAAGGTGGTACTTATATTATGGGAAGAACTTCTCAAGACGTTATTTACGATTGGAATAATATGCCAAGAAGAGTTACAGTTGCTTCTTTTTATATGGACGAAACTGAAGTCAGAAATGTTGATTATAGAGAATATCTTCATTGGATAAGAATGGTTTATGTAAGTTATCCTCAAGTTTTTATACAAGCATTACCAGATACTTTAGTTTGGCGTAAAAGACTTGCATATAACGAGCCATATGTTGAATATTATTTCAGACACCCTGCTTATCATACATATCCTGTTGTTGGCGTAAGCTGGTTACAGGCAACTGATTATTGTGCATGGAGAACTGATAGAGTTAATGAAAGACAACTTATTGATGAAGGTATTTTAGATATGAATCCTAATCAAGTAGATGAGGATAATTTTAATACAGAATCATATCTTGCAGGACAATATGAAAGTGGTGTACTAAAAAATTTACCAACATTAGATGGTGGTGAAAGACATGCTACAATGGAAGATGGAATTTTATTTCCTAAATATCGTTTGCCGACTGAGGCAGAGTGGGAGTATGCAGCTTTAGGATTAATAGGTAATTCTCAAGGCTCACCTGAAAGAATTTATAATAGAAAAATTTTCCCATGGAATGGCCATTATGTTCGTAATGATACAAAGCAAAGCAGAGGCCAATTTAGAGGAAACTTCCAAAGAGGAAGAGGAGATATGATGGGTGTTGCAGGCGCATTAAATGATAACGCTTCAATACCAGCACCTGTTGATGCTTATTGGCCAAATGATTATGGATTGTATTGTATGGCTGGGAATGTAAATGAATGGTGCTTAGATGTTTATAGGGCAATGTCATCTATAGATGTTGAGGAGTTTAGGCCTTTTAGAGGTAACGTTTTTAAAACTATTGTTAGAGATGAAGATGGAGTAGTTGCCGATAAAGATTCTCTGGGAAGAATTAAATATAGAGAAATGACTTATGAAGAAAGTGTTTCCAGAGTTAACTATAAAAAAGCCAATAATATAAATTACAGAGATGGTGATGTTGAATCAAGTATTGTAGAAGGTGGAGCTTGGTTAGATGAGTCTGATACTCAAAGTTCAGAAAGAATGTACAATCAAGGTACTGGAGATAAAGGTAAAGGCATGACAACTTTAATTAGTGACAGAGCCAGAGTTTACAAAGGTGGTGGCTGGAACGACAGAATGTATTGGCTAAGTCCGGGAACAAGAAGATTTTTAGACGAAAGAAAATCAAGAGAAAATATTGGTTTCCGTTGTGCAATGACTCGTGTTGGTAGTCCAGGAGGGTTTTAAAATCATAAAAATTATTATATTGCAACTCGTTTCAATTTTTGAAACGAGTTTTTTATTGTTTAATAATTTGAAATGCTTAGATTATATTATTCTTTTGCATAAAAGTATGAGAATCAATATTTGTATTATAAATATTTACGTGTTTAAATTATCAATTTTTTGTCTAATATGAAAATTGTATAAATATATGAAAATAAGCGAGTTACATAAAATATTCTTGAAGTCTGAAGGCATTGCAACTGATACAAGAAAAGTTAATATTAATGCGATTTTTTTTGCACTAAAAGGTGAAAATTTTGACGGTAATAAGTTTGCCTTAAAAGCAATAGATTCAGGTGCGGTTTATTCTATAATTGATAATAAAAAATACTTTACTGATGAAAAAACAATATTGGTAGATGATGTGTTAAAAACATTGCAGAATTTAGCTAAATTTCATCGAGATTATCTCGCTATTCCGATATTAGCAATTACAGGAACAAATGGCAAAACAACTACTAAAGAGCTTATAAGAGAAGTATTATCTATTAAATATAATGTTTCAGCTACAATTGGAAACTTAAATAATCATATAGGCGTACCATTGACACTTTTATCGATGAATAAAAAAACAGAAATTGGCATTGTTGAAATGGGTGCTAATCATGTTGGAGAAATTAAGGCACTTTGTGAAATTGCAAACCCAAATTTTGGACTAATTACAAATATTGGACGTGCTCATATTCAAGGGTTTGGCTCGTTTGAAGGAGTAATTAAAGCTAAGAGTGAAATGTATGACTTTATTAATCAAAGAGGCGATGCCGTTTTCTTAAATATTGATGATCAATTGCTGAGCAAGCTTTCAGTAAGCTTAAAAAAAATCAGTTATGGCAGTAAAAATGATGCTGATTATATTGCACAAACTATTGATTCTAATCCCTTTCTAAAATTAAACTGGCAAAATAATATTATAAATACAAAATTAGTTGGGTCGTATAATTTTTATAATGTTTTAGCTGCAATAGCTGTTGGTAGTTTTTTTGAAGTGCCTGATAATAATATAATTGAAGCTATAGAAAACTATTCCCCACAAAATAATCGTTCTCAATTATTAAAAACTCAAAAAAATACTTTAATAGTTGATGCCTATAATGCTAATCCAAGCAGTATGAATCTGGCAATAAAAAATTTTGTTGAAATAAAAAAATCAGGCAAAGTATTAATATTAGGAGATATGTTCGAGCTTGGAAATGATAGTATTGATGAGCACATTAAAATTATTGATTTGATAAATAATTATAAATTTGATAATGTTATTTTAGTTGGGAAAGACTTTTTTAGACAATCTGAGTTGAAACAAAACAAATATTTGTATTTTAAAAATACTGACGAATTAGTTGTTTATATAAAAAATAAGCCTTTAACAAATAAATATATATTGTTAAAGGCTTCAAGAGGCATTATGCTTGAAAAAGTAATTGAATATTTGTGAAAAAATTAATCCGTTTTCCTCTCAAATTCTAATATTTTCTCTTTTTCCTCATCTGTAATTTGGTTTGGAAGACCAGTTTTTTGATCTATTGAAACTAAGATTACTTTTGAGTGTGAAACAATCTTATCACTTTCATTCTCATTATTTACAACAAATATTGTTGTGAGTTCAAAACTTTTGTTTCCTATATTGCTTAATTTAGTATAAGCTGATAATTTATCGTTATAAAAAACTGGTTTTAAGTAGTTTATCTCAATTTTAGCAACTACAGAACTAAATTCTAAAGCACTTTTCCATTTAAATACAGACTTGTGGTAATCAATTCTAGCTTCTTCAAGAAAAGATAAATATGCTTTATTATTAACATGCCCATAAGTATCTAAGTCATCATACCTTAATTTAATATCAATTACATGTTTAAAATCTTTAATGTTTATTTCCATAATATTTTTAGTAAAAGCTTAATAAATATTGGATAAATATAAAATATTATAAATTAAGTAACAAAATAATAAAAAAATACTTTGCATGCATAATATTTTTTCATAAATTTGCAATGCAAGCATAATAAATTTAATTTTTAAAAATGGTTTTGAAAGAAACAGTGGATTTTCATATTAAGTCAACATGGCATTCAATAACAAGAATGTATAATCTTTTTGCGTCAGAATTTTCTTTGTCACAAACAATTGGTTACGTGTTGATAAATATAGAAAAAGAAGGAACACCAGCTACAAAAATAGCACCTCTAATGGGCATGGAACCAACAAGCCTTAGTAGATTACTTAAAAACATGGAAGATAATGGATTAATATACAGAAAAGGAGATGAAACCGATAAACGAATTGTGAGAATTTACTTAACAGAAACAGGAATTGAAAAAAGGAAAATAGCAAAACAAACTATTTTAGATTTTAATACTAAACTTATTAATAGAATAAATGAAAAAGATATGAATGTTTTTATTAAAGTGTTAACATGCATAAAAGAACAAGTAAATCTTGATATCTCTGAATTTCAGTCAAAAATAAATAACAATAATAAATAATCAATTTTTAAATTAACAATAGAATTATGACACGTAGGATAAACAAAGTCGCAGTATTAGGGTCCGGTGTAATGGGCTCTGGAATTGCCTGTCATTTCGCTAATATTGGTCTAGAGGTATTATTGGTTGATATAGTACCTAGAGAGCTGAATGATATGGAAAAAAAGAAAGGATTAACTTTAAACGATAAATCTGTTAGAAACAGAATCGTAAATGATGCTCTAACAGCAGCATTAAAGTCTAAACCTTCGCCAATCTATAAGCAATCGTTTGCAAGTAGAATTACTACAGGTAATTTTGATGATGATTTACCTAAAATTAAAGATTTTGATTGGGTAATAGAAGTCGTTGTTGAGAGATTGGATATAAAACAAGCTGTTTTTGAAAATGTTGAGAAATTCAGAAAAAAAGGCAGTCTAATAACAACAAATACTTCAGGAATCTCAATAGAAGCAATGACTGAAGGCAGAAGTGAAGATTTCCAAAAACATTTTTGTGGAACTCACTTTTTTAATCCACCACGTTATTTACAACTTTTTGAAATTATTCCTTCAACAAAAACAGCTCCTGAAGTTATTAATTTCTTAGGTGAATATGCAGGAAAATTTTTAGGTAAAACTACAGTTCACGCTAAAGATACTCCTGCTTTTATAGCTAACAGAGTTGGTACCTTCTCAATAATGGAACTTTTCAATAATGTTAAAGAATTAGGATTAACAATTCCTGAAATTGACAAACTAACAGGCCCAGTTATTGGTAGAGCAAAATCAGCTACTTTTAGAACTGCTGATGTAGTTGGCTTAGACACTCTTGTTCACGTTGCTGATAACATAAGAGAAACTACAAAAGACGAATCAAAGGATGTGTTTAAAATCCCTGATTATTTGCAAAAAATGTTAGATAATAAATGGTTAGGATCAAAAACACAACAAGGCTTCTTTAAGAAAGTTGTTGAAGACGGCAAGAAAAAATTCCTTACTCTTGATTTCAACACTATGGAATATGTTGAAACACCTAGACCAAACTTTCCTGTTTTTGAAAAAACGAAAGGAATTGATGATTTACGTGAAAGAATGAGAATTTTGATGGCTGACAAAGGAAAAGCAGGTGATTTTTATAGAGCTTCGTTTTACAGTTTATTTCAATTTGTTTCAAATCGTATTCCTGAAATATCTGACGAATTATATAAAGTAGATGATGGATTAAATGCAGGTTTTGGTTGGAAATTAGGGCCATTTCAAACTTGGGATGCTATTGGAGTTGAAAGTACTGTAAAAGCAATGGAATCTGCTGGTAAAAAAGCTGCAAATTGGGTTTATGACATGCTTAAAGCTGGCGCAACTTCATTCTACAAAGTAGAAAATGGGAAAAAGATGTTCTATAATGTTCCAACTAAATCATATTTGGAAATTCCAGGACAAGATGAAATACTCTCTTTAGAAGTATTAAGGGAAACTAATATTATTTGGAAAAATACAGACACAACAATTGTTGATTTAGGTGATGGTGTTCTAAATATTGAATTTCATACAAAAATGAATACAATTGGTGCAGGCGTATTAGAAGGTTTAAATAAAGCAATTGATTTAGCCGAAGCAGATTATAAAGCTTTAGTGATTTCAAATGATGGCGAACATTTTTCAGCAGGTGCAAATGTAGGAATGATTTTTATGCTTGCCGTTGAGCAAGAGTGGGAAGAATTAAATTTTGCAGTTCAAATGTTCCAAAAAACAACAATGAGACTAAGATATTCTTCAATTCCTGTTATTGCTGCACCTCATGGAATGGCTTTAGGTGGTGGATGCGAAGTTTGTTTACACTCAGATAAAGTTATTGCACACGCAGAAACTTATATGGGATTAGTTGAATTTGGAGTAGGTCTTATCCCAGGTGGTGGTGGAACAAAAGAATTTGCGCTAAGATTATCTGATGAATTAAAAGATGGCGATATCAGAACTAATGCATTTACAAATAGATTTTTAACAATAGGACAAGCAAAAGTTTCAACTTCTGCTTATGAAGCCTTTGATCTTGGTTTTTTAAGACATGGTGTAGATGAAGTAATTGTTAGTAGAGCTCATCAGTTGGCTTATGCTAAAAAAGTTGCTTTAAATATGGCTGAAAAAGGATATTCAAAACCAGCTCCAAGAAATGATATTAAAATTCTTGGTAGAGAAGCTCTAGGTTTAGTTTACGTAGGTGCAGATGGAATGGCATTAGGAAATTATATGTCTGAGCATGATAAATTAATAGCAGAAAAATTAGGAACTGTTATTGCAGGTGGCGATATATCGCAAAATCTAACTGAAGTTTCTGAACAATATTTACTTGATATTGAAAGGAAAACTTTTGTGGAACTTTGTATGCAAAAGAAAACTCTTGAAAGAATGCAAAGTTTAATTACTAAAGGTCAAATTCTTAGAAATTAAAGAACTCTTTTTTTTATAAAGATTTTCTAAAATCTAATAATTATTATCTGAAATTTATTATTTAAATTTAAAAGAATATAAAAAATGAACGCATATATAGTAGGAGGATATCGCTCAGCAATAGGTAAAGCTCCCCGAGGTGCATTTCGATTTACACGCCCGGATGATATTGCCGCAGTTGTTATTAAGCATTTATTAAATGACTTTCCTCAAATAGAAAAAACAAGGATAGACGAAGTTGTAGTTGGTAACGCTTTCCCTGAGGCAGAATCAGGTTTTAATATGGGAAGAATGCTTTCTCTTATGTCAATGGGTAATGTTGAAGTTCCTGGCTCTACAGTAAACAGATATTGTGCATCAGGTATTGAATCAATAGCTATCGCATCTGCTAAAATTAGTGCAGGAATTGCTGATATTATTGTTGCAGGAGGTGCCGAATCAATGTCTATGATTTCAATGGGTGGTTGGCGACAAGTACCTAATCCTGAGATTGCAATGAATAATCCAAGATGGTATTTAAGCATGGGATTAACTTCTGAAATGGTTGCTAGAGAATATAAAATATCTAGAGAAGAATTAGATATCTTTGGTGCAAAATCAGTTGATAAAGCACTTGCTGCAATCGAAGCTGGTAAATTTAAAGACGAAATTGTACCTATTACAGTTAAAGAAAATTATTTTGACGATGGCAAAGTTAAAAGTAGAGAGTACATTATGGATACTGATGAAGGACCAAGAAAAGGGACAACAGTTGAGTCATTATCAAGATTAAGACCAGCTTTTGCTGCTGATGGTACATCAACCGCTGGAAACTCCTCTCAAATGTCTGATGGCGCAGGATTTGTTTTAGTTGTGTCTGAAAAAATTCTAAAAGAATATAATTTAACGCCAATTGCAAGATTAGTTGACTATCAAGTTGCTGGTGTAGAGCCATATAAAATGGGTGTTGGACCAATGGCTGCTATTCCAAAAGTGCTGAAACATGCAGGAATGAAATTGAATGATATGGATTTAATTGAGTTAAACGAAGCTTTTGCAACTCAATCACTTGCTGTTATTAAAGAGCTTGGTATCAATACGGATATTCTTAATGTAAATGGTGGTGCAATTGCTTTAGGACATCCACTTGGTGCAACTGGTGCAAAATTAACTGTACAGATTTTAAATGAGCTGAAAAAGCGAAATAAGAAATATGGAATGGTAACTATGTGTATTGGTACTGGACAAGGTGCAGCAGGGATATACGAATTGCTATAAATTTAGATAGACCTTTGAGTGTGCATTGCGCCTCAAAGCGTCTTTTTTTAATTGTTGATTTTCGATTGAGATAATCACCAAAATAAAAATTAAAATAAATTAATTAAAAAAAACAAAATGAGTAAAAAAAATATAAAAGGTGGCGAGTTTTTAGTTAGAGAAACACCATGCGAAGAGATCTTTATACCTGAAGAATTTAATGAGGAGCAAAGAATGATGGCTCAAACTTGTTATGACTTTACAGAAACAAGGATTTTTCCTATTATTGACGATCTTGATAAACATGATAGAGTATTATTAAGAAAATTAATGGACGAAGCCGGAGAACTTGGACTTCTTGGAGTGTCAGTTCCAGAGGAATATAATGGTTTTGGTCAAAATTTTGTAACTTCGATGCTTACAGCTGAAGCAATGGGCGGAAGCTTTTCTTTTGCTGTAGCATTTTCTGCACATACAGGTATTGGTACATTACCAATTCTTTATTATGGAACTGAAGCTCAAAAAAAAGAATATGTTTCTAAATTAGCTACAGGCGAATATGTTGGAGCTTATTGTTTAACTGAGCCAGAAGCAGGTTCTGATGCAAATTCAGGCAAATCAAAAGCAATTTTAAGCGAAGATGGAAAAGAATACACTTTAAATGGTGTTAAAATGTGGATTACTAATGGAGGTATTGCAGATGTTTTAATTGTATTTGCTAAAATTAATGACGATAAAAATTTAAGTGCTTTTATCGTTGACGCTAAAGCTAAAGGTGTTACTATTGGTGCAGAAGAAGAAAAATTAGGAATTAAAGGATCTTCAACTGTTCAAGTTTATTTTGAAAATGTAAAAGTTCCTGCAGAGAATATTTTAGGTAAAAGAGACAATGGTTTTAAGATTGCTTTATATATTCTTAATCTTGGTAGAATTAAGTTAGGAGCTGCTGTATTAGGCGCTTCTAAAGGTCTTATTACCTATTCTGTAAATTATGCAAATGAAAGAAAACAATTTGGCAAAGTAATTGCAACTTTTGGCGCAATTAAATATAAAATTGCTGAAATGGCAATTAGGACATTTGCAGGCGAGTCTTTAACATACCGGGCAAGTCAAAATATTGATGATGAAATCCAAGAACTTGTTAAAGGCGGAATGAATAAAGATGAAGCAATAATTGAAGGAATTAGACAATATGCAATTGAAGCTTCTATTTCAAAAGTTTTCACATCAGAAGGTTTAGATTATTGTGCTGATGAAGGTGTTCAGATTTTTGGAGGTATGGGATATTCTGCTGAAACACGTGTTGAAAAAGCGTATCGTGATTCAAGAATTAACCGAATTTTTGAAGGAACTAATGAAATTAACCGAATGGTTATTGTTGCTGAAATTTTAAAACGAGCTTTCAAAGGGGAGATTGATTTATTAAATCCTGCAAAAGAAGTTGCAAAAGAGCTAATGGGAATTCCTGATTTTGGAAGTTCAACAATGGATTATTTTGAAGAAAAATTAAACTCTATTAAAAACTTCAAGAAATCAATTTTAATGGTTTCTGGTGCTGCACTTCAAAAATATGGTCCAAAACTTACTGAAGAACAAGAGCTTTTGTTCAATGCTGCAAATATGATTATGGGAACTTATGCCGCTGAGTCAATGGCTCTTAGAGTTCAGAAAATGAGCAAAACAATGGATGAAAGCAAATTAAGTCTTTATAAAGATATGCTTGATGTTTATGTTTATGATATGGCTTCAAAAATTAACAAAGAAGGTATTGATGCTATAAACGCTTTTGTTGAAGGAGATGAGCAACAAGCTATGCTTATGGGAATGAAACGTTTTACAAAAGTTGCTCCAGTTAATGTTATTGCTGCAAGAAGAAATATTGCAGATAAGTTAATTGAAGACAATAAATACAGCTTTTAGTAATATTAATAATATTGGTTATAACTCCGGAAGATTAAATTATTCTTTCGGAGTTTTTTTAAAACAAAATATATAAAGTTATCTGTATATTTAAATGTTAATTTGTTGTATAAATAACAACAAATTGTTTAAAACATGGTCTTTACCTTAATTTTAAGATGTAAATTATGAATAAAAAAGAAAAATTAATTAAAGATATTGGAAATAGGTTTAAAATGAAACTGTTTATGTTAATGAAACTTCCTTTGGGATTTTTTACAGGCCTAAGAGTTGTGAAAATTACTGAAGAAATGGCATCTGTTACAATACCATTTAAAAATTTGAATAAAAACCCTTTTCAATCAATATATTTTGCTGCACTGGCAATGGCAGCTGAATTATCAACCGGTGTATTAGCAATGGCTTCTATCAAAGGTTCTGGGAAAAATGTTTCAATGTTGGTTTATGATATGAGTGCTAATTTTTCAAAAAAAGCAAAAGGTAGAATTACTTTTACTTGTAATCAAGGTAGAGAAATTAGCGAGACAGTTGAAGAAAGCATGAGGACAAATGAAGGTAAAACAGTTTCTGTTAATACTATTGGAATTGATAAAGATGGTGATGAAGTAGCACGCTTTATTTTTACTTGGACTTTTAAACCTAAATTGTAATGTAATTTAGCTTGAACAATTTATTTGATGCTTTAATTAATATCCCTTTTTTTTCAAGTCTTTAACTATTTTATATACAAACATTTCAGCATCAAAACTGCTTGATTTACTGACGAATTTCATACCCACAATATCAAAATGAGATATGCCGTAAGCTTCATTGCTTTTTACAATCCCTTTGAAATCTCCCCATTTATATGAATATGAAGAAACAACGCAGTCGTTATCACCTTCAGCTTTTTGCATTATTTCATGCTGAACTTTAACAATCCAACTCGGATAATTATCATTTACTATACTTCCATAACTTTGATAATAAACTTGAGGCATATTAGGCACTGATTTATTAAAATCTTTCATGTAATCAACCGTTAAATTTCTTGCAGATTCTATTGCGTTTGGATTATTGTCACCAATTAGTTTTGCATAAAAATTAGCAAGGCGATGTATCCTTTTCGTGAGATTTTTTTTATCTAAGAATGCTACAATAGTATCAGCCATGGAACTGCCTCTGTGTGGCGTTGATAATGTTGTTAGGCTTGCTACTTTATCAGCCATTTCTAGTTTTGTTATCATATATCTGGCTTCTATTCCTCCTTTTGAGTGAGCTATAATATTAACTTTATCTGATTTTGTTTCATTTAATATTTCTAATATCTTTTCTTTGATTTGTATTGCGTTATCGGAGTGAGAATTAAAAGCATTTTGATTTGAAAGATAAACTTTTCCTCCGTTTTCTTCAATTATTTTAGGAATATTGCTCCAATATTTAATAATTGGAACATCATCCCGATAAGCAACCCCATGAACAAAAACTATTGGATATTTTGTTGTACAATCATTTTTGTCTATTTCTTTAGGAGTAGAACACTGTAAAAATAGGCAAAAAAGTAGAATAATTGCAGTATTATTAATATCATACATATAGCAAATATACGAAATTGAATTTTAATAATCTAGACTATCCTTATTTTATTTAAAAATTAGTAAGTATTTAATTGTTAGTTTGTTATAGCTATGCTTAATCAAAACTCAGATGTTTTATTACGATTAATATTCTTAATAGAATGTTTTTTATACACAAAACAAAAAAAATATAATTTAGTTTTCGCCAAAACAATATAATAAACCATCGCGAGAAGCAACGTATATTCTTTTATTATAAACAACTGGTGTAGCCTCGATAGAGCCAGTTTCATAATGTGCAAGTAATTTGAAATTCATCTTTTCATCATGTTCAAAAAGATAAATCCCATTATATGTTGCTGCAATTATTCTATTTTGCAATATAATCGGAGTTGAAATAGCAGGCCCGGTTTTGTATTTAAAAATGAGTTCTGGTTTAGGATACAAGTGTTTTTTATTTGGTCCCAAAACTTTTTGTTCTGTATCAATTTTATTTGTATTAATAACATATAAGTTTTCATCGATAGCCGTAAATGCAGCAATATTAGGCACTACTTTAGTCGCAAAAGCTTTTTTGCTAGTATGATAGAAACTGTCTAATTCTGCTTTGTATTTATCGTTTATGCTAACCGAACCGATAATTCCTCCATGCCAAAAAACAAAGAATTTGTCAGCTACAGGAAAATACCATATTACAGAACTATCTGCAGGTTTTGAAGGGTTTAATTTAAAAACACCACCTTTACCATCGATATACTCCTTCTCTAAAGAAACAAGCAAGCAATTATCATGAGTTATTACAGGAGAACCATCCATATCTGCGCCTGTAAAAAAATCCCAATCAAGTTTTTTAGTTAAAATGTTATATCCGTAAACATGTCCCGCACCAGAAGAAACATAAACTCTGTTTTTTAGTTGGCTTGGAGATGATTCAGTAACTAAATTTCCCCGATGCTTAAGTTTATCAGTTTTTTTATACATAGTATCTTGGAAAAAAACTTCAGGTTGTTTTATTCCATCTATCAGTTTTGTTTTTTTTGGATTTGGATTAAAAACAGTAAAAAGACCATTTTCTAGTCCAATATAGGCTGTGTCGTTTATTATTATTGCAGATGCATCAACATCTCTGCTATAGCTATCGGTTTTTGTACTATTATATTGCCAAACGTCTTTTCCATTTATGAAGGAAATAGCTCTAAAACTAGGAACTACTTTACTACTATTCGTGCGATTATTACCTTTTCTACTTCCTTGCAGAATTAAATATCTATCTGTAATTGAGTCAGCATAAGGATTTACAATAAAAGTTCCTGTTCCCTTTATAACATCTTCAAACTCGTACTGCCAAATTATTTTACCTGTTTCAGCATCGATTTTTTTTAAACGATGATCGTAAGAGCCTTGTATTAAATACAAAACGGAGTTTTGCTTAATTAAAAGAGGTTGCCCTGTCCAGCCAGCGCCAGACCATTTTTTAAGCTGACTTCCTACTTTTGTTGTGCCTGTACCAAGGTTTATTTTCCAAATGAGATTTAATTTTGAAGGAGCTTCATTTCCATAATAATTTCTTTGGTTATTGCCCAAAAAAGTTGATGAAATCACTTCAATATTATCAGCATTAAGTAATGAATCTATTATTGATATTTTTTCAACTATTTTGTTTTCTTCTGTATTATCAGAATTAATATTGCAAGCATAAAAAGAAGCTGTAAATAAAAAAAAAGCCCCCAAAAAGAGCTTTGTAATATGTTTTATTTTCACGAAAAAAATATTATAAGTTTAAATCTAGATAGTTTTTTTATTCAAAAATATGAGTATTTGCATTTGAAGACATTTCTATCATTTCAGCATATTCTTCATCAGTTAAATCATTATAATAGAAATTTACCGGATTTACAAATTTTCCATTTATTCTAACTTCATAATGTAAATGAGGACTAGTAGAAAGACCTGTGCTTCCAACGTAACCAATAACATCTCCACGCTTAACTTTTTGTCCTGGGCGTACAATGAATTTATTCATGTGTCCATATAAAGTCATATACCCATAACCGTGATTTATTCTAACGCAGTTTCCATATCCACCTGCCCAATCAGCACGTGTTACAATACCATTGCCACTTGCATGAATTTCTGTTCCTCTTGGTGCAGTTAAATCAATGCCAGTATGCATTTTTAAAATTTTGTAAATTGGATGAATTCTGTATCCAAATGCTGAACCAAATCTTGTTAATTCGTTTAAAGCTATTGGTTGTATTGCAGGAATGCTTGCAAGCATTTTTTCTTTATCTTTAACTAAATCAATAACTTCATCAAAAGATTTAGATTGAACAACAAGTTGTTTTGAAAGAATATCTAAACGTTTTGCTGTAGATTTTAATATATTTAAATTTTCTGAGCCTTCATAAATTTTATACTTATCTACACCACCAAAACCAGCTTTCCTAACAGATTGAGGAATTGGATTAGCTTGAAAAATCTTACGATAAATATTATCATCTCTATTTTCAACTTCATCTAAAGAGCCTTCAGCTTCAGCCATTTGTCTGTTTAGCATGTCAAACTTTAAAATTAAAGCTGATTTTTCTTCTTCTAATTGTTTTTCTATAGGTGATTTTATAATAAATGAACTAAGGACAAATATTATAACTCCGATAATTGCAGAAATAGCAAATTTTGGTAGAAACTTTTTATAAACTCTTGTCTTAAAGTCTAATTTGACTTTCGAATAAATTAATGTTTCAGGATCAAAATGGTATTTGTATGCACTCATTCTTTATTTTTTTGATGAAAAATATATTGATTTTTCATATTAGTACGGCAAATGTAATAAAATAATTTTATTATGCAAGTAAAATTAAAAATATTTGACAATAAAACTGTACTTTTTTACAAAGCAAATATCAAGCCATTATCTAAAGATATTAGCTAATATTTCATAATGTCCTGAAAATCAATAAGTTACTTGGTTTTAGCGAGGTTTAACTGGTTTATAAAAAAATATTAACTTTTTATTAACATTTATTAAAGTTATTTAACATAATTATTTATTCAATCTTCAAATTATGAATGGTTATTTGATAAACAGACTTTTTTTTTATGTTAATGGTTGCTTGTTAATTTTTTTCGATACAAATGTAATAAAAAACTGATTTGAATTATATAATTTAACTTTTATTAAATAATTTTGAGGACTTTTTTATAGAAAAAATAAAATTTATGACTTCAAACGAAATAAGAAAAGCTTTTTTAGATTTTTTTGAATCTAAAAATCATAAAATAGTAGCATCAGCGCCAATGGTTGTGAAAAATGACCCAACTTTGATGTTTACAAATGCAGGAATGAATCAATTTAAAGATATTTTTTTAGGCCAGTCTGCAATTAAAGAAAAACGAATTGCTGATTCACAAAAGTGTTTGAGAGTTTCTGGAAAGCATAATGATTTAGAGGAAGTTGGACACGACACATATCATCATACAATGTTTGAAATGCTTGGTAATTGGTCGTTTGGAGATTATTTTAAAACTGAAGCAATTGATTGGGCATGGGAATTTTTAGTTGAAACGTTAAATGTTTCTAAAGATAGATTATATGCAACTGTTTTTGAAGGAGATAAAACAGATAAATTAGATGCTGATGATGAGGCAAAAGAATTGTGGCTTAAATATTTAGATGAAAATAGTGTATTGTATGGCTCAAAAAAGGATAATTTCTGGGAAATGGGTGATAGTGGTCCATGTGGCCCGTGTTCTGAAATTCATATAGATTTAAGAGATGATGAGGCTAGAGAAAAAATATCAGGGAAAGAGCTTGTTAACAAAGATCATCCATTAGTAATTGAAATCTGGAATCTGGTTTTTATTCAATATGACAGAAAATCAGATGGTATTTTGGAGGAATTGCCTCATAAACATGTAGATACAGGTATGGGATTTGAACGATTAGCAATGGTTGTTCAGGGCAAGAAGTCAAATTATGATACAGATATCTTTCAACCAATAATTTCTGAAATTGGAAGGATTTCTAATTTTAAATATGGCGAGAATGAGGAAAAAGACATCGCAATGCGAGTTATTGCAGACCATTTGCGTACAATTTCATTTGCTATTGCAGATGGACAATTACCATCTAATAATAAAGCCGGCTATGTAATACGTAGAATTTTAAGAAGAGCTGTAAGATATGCTTATACATTTCTAAATGTTGAAGAACCATTAATCTATAAATTAACAGACGTATTAATTGAAGTAATGGGAAAGGCATATCCTGAACTTAAAAAACAAAACCATTTAATTAAAAGAGTTATTAAAGAGGAAGAAAGTTCTTTTTTAAGAACTCTAGCAACAGGAATTAATTTATTAGATAAGATAATTGAGAATACTAAATTGTCTAATTATAAGGTCGTTAGTGGGAAA
Source organism: Bacteroidales bacterium (assembly GCA_016937695.1). GTDB lineage: Bacteria > Bacteroidota > Bacteroidia > Bacteroidales > NBLH01 > NBLH01. Next base: position 37,670 of record JAFGWC010000069.1, read on the forward strand.
CAGGCATTTGAATTGTATGATACTTTTGGATTTCCTCTTGATTTAACAGAACTAATATTGAGAGAAAATGACTTAATTGTTAGTAAAAGAGAGTTTGATGAAGAAATGGCTGCTCAGAAATCAAGATCGAGAGAAGCAGCAAATGTGGAAACAGATGATTGGGTAATAGTAAGAGATGATGATGTTGAAGAGTTTGTAGGATATGATTTTCTTGAAACAAGTCTCAAAATAACCAGATACAGAAAGATTAAGTCAAAAGGTAAAGAATTGTATCAGCTAGTTTTTAATTTAACTCCCTTTTATGCAGAAAGCGGCGGGCAAGTTGGAGATAAAGGCTATATTGAAAATGACACAGAAAAAATATATGTGTTAGATACTCAAAAAGAGCATAATATGATTATTCATATTACAGAAAAACTACCTAATGAATTTGATTCTGAATTTAGAGCATTTGTTAATGTTGATAAAAGAAAGCATACTGAATCAAATCATTCGGCTACACATTTATTACACTTTGCATTAAGAAAAGTTTTAGGAGAGCATGTTGAGCAAAAAGGCTCTTTGGTTGATGATAAACATTTAAGGTTTGATTTTTCTCATTTTCAAAAGATGACAAAAGAAGAACTTTTAGAAGTTGAATTTGAGGTTAATGATTTGATTAGAAGGAATATACAGCTTGTTGAAAAAAGAAATATTCCAATTCAAAAGGCTCAAGAGTTAGGTGCGCTTTCGCTTTTTGGCGAAAAATATGGTGATGTTGTACGTGTAATTAAATTTGAAGATTCTATTGAGTTTTGTGGTGGCACACATGTAAATGCAACTGGCGAAATAGGATATTTTGTAATTACTTCAGAATCTGCAATTGCCTCAGGAATTAGAAGAATTGAGGCTATTACATCGCTTAATGCAGAAAAATTTTTAAAAGAGGAATTAAGCACTTTAACAGATATAAAATCATTATTTAAAAATCAGAAAGATTTAGTTAATTCTGTGGAAGAATTAATTAGTGAAAATTTGCAATTAAAAAAACAGATTGAAGAATTCAATAAGCAAAAAGCTATGAATATAAAGTCTGATTTAGTAAAGAAAGTGATTAGACATAATGGTATTAATATTATTGCAGAAGAGATAGACATAGATTCAGCTCAGAGTGTGAAGGATATTGCTTTTCAATTAAAAGGAGAAATTGAAAATTTGTTTCTTGTTATTGGCATAAAAACAGGAGATAAAGCAAACATAAGCGTAATGATTTCTGAAAATCTGGTAAAAGAAAAAGAATTACATGCCGGAAATATAATAAAAGAAATATCGAAAGAAATAGATGGTGGAGGTGGAGGTCAGGCATTTTTTGCAACTGCTGGAGGCAAAAATCCCAAAGGAATAAAAAATGCTATTGATAAAGCTAAAGGATTTGTTGGTTTGTAGAAAATTGTCTGTTAAGTTTCTGATTTGTAGTTATTTGATAGGTTTTTAAGAATTAGCAATTGGAATTTTTAGGAAATTAAATATTTAAGATTCTAATTGCTAATAGCCAATAAATAAGTTAGTTGCAAAATCAAAACATTTTAGCTATTACTGATATCTTAATCTATTGAAAAGCAGTTTGATTTAATTTAGCGATTAGAATTTTAGAAATTTTATTGTAATATCTTCTTTGCTTAAAAGCTAAAACCCATTTTATACCTGAAACAGCATTTGTCAAAAAAACTTCATCAGCAGAAATTAAATCTTTAGAATTTAGAGGTGTATTGTCTATTATGTTGAAATTTAATGTTTTAGATATGTCTATTATTTTATTTCTTATAATTCCGTTTAAACAACCGGATGAAAGTGGTGGCGTGTAAATATTATTTTCTTTTACTAAAAACAGATTTGAGCTTATCGCTTCAACCATATTTCCTTTTTCGTTTAATACTATGCAATCGTCAAGTTTTTTTTCTGACTTGTATATTCCGGCAATAACAAAATAAATTGAACTAGTAATCTTTAAATTTGATAATTTATTGTTCGGTTTAGGAATATCTTCGAAAATATCAATTATTAATCCATTGCTATTTAATTGATATTCAGCGGTTTCTAGTTTTTCGGTTTGAATTAAATAATCAACTTCGTTATTAGTAGGAGTATATAAGCCTCCTGATTTTCTAAAAACAGTAATTCTTATTTTTGCGGCAATATGAAATTTGTTTTTATTTAAAAGTTTAAAGATTTCTTTTTGAATACCTAAAGTGTCAATGCTAAATCTTACCGGAACTTCCATTTTTAAAATTTTCATGCTTCTTATAAGGCGGTCGATATGATCGTAAAAAAAGTGAACTTTTCCACCTGCAGCATGCATAGTTTCAAATAAACCATCACCATATAAAAAGGCTCTGTTGTTTAAGTCAAGTTTAAACTCATCTTCGGTAAATATTTTACCGTTAAAACTTATATATTTTGAGTTATCCATTATATTTATTCTAAAATATAGGAATATCCGGCTTTTACAATTTCATCGAATAAATTTTTATTCGCATTAATTTTTATGCTTTTAATTCCGGCTTTTTCACCTGCCATAATATCTCTTTCAGAATCGCCTATAAAAAAAGACTTTTCTATATCAATTTTATATCTGGCAACAGCTTTTTCTAAAAGAAGAGAGTCAGGTTTTCTGCAAATACATTTTTCAATATCAGAATGATGTGGACAGAAGTAGCTATCAGTTATTTTTATATTTTCTTTTTCGAAAATTTCATTAATATGGGTTTGGAGATTTTCAACATCAGTAATAGAAAAAGCTTTTTTAGAAATACCGCCTTGATTTGAAATTATTATTAATATAAAACCTTTATCGTAAAATATTTTCAAGCTCTTTATTACTCCATCGTTTAAAATAAAGTCTTCTTTTTTGAAAGTGTAATAAGTATTTGAATTATTGTTAATTACACCATCTCTATCAAGAAAAATTGCTTTGTTTTTTTTCGGCATTTTATGAGTATATCAAATTATTTATAAACACTTGTATTAATTCCGGCTTAAAAATAACAGGAAATATAAATCCAAAAATAGCGCCTGCAAAGTGTGCATCATGATTAATATTGTCATTATCTTTTTTACTCATATATTGAGAATAAGCTAGATATGCGATTCCAAAAACAAAACCGGGAATTGGAATCGGGATTAAAAAAAGGTAAATACTCATTTTTGGATCGAAAAATATTGCTGTAAATAATACTGCTGCAACTGCACCTGATGCGCCAATTGAGTTATACCAATGATTGTTTTTGTGTTTTAACACAGAAGGTATTGATGCGATTATTATTCCTAAAATGTAAAGTAAAACATATAAAAGTATGCCGTTATTAAAATAGAAACTTAAAAAATGCTCTGCATATTTCCCAAAGAAAAATAAGGTAAACATATTGAAAAAAAGATGAGTCCAATCTGCGTGAAGCATTGCATGAGATAATATTCTGTAATATTCTTTTTTATGGTATATCATGTATGGATTTAACTTCAATTTATCAAAAATATTTTTATTGCTAAAAGCTAAGATTGATACAATAGAAGTTAATAATATTATAATTAATGTAATATTCATTTTACAAGTTTTATTGTTTTTTAAGCCGCAAAGATAATAAATTTAATATTTCTTATAATATTAAAATGTTAATGAAATTTAGTATTTTAATATTAGTTGCAAATAAAAAAGAGACTGTTAATAAAAACAATCTCTTTTTCCTAAATAAAAACTCATTGGCTTTTAAGCCGAAGGAATTCCAACAAGACCAAGTTCGTCGGTTTTTCCATAAAGTCTGTCTAATTTAATTTTGTATTTTTCTTTTAAGAAACGACGTTTAACTTTAAGAGTTGGTGAAAGTTCACCTGTTTCAGGCAACCATTCCTGACAAGTTAGTTCAAATTTCTTAAGTTGTTCATGTCTTCCTAATATTTGGTTTATTCTATCAACTTCTTGCTGAAAACGCTCAATTACTTTAGGAATCTGAATTAAATCTTTATTATCTCGATATTTAATATTGTGTATTGAACACCAATCGTGTAAATATTCGAAAGAAGGGCAAATTATTGCGGCAGCAAATTTCTCATCAGCACCAACTACCATAATTTGTTCAATAAATGAAGATTCTTTAAATTTATTTTCAACAACTTGAGGTGCAATATATTTACCTGTAGAAAGCTTAAACATTTCTTTTTTTCTATCGGTAATTGTTAAAATATTTCTATCGTCTAGCTCGCCAATATCGCCTGTGTGAAACCAACCATCTTCATCAATTACTTCACTTGTTTTTTGAGGATCTTTATAATATCCCATCATAAGATTTGGGCCTTTCATTAAAATTTCTCCATCATCGGCAATTTTAACTTGAACTTTTTCAATAATAGGTCCAACAGAACCAAATTTCAAATTAGGATATTCAACATGATTTACTGAAATAACAGGTGAGGTTTCTGTCAACCCATATCCTTCTTGAACTTTAACTTTTGCAGCATGAAATACTCTCGCAAGTCTTGGTTGAAGAGCAGCTCCGCCCGATACAATTACTTTTGCATTTCCGCCAAGTGCTTCACGCCATTTGCTGAAAATCAGTTTATCCGCAATTTTTAATTTTAAATTATAGAAAGCACCATTTGCATTATTTAGTTCATATTTTAGTCCTAAATCAACAGCCCAAAAGAAAAGTGTTTTTTTTATGCCGCTAAGCTCTTTGCCTTTCATTATTATTTTATCATAAAGTTTTTCAATAACTCTAGGAACACAAACAAAACCTGCAGGATGAACTTCCTTTAAATTTTCACCTAATGTTTCAATACTTTCGGCATAATAAACAGAATTTCCATTGTATTGGAATAAATAATTTACCATTCTTTCAAGCACATGGCAAAGTGGTAAAAAGCTTAATGTTTTTTCGTCATGATCAAGAGGTAAAATGTCTTTTGTTGCTAATACATTGGTAATAAAGTTATTGTGGCTTAACATAACGCCTTTTGAAAGTCCTGTTGTTCCAGAAGTGTAAATTATTGAGAATAAATCCATTGGATCAATCTTGTCTTTTCTTTTTATAAGAGCTTCTCTATGTTTGTCTGCATTTTTTTTGCCCAAATTTATAATTTCCATCCAATTAGGAATGCCTTCAATTTCGTCGAAAGTATAAACTTTCTCTATGTTTTTTGATTTTTGTGAAATAGGTAAAATTCTGTCGTAAAGTTCTTTTGAAGAAAGAATCATAATTCTTGCATCAGAATGACTTATAACGTGCTCGTATTCAGCTGGTCCAATTGTTGGGTAAATAGGAACGTGAACTGCTCCAACTTGGCCCATTCCCATATCAATAAAATTCCATTCCGGACGATTGTTTGAAACAGTGGCTATCTTATCGCCTTTGTTAAATCCCATTTCCAGTAATCCATAGCTGAAATTATCAACAAATTCTTTATATTGATCTGTACTAAAAGTTTCCCATTTCCCGAATCTTTTCACAGCTAATGCATCGTCTCTTTTGTATTTTTCAACAAGTTGGTCAACGATGTCGAAGGTTCTCCTAACTTCCATTATATTTGATTTTAAGTTACGTTAATTAGATTAGATTTATTTTCAAAAGTAAGAAAAAAATAATGAAAAGCAGAAGCTTTAATAAAAAAAAGCTTCATTATTACAAGATAATCAGTGCAATACAATTTAAAATCAATAAATAATTGAAAGTTAATTCATTTATTATGATATATTTATATGTATATTGAAGCAAGTTTGCAAATATTTTTTTATAATTTAACTTTCTTTTTGCTCCGAATCTTTACTTGAAGGTTTTGCTTTTGATTTTTTTTGCGTAGGTTTCTTTGTTGTAGGTTTTTTCTTGTTTAAAGCTTTTTCAAGTTCTGAAATTCTTGTGTTTAAATCAGCAATTTCATTTATTGTGGCAAAACTAAATGAGCTAATTAATTGATTTACAAGCTTGTCGAATTGTACTTCAAGTTCTTCTTTTTTTGTTTCTGCATTTTTAATAAATTCGTCAACAATCTGTTTCCCATCTTTCTCAGATAGTTTACCTTCTTCAATAAAAGCGTCAATTAGTTTTTTTAGTTTATCGCCTGTTAATGATATCCATCCAACACCTGTATATATGAATTTTTTGAAAAAATCTTCCATGTTTTTAAATTTAGAAATTGAACATTAAATTTATTGTTGTAATTATTTATTAATTTGTTTTATGAAATTAGTGCTTTATTTCTTGGCTAGCAATTTTTCTAAAATTTCAACTCTTGTTTTTAATTTTTCTAAATCGGCACTTGATGCAAAGTTGAATTTAGTAATTGCTTTGTCAACAACGCTTTTTAATTGAGTTTCAAGTTCTTGTTTTTTAGCCTCTGTGTTTTTAAAAAATTCGTCAATGATTTTTTTTCCTTCTTTTTCAGATATTTTTTCTTCTTTAATCATCTTTTCTATTGTAGACTGCAATTTGTCTTTAGTTAAAGAAACCAAGCCAACTCCTGTGTAAATAAATTTTTTAAATAATTCTTCAATCTTTTCCATCTCTTAAAATTTAGTTTGTATTTAATTTTAATTGTGTTTTAAATTTACTAAATATAGTTTAAAAAGCAATCAATATACAATATTTTAACATACTTTAATAGAAAAATTTTGATGATTTAAGTAAAAATAATGACGATTTAATGTTAATTTACAATGTTATAATATTTTTTGAAAGTATAAATTTCCTAAATATCTTTTCCGCTGAAAGGCTGTCTGTTAACAATTGAGCGACCAAGTGTAATTTCATCAGCATATTCCAATTCATCACCAAATGCAATTCCTCTTGCAATTGTACTTATTTTAAGGTCGAATTTTTTTAGCTTTTTATGTATGTAGAAATTTGTTGTGTCGCCTTCCATTGTGGAACTTAATGCTAAAATTATTTCTTTTACAATTCCTGTATTTACTCTTTCTTCCAGCGATTTAATATTAAGATCTGATGGCCCAATTCCATCAATAGGAGATAAAATTCCGCCTAAAACATGATAAACGCCTTTGTATTGTTGAGTGTTTTCTATAGCAATAACATCTTTTATGCTTTCTACAATGCAAATTGTTGAAAAATCTCTTGTGTTATTTTCACAGATATTGCAAGTATCTGTATCAGAAATATTATGGCAGATTTTACAATATTTTATATCTCTAGCCAAAGTAATTAAAGTATTACCAAAATGTATTATGTTTTCTTTATCCTGTTTCAACAGATTTATTACTAATCTGGCAGCAGTTCTTTTACCTATTCCCGGAAGTTTAGAAAACTCTTCGATTGCATTATTGAAAAGTTTTGAAGAATAATTAATTTTGTCCATTATTTGTATTTAAATTTAAGCTAAATTAAAAATTTCTTACTTTTACGGTTAATAATTTTGAATGTATTTAAATTAACTCAATAAATTTTATTATGAATTTTCTTACAAAGATATTGAAAATAGTCTTTTTATTTATTCTGATATTCTTTTTATTTTCTTGTGGTGATGATAATAAGAAAAGTAGTGTTGAAAATGCACAAGAGTGTGAAAATGAGCAGATTGTAACTGTAGAGGCAATAAAGCTTGATACCGGTTGGGGATATGATATTTATATAGACGGCAAAAGATATATACATCAATATATAATACCAGAAGTTAGTGGCATGCATACATTTTCATCAAAAGAAAAAGCTTTAAAAACTGCTAATCTTGTAGTTCAAAAAATAAAAAATGGTATTATACCTCCTTTTGTAACAGAGAAAGAACTCGATAGTTTAGATGTATTAAATTAGTCAATATCAGTTATTTATCTTAAGATGACACATGATATCTAATTATATAAACTTACTTACTGCATGTTTTGATTAGAAATAAATCCAAAAACAATAAAATATTACACTAAAGTTGTTATATTTGAAACAAAAAGTATATTATTGTTGTAAAAATGTAAAAAATATTTGCGAATAATAAATAAATTTTTAAATTTGCTTCTTTATTTTAAATATTGGCATTTTTTATGCGTTTTATTTAGTTTAGTATTAAAATAATATTGATTTTTATGGATATAAAAAAGAACATAAAATTAATAAATAGTAAGGAATCTGCATTGATTTATGTTTTACTAATTCCATTGTTGCTTGTTTTATTTATACCGGCAATTGCAATTTTTATGATTAGAGGCTTTTTTAAAGTTATATTATCAAACGGTAATAGCAATGATGCTGTAAGAAGACCGCCTGAATTTTAATTTTGCGTATTCCATTTTATTCTAATTTCATCTATATAGGTAAGTTTATTGTTTTCAGTAAGCCAGCGCAATACAATTAAAATTTTTTCTTCTTTAAAATTGCATTCTGATATTAAATCATTAATTATCCATGTTTTTTTCAATAGTTTTGACTTAATATCATTAAAAATAGAATCAAATTCATCCTTACTAAGGTTTTGTTCTTTTTTCTCTCTGCAAACATCGCATTGCATGCATTTATCTACGTTTTTTTGATCGAAATAATTAAGAAGAATCTGGCTTCTGCATTTATTTTTGGTTGAAGCATATTCAATAATAGCATTTATTCTGTTTAAATAATTTTTCTTTCTCAATTCATAATTTTCGTATGAAAGTCTTATGTTTTTTTCTTCAAGCCTTTCTTCAGTATAAACAATAAACGGAAATTTTCGTTGAGGTATATATTTAATTATATTAGCTTGTGCTAATTTTTGTAAATAATCATATATAATATCGACTTTTGTTTTTAAAATTTTAGCTAAATATTCTTCATCAATATTAACATAAGTACTGAAAATACCTGCATAAGTTCTAAGTATAATTTTAATAAAAGAATCTATTTTTTTGTTAGCAACTTGAAATTTATATAAATCTTGCTGGCTTGTTATAAAAATCACTTTTGATAAGCTAAAAAAATCTTCAGTTAGTTCGATATATTTTTCTTGTTCTAAAAGTTTTAAACTGCTGTATGTCTGAAGAATAGGCAGATTAAATTTTGTTGCAAAATCAGTAATTTTAAAATTAAAAATATTGCCTTTTCCTGCTCCAACAGGTAATTGGTAATAATTTCCTAAAGCAATATAAACTCTTTTAATTAATTCTTTTTCAGGAAATGCATTCCTGATTCTTTTTTCAATGTTTAAATTGTCAGTTTTATTGTAAAGTAAAATTGCAAAAGCTTTTTTTTCGTCTCTTCCTGCTCTTCCCGCTTCTTGATAGTAAGCTTCAAGCGAGTCAGGCAAATCAATATGGACAACAAATCTAACATCAGGTTTGTCAATACCCATTCCAAAAGCATTGGTTGCCACAATAATTCTTGTTCTGCCTTGTGTCCATTGATTTTGTTTAAAGTCTTTTAGATTGTGCTCAAGTCCTGCGTGATAATAATCTGCACTAATTTTATTGTTTTGTAGAAATTGAGCAATTTCTTTAGTCTTTTTTCTGTTTCGAACATAAACAATTCCGCAGCCATTAATTTTTTGAGAAATTCTTAAAAGATGTTTAAATTTATCTTCCACATTTCTAACTAAATAAACCAAATTTTTTCTCTCAAAGCTTTTCTTGAAAATGTTTTCTTTATGGAAAAGTAATTTTTCCTGAATGTCTTTAATCACATCTTTTGTAGCAGTAGCAGTTAAAGCAAGAACAGGAACATCTGGAATGTAATTTCTAATATTTGCTATTTCTAAATATGCAGGTCTAAAATCATATCCCCATTGCGATATACAATGAGCTTCGTCAACAGCAATTAAGTTAATATTCATTTTGCTGATTCTGGCTAAAAAAATATCAGTAGTTAAACGCTCAGGTGATAAATATAAAAACTTGTAAGCTCCATAAACACAATTGTTTAGAACGATGTCAATTTCATGTTTTGTCATTCCTGAATAAATTGCTTCAGCTTTAATTTGTTTGGTTTTTAGGTTTTTAACCTGATCTTTCATTAAAGCAATCAAAGGAGTTATTACAATACATAAACCTTCTTTCGATAATGCTGCAACCTGAAAAATGATAGATTTACCTCCACCTGTAGGCAATAAAGCCAAAGTGTCTTCAGAATTATCAGAAACAGATTTTATAATATCTTCTTGCAAAGGTCTGAAACTCGAAAATCCCCAATTTTTTAGCAATATTTGTTCAAATTTGTTCAAAATATGATTTTAAATGTAATAATCTTTGATTTTATGTAATGTAAAATTATATAATAAATTAAGTCTAAACAAAAAATGAATAAATCTTAACTCAACTGTTTAATTTTTTGTACTTTTGGCCGCAAAATTCATTTTTCTTTTTTTGAAAGGTAATTAAAATTTAATATTATGTCAATTTTCAAAGAAAAAATAGTTGCAGAAGGGCTTACTTTTGATGATGTTCTCCTAATTCCGGCTTATTCAGAGGTTTTACCGCGCAATGTTGAGCTTAAAACAAAATTCAGTAAAAATATTACCCTTAGAATTCCAATTGTCTCAGCAGCAATGGATACAGTTACTGATTCTACTTTAGCTATTGCCATAGCCAGAGAAGGAGGAATAGGTGTGATTCATAAAAATATGAGTATTGAGGAGCAAGCTCAACAGGTTAAAATTGTAAAACGAGCTGAAAATGGGATGATTGTTGATCCAATTACAATAGATAAAAATTCAACAGTTGAAGATGCTGTTAAATTAATGCAGGAATATAAAATTGGAGGAATTCCTGTTGTTGATGAAAATAATATCCTTATAGGTATTGTAACAAATAGAGATTTGAGATTTGAACAGCAATCTAAAAAACCGATTGCTGACATAATGACAAAAGACAATATAGTTACAACATCTCAAGATACTGATTTAGAAAAAGCTGCACATATATTACAAAAGCATAAAATTGAAAAATTACCTGTTGTAGACGAAGATAATAGACTAATTGGATTAATTACGTATAAAGATATTACAAAAGCGAAAGATCGGCCAAATTCATGTAAAGATGATCGAGGAAGATTACGTGTTGCTGCAGCAGTAGGTGTAACCCCTGATACTTTCGACAGGATTGAGGCGCTAGCTTTTGAAGGTGTAGATGCAGTAGTTATTGATACAGCTCATGGACATTCAAAAGGCGTACTGGAGACACTTAAAAAAGCAAAAGAACGTTTTCCTGAAATTGATATAATAGTTGGGAATATAGCAACGGCTGAAGCCGCTTTAGATTTAGTTAAAGCTGGTGCCGATGCCGTAAAAGTAGGAATAGGACCAGGTTCAATTTGTACAACAAGAGTTATTGCTGGAGTTGGTTATCCTCAACTTTCAGCTGTTTTTAATGTTGCTGAAGCACTTAAAGGTTCGGGAGTTCCGGTAATAGCAGATGGTGGAATCAGATATTCAGGTGATATGGTTAAAGCAATTGCTGCAGGCGCATATTCGGTTATGGCAGGTTCTTTGTTTGCAGGAGTTGAAGAATCACCAGGTGAAACAATTATATATCAAGGAAGAAAATTTAAATCATATAGAGGAATGGGCTCAATTGAGGCAATGCAACAAGGCTCTAAAGACAGGTATTTTCAGGACATGGAAGATGATATTGCAAAATTAGTTCCAGAAGGTATAGCGGCACGAGTTCCTTTTAAAGGTAATTTGTCAGAAGTGATTTATCAATTAATAGGTGGTTTACGAGCTGGAATGGGATATTGTGGAACACCGGATATTGAAAGTTTACATGGTGCGCGTTTTGTTAAAATAACTAACTCAGGTCTTATTGAGGGTCATCCACATGATGTTGCAATTACTCGTGAAGCGCCAAATTATAGTAGATAAAAAAATCATAACTAAGATATAATGAAATTAATTTTATTATTTTTGAGTTTATTCATAGTTACTCAAATTTTTGCTCAAACAAATACTGATAATATTTTATTCCGAATTGATGAAGATGAAATAACTAAAGATGAATTCATTAGATATTATAAGAAAAATAATAATTTTTTCAGTTTTAATAAAGATTCTTTAAGATTTTATCTTGATAAATTTATTGATATTAAAATCAAGGTGAAAGAAGCAAGAGATTTTGGCATAGATAAATCTGAACAATTTAAAAGTGAATTTAATTTATATAAAAAGCAATTATCTAAGTTTTATTTGGCAGATAAAATGCTACTTAATAAATTAGCAAAGGAAGCTTACGAGAGACTATTAGTGGAAATCAGAGTAAAACATATATTAATCAGCCTAAATCAGTATGCATCAAAAGAAGATTCTGTAATAGCTTATAACAAAGCGATTAATATAAAGAATAGAATAATTAAAGGCGAAGATTTTTCGCAAGTAGCAAAGGAAACTTCAGATGACCCAGGTGCAGTAATTAATGGTGGCGATTTATGGTACATTACGGCATTTGATTTACCTTACGATTTTGAAAATTATGTTTATAAAACTAATGGTAAAGGTTTATCAGGTCCATTAAAAACAAAAGCAGGTTATCAGATAATAAAAATTGAGGATAGAAGAACAAATATGGGGAGCATTAAAATAGCTCATATAATGTTATCTTTTTCAAAAAACAAATCTGAAAACGAGTTAAAATCTAAAATTGACAGTATCTACAATTTAATAAATTTAGGCAGTGATTTTTCAGCTTTAGCTACTAGATTTTCAGATGATAAAGGAACAAGTTTAAATGGTGGAGTATTACCATGGTTTACAACAGGTCAAATGCCAAATGAATTTGAATTGGCTACGATTTCATTATTGAAAAACGGAGATGTTTCAAAACCAATTAAAACAAATTATGGATGGCATATCCTTAAAAAGATTGATAGTAAAGAGATTCCTCTTTTTGAAAACATGAAAGACCAGATTGAGTATAAAGTTGAAAATTCTGATAGATTTGATTTAAACAATGAAATTTTATTAAAGAAGATTGAAAAAGAAAATGTTTTAAAAGAATTTTATTCATTACAAGAAGTTAAAAGCGCTGTTGACAGCAGTATTTTTGAAGCAAAATGGGCAATTCCCATAGATACTAATTTTGATAAGATTTTATTTACAATTAATAACATTAAATTTCATCAGTATGATTTTGTGAAATTTATATTTGATGAGCAAATCGTAATAAATCCAACATCTATTGATAATTATGTAAATAAAAATTATGATGTATTTAAAAAACTAAAACTTATAGAATTAGAAAATAAAAAACTGGAATTGAAATATCCTGAATACAGATATCAATTAAATGAATTTTCTGACAGAACTCTACTTCGTTATTTTATGGAAGGAGAAGTTTTTAGAAAAGCTATTGAAGATTCTGTAGATTTAAAAAACTATTATTCTTTAAATAAAGAAAAATATAATAGCAAGTATTGTTCTAATTTTTCAATTTTTGAGTATGATAACTATACAGATATTGACAAACTTAAAAAGTATTTAAACAGATATTTGCAAAAAACACTTAATGATAATGATTTAGCAGAACACATTTCCAAAAGAATAAAAGGAAAATTTGATTTTTTGGAAAAGAAAGAATTTTTAGAAGGAGAAGATGAACGTTCAGATTTAATTTTTAATTATTTTACACAAAATAAATTAAATGAAAAAACACGATATATTTTATTGGAAAGAATGAATTTTGTTATTCTAATAAACTCGCAAATTAAACGATTTGTAAATCCATTATATAAAGTTAAAAGAAAAGTGTTAGAAGATTATCAGAAAGAAATAGAATCAAAATTGTTAATTAAATTAAAAAATAAGTACAAAGTTGAAATTAACGATAATGTTTTTGAAACTTTATTGAAATAATTAAAAAATATAAATATATTAAAAATGAAAAAACACTTAATTGAATTTTTGATATTATCGACAATTTTTTTTTCAATAATATCATGTTCAAATAAAAATAAGGAAGATAGTGAAATTCCAGTTGCAAGGGTTTATGGTGATTATCTTTATGTGTCAGATTTAGAAGAGATTATACCAGATGGAGTTAGTCCTGAAGATAGTTTAAACAGAGTTAAAAGCTATATAGATTTTTGGGTTAAAAGGCAAGCCATTATGAAAACTGCCGAGATGAATTTAATTGAAGAACAAAAAGATGTTACCGAAGAATTAGAAGATTACAGGATGAAATTGCTTATTTTTAGATATAAGCAAAAATTTATTGAACAGAATTTGGATACAGTAGTTACAGACTCACAAATAGAACAATTTTATAATGAAAATCAAGCGGAATTTCTTGTTGGACAGCCAGTTATAAAAGCCTTGTATATAAAAATATTAAAAACAACAACAAATTTAGAAATGGTAAAGCGATTATATCGTTCAAGCCGCGAAAGAGATATTGAACAATTATCTGATTATTGTGTTCAAAATGCTACAAAATACAATGATTTTAATAATGAATGGATTTATTTCAAAGATTTATTGATAGATATTCCTATTAGGGTTGATAATCAAGAAGAATATTTAAAATCAAAAAATTATATAGAAGTTGAAGATTCTGTTTTTTCTTATTTTGCAAGCATCAAAAATTATAGATTGAAAAATTCAATTGCACCTTTAGTTTTTGTACAAGGAAATATCCAATCTGTAATTTTAAATAAAAGAAAACAAAAGTTAATAGATGATTTAGAAAATAATATTTATAATAATATGCTCGATAATATGGATATTGAGTTATTTGAAGGAACTAATAATTAAAATAAACAAGAAAACTATGTATAAAACTTTTTCATCAATTTTTATAACTATAATTTTATTTACTTATAATCAGTCTAAAGGTCAGGAATCAAGGATTATAGATAAGGTTGTAGCTGTAGTAGGAAATCAAGTTATATTAAAATCAGAAGTAGAAGAACAATTCTTACAATATCAGGCAAGAGGCCTTAGTTCAAGCGAAAATCAAAAATGCGAAATTTTTGAGCAATTACTTTTTCAAAAATTATTAGTTGTTCAAGCAAAAATTGATAGTATTGAAGTATCTGAAAAACAAGTTAGTGCTGAAATAGATGGTAGATTAAACACTTTTATTGAGCAAATTGGTTCAAAAGAAAAGCTGGAAGAATATTTTGGTAAAAGTTTACTTGAAATAAAGGAAGACTTTAAACCAATTGTTGAGGAGCAAATTATTTCTCAAAAAATGCAGGCAGAAATCACAAAAGATGTGAAAATAACGCCATCCGATGTAAAAAAGTTTTTTCAGGAAATTCCTATAGACAGTTTGCCTTTGATTGATGCTCAATTCGAAATAGCTCAAATAGTTAAAAAGCCAAAAATTAGCGAAGAAGAACAAAAATCAACAAAGGATAGATTAAATGCTTTAAGAGACAGAATTGTTAATGGAGAGAGCTTTAAAACACTTGCAGTTTTATATTCTGATGATAAATCATCGGCTAAAAACGGAGGTGAACTTGGATATGTTAATAAATCAGATTTTGTAACTGAATTTTCAAATGCTGCATTTGATTTAGAAGAAAATGAACTTTCAGAAATTGTTGAAACCGAGTTTGGATTTCACATAATACAACTAATTGGTAGAAAGGGAGATAAAATAAATGTCAGACATATTTTACTCGTTCCAAATATGTCATCTGTAGATAAATATAAAGCAAAAACAGAATTGGATAGCATAACAAGATTAATTCGTTTAGACTCATTAAAATTTGAAGAAGCGGCCATTAAATTTTCAGATGATGAAGATACAAGAAATAACGGAGGATTATTAATAAATCCTTATACAAGAACATCTAAATTTAAAATTAAAGAAATAGAGCCTTCGACAAATTATGCTTTACGAGATTTAAAAGTTGGACAAATTTCTCCTCCTTTTGAATCAAGTACAAGAAGTGCTTCATCAGAGTTTAAAATTATTTATTTGAAATCAAAAAGTGAGTCGCACACTGTTAATATGAAAGATGATTACCAACTAATTCAGGATATGGCAGAAGCCGATAAAAAAGAAAAGAAAATTGCAGAATGGGTAAAAGAAACTCAAAAGGAAACATATATTAAATTAGAAGACGATTATAAAAATTGCGAGTTTAATTTTCCGGGTTGGATAAAATAAATTTTTAATTATTAATTAACAAGTAAAAAATTAGAAAAATAATATATAATATTGATTAATAGAAGATTAGATTGAATTTTTTGGCTTGAAATTTGATTTCAAAACAATTATAAAATTGCTAAATATACTTAAAGGGCAAAGGCTTTATAGCTTTGGCCCTTTTTATTTATGCTGATATTGACATAACTCATTTTTTAATTCATTAATAAGTGCTTATTTTGGAAAAAAATAAAGCAAGACATATGCAAAAAAACATTAGCAAAATACTAGAAAACGAAACCTTTTCCAAAACTGATATTATTAATTTATTAAAAGCTGATGAAAATGAGCGACAGTTAATTTTTAAAAAAGCTCATGAAATAAAGGAAAAGCATGTTGGGCTAAAAACTTATTACCGTGGATTGGTCGAGTTCTCAAATATTTGTTACAAAAACTGTTTTTATTGCGGCATAAGAGCTGCAAATAAAAATATTGTAAGATACGATATTGATGACAAAGAAATATTAGAAGCTGTTGAATTTGCTTATAAAAATAAATATGCCTCGGTTGTGTTTCAATCAGGCGAAAGAGATGATGATGAATTTATAGAAAGAATAGAAAATTTATTGAAAAAATCTAAACAAATAACTAATAATGAGATTGGTATAACAATTTCATTAGGTGAACAAACTTATGAAACTTATAAAAAATGGTTTGATGCCGGTGCACACAGGTATTTATTAAGAATTGAAACATCAAACAAAGATTTGTTTTATAAAATTCATCCAAAAAATGAAAAGCATAATTTTGAAAAACGCTTAAAAGCACTTAAAGATATAAAAAAAGCCGGATATCAAACAGGAACCGGAGTAATGATTGGATTGCCTTTTCAAACAATTGAGAATTTAGCTGATGATTTATTGTTTTTTAAAGAAAATGATATTGATATGATTGGAATGGGGCCTTTTATTGAGCATACAGAAACGCCACTTTATCAATACAGAAAAAATTTATTGCCATTGAACGAAAGATTTATTCTAAGCTTAAAAATGATAGCAATTTTAAGAATAATGATGAAAGATATAAATATTGCTGCTGCAACTGCTTTGCAGGCAATTGACGCATTAGGAAGAGAAAAAGCATTGAAAGTTGGTGCAAATATTATTATGCCAAATATAACACCAACTCAAAATAGAACAAATTACCAACTATATGAAAATAAGCCATGTATAGATGAAGGTGCAGATGATTGCACATCTTGTTTAGAAGCACGAATTGTAATTGGAGGAGATGAGCTTGGTTATAATGAATGGGGCGATTCACCCCATTTTTCAAATCGTAAAAAAGCTTGAATTTTATCTTAATTTATCAACAATATCGATAATAACATTAAGAACAGATTCGCCTAATCTTTTTGATCTGTCTGCTGACCAGCCATATACAGGATCAGGCATGTTTTTATTGTCTTTAAAAGGCATTTCAACCGTTAATGACAAACAATCAAATCGCTCGCCAATTTGGTTAGAGCAGATTCCTAAATTAGCTGTGCCGGGCTTGTCTTTTTCGTATCCAAATTCATTTTGAAAGTCGGGACTTATTTTTAACCAGAAATTACTAAAATCTTCTTCGAGTTTTTTTATTCTTTCAGAATAACTAGGATTTCCTTCGTTTCCGCTTATAAAATTGTAAGGTAAAGATTCATCGCCATGTATATCTAAACATAAATCAACTCCGTATTCATCCATTTGATTTTTAATGTGATACACTTCAGGGCTACTTTCTTCTGTCGGGTTTTCCCATTCTCTGTTTAGGTTTTTTCCTGCTGCATTTGATCTTAAATTGCCATTTATGCTTCCATCAATATTCATATTTGGAACAAGAAAAAATACAGCTTTGTCTGTTAATTTTCTTGAAACAGGATCGTTTTCATCTAAAAGTCTTTCAATTAAGCCTTCCATAAACCATTCTGCCATTGGTTCGCCAGGATGTTGGCGTGCAATTATCCAAATATTTTTTTTGTTTTTATCAGGTTCGCCAACTATCAGCATATCAATGTTTCTACCTTCAATAGTTTCACCTGCATATTTTAAAACGCATAAATCAGATTCTTGAGCTTTACTTACTAAGTTTAAATGTTGCTCGTATGAATATGGTGCAAAAAAGGCATAAAATATGGAATTGTAAATTGGCATATGGTCAATTATTAGTGACTTGCCATCGTAACTAGTTGGAACTCTAAACCAGTTTTTTTTGTCGTATGATGCAACTGCTTGATAATCTTTCCAAAGAGGATATGAGCATTCGTGAGCATTTATTATTTTCATTTTACAAGGATAACCGGCAGCGCCAATTAATCTGTAATGAAACCATTGAAGAAAATCCGAATTTGAATCTTTTCTAACTTTTAACTGAATGTCTTCAGGTGCATCAATTGAAATAAGCTCAATATTTCCGCTATCAAAATTTGATGAAATTTTCATTTTAATAAGGTTTATATTTAAAAAGATTTAGATCTCAATAAAAATGTTAAATTAGATATGTAATTTTAAAATTTATTTGTAAAATTCTATTTTGCTTTAATAGAACCTGAACCAGAAACATTAGTAGAAACTTTTTTAGGATTTCCTTTATAATAGATTTTACCGCTTTGACTAACTTCTCCGTCAAGTTTATCGCTAACGCTTATTTTACAAGTTCCTGCTCCAGCAACTTCAGCATCCACGAATTTTGCATTTAAATCAAATGCGCCAATTGAACCGGCGCCATCTAAATTTATTTCAAATTTGTTAGCAGTTCCTTTTAACTCAATATTGCCGGAACCTTTTGCTAAAGTTTCTAATTCATCAACGTCTAAACTTAATTTAATATTTCCGGCACCTTTGGCTTTGAGATATATGTTTTCAGATTTAATTTGCCCCACACTTCTTAATTCAGTTGAGCCGTCAACATATATTTTTGTGATATTTGGGGTGTAGATATAAATTTTAAATTCGGTAATTTCTTCAAGGCACCTTTTTTCATAAATTTTTAGTTTCATGCCTGAAATTTCAGTAATTATAAATGGTAATAAATTGCTGTCAATTTCAACTTTAACATAACTTGTATTCGATTGATTTATAAATACTTTGGCTTGTCCGTCAATATCTATTTCGTCAAATTCTGTAAGTTCGCGAGTTTCTATTTCTACTTCTCCTTTACCTTTTTCGCAAAATAAATTACACGAGTTAGAAGTGAAAACTAAAAGAGCAAGAATTGAAGAAAATAAAATGTTTTTCATGTGATTTGAATTATTAGTGGCTTATTATCAATAATTTATACTTTTTAAGATTGATATGTTTTTAATCTTAAAAAACGCAATTTGTACAAATATACAATTTTAAAATAAATCTTATTATTGCTAAAAATAAAATTTAATTAAAAGATTGATAAAAAACACTTTGAATTTTCGAACGAATATTTAATTCAACTAATTTGTTATTTTGGGCATTAGGGTATACTCTGTTTGAAAGGAAAATGTAAATAAAATCTTCTTTTGGGTCAACCCAGGCCATTGTTCCTGTAAAACCGGTATGTCCAAAACTATAACTTGAAGCTAAATTTGAAACAGGGCTTTTTTTTCTGCTTCCTGGTCTGTCAAAACCGAGAGCTCTTCTATTATTGCTTTTGCTGTATGCTTTTTTTGTAAATAATGCAACAGTACTACTATTTAAATATCTTCTGCCGCCATATTCTCCTTTTTGAAGAAACATTTGCATTAATTTAGCTAAGTCGTTTGAATTTGAAAATAAGCCTGCATGTCCGCTAATACCGCCCATCATAGCAGCGCCATAATCATGTACATATCCTTGAATTAATTGTTTCCTAAATTTATTGTCTTTTTCCGTTGGGATTATTTTTTCTAAAGGATATTTGTTTAATGGATTATAAGTGGTTGATGTTAAGCCAATAGGCTTGTAAAAATTTTTATCTAAAAAATCAGTAAAGCTATATTTACTCTGATTTTCTATCATCTTATAAAATAAATAAAAACCTAAATCGCTATATCTGTATCCTGATTTTGTTCGTAAAGGCGATTCTATAATTTGTTTATACATTGTGTCTGTATATGAGTTACTTATAAATATTTTTTCAGCAACTTTAAATTGATGTTTTTCATCAGATTTTTGAGTGTAAATTTCGGGATTTAACTTATATGGAATTTTTGATTTTTTATCATATGTTCTTAAGTAAAAAGGTATCCAAGCTTTTAATTTTGCTTGGTGCGCCAGTATTTGTTTAATAATTATATCTTTTTTATTTGTTGAGTCTAATTCGCTTAAATAGTAAGATAGTTTTTTGTTTATGTCGATCTTTCCTTCATCAGATAATTTCATTATAGCCGGAATTGTAGCAGTTATTTTTGTAAGTGAAGCTATATCGTAAATATCGTCATTTTTTACTTTTAATTTTTTATCGTAAGTGTGATATCCAAAGGACTTCTGGTAAAAAACGGTCCCGTTTTTTATGGCCAAAATTTGACATCCGGGCATAACTTTTTCATCAATTGCACTTAATACAATGCTGTCTATTTTTTTGAGCTTTAATTCGTTTATATTCAGCTCTATAGGCGGAGCATATTTAAGTCTGATTTTTTTATCAATTTCTCCCATTCTTGATAGAAAGTATTTTCCTGCACTAACCGGAAGTTTGCCTTGAGCCGAAACGCCTCCAAAAATTAATTGAGCCGATAAATCTTGGCTTATATCTGTATCTTCGTAAGAAAGAATAATTGCATTAAATGAATTTGGTTTAAACATACTTAAAGTGTATGGACTCGCAAAAATATCTAAAATAACTTTTGTGTGTTTAGATAATTCATGAGCAAACCAAACAGAAATTTTAGTTAATCCAAAGGATTTTGGTTGTCTGTTTGGATTATGAAAACCGGCAATTACTAAATCAAATTTTGATAATTTATTTAATAAATAATTATAATCAGAAAGGCTGGCATTTTTATTTATAGAAAAGTGAGTAACATTATCATATAAACTTAAACTTTCTTGAAATTTGGTTTCTCCGCCATATCCTATTGAAACAGAGGCTATTCTAACGGAATCTAAATTTTTTATTGGAATTAAATCGTTATTGTTTTTAACTAAAGTTAAAGAATTTTCAATTAATTTCCTGTTAATCAAATTAGCATTAGATGAGTTCAAATCTTGAGTTAGATTATCAATTTTAATTGGTTTGTAATTTTCTAAACCTACCCATTGTTTTGATTTTAAAACTTTTAAACAACGTCTGTCAATTTCTTCTTTACTTATTAAGCCGCTTTCAACAGCATTTTTTATGGCAGAAATGCTGGCATTTACATCATCGGGCATTAATAAAATATCTACGCCTGCTAAAAATGCTTTTAAAGAAGTAGTTCCAGGCGAATTATAGTTGCTAACTCCTTTCATTCCAAGTGCATCTGTAAAAATCAAACCTTTAAATCCTAAATCATTTATTAATAAATCAGTAACAACATTTTTTGATAAACTTGAGGCACTAAATTCTGCAGAATCTAAAGCAGGAATATGTAAGTGAGCAATCATTGTTGCTGCTAATCCTCTGTCAATTAAATACTTAAATGGAAAAAGTTCGATAGAATCTAATCTGTTAAAAGAGTGATTAATAATGGGAAGCGTTTTATGAGAATCGCTGTCTGTATCTCCATGTCCGGGAAAATGTTTTGCTGTGGCGATTATTTTTTTTTCTTGCAATCCAAACATGTATGCAAATCCTTTTTCGGCAACATTTACTCTGTCTTCACCAAATGAACGGCTGTTTATTACAGGATTTGCAGGATTATTATTAATGTCGATTACTGGTGCAAAGTTTACGTGAACTCCAAGTCTGTTGCACTGTTCGCCAATTTCAACTCCCAAATCGTAAAGCCATTTATTATTTTGTATTGCACCAAGCATCATTTGGAGCGGAAAATTTTGAACACTGTCAAGCCGCATTGAAAGTCCCCATTCTGCATCCATAGCAATAAGCAGAGGCGTTTTTGAAATTGATTGATAGTAGTTTGTTAAATTAGCTTGACGAACAGGCCCGCCTTGAAAAAAAATCAGGCCACCGATATTATGTTTTTGTATTAAATTTTCGATGTTTTTCTTATGTTCATCGCCTTTGTTTGAATATGCAGCAACCATTATAAGTTGTGCGATTTTATCATCAAGACTTAAACTTTGAAAAACAGAATCGACCCATTTATTTTTATATTTTATAAACTCTGGATATCTGCTTTGGCTGAAATTTTCGACTTTAATTTTATTAGAACTAATATAGCTACTAGCAAATAAAATTATGATTGAAAAAATAAAAAATTTAAATATAAAATATAATAATTTCATTATTTGTTGGCTTTTTTACATGTTGAACGACAAAATTTGTGCTAAATGTTGTGATAATCAAAATTTAATTTTTAATAATCACAAATGTAAAAACAAATTGTAAAAAAGTAATGAATTATGTGAAAATAATTAAGGGCTTTTATGAAATTTTATTTATAAGCTCATAATATAAACATTGTATAAAAACAATTTAACAATTTAATAATTTTTTATTTCTAATTGCTAATATATGTAATATATGCATTAAGGTGTTTGTTTTGCTGCTCTTGAGGCTAAACTTTCTATTGTTGATATTTCAATAAATGAAGCACCTTGTCCTGGACCAAAGTTCCCGGCAACTACAGCAATTAAATCTTGTGGTAGAATTTTCCCTTCTTTTAATAAAACACTAGTTAAAGTATTGAAAAACTCATCAGTTGAGTTTCGCATACTGGTAAAATATGTTTTAACACCATATGATAGAGAAAGTTCTCTTGCTAATTTTTTATCGTAACAAAAAGCAAATACCGGAAGTTTGCCTCTATATGAGGCTAAATTTCTAATCGTTCCACCTGTTAAACTATCAGCAACAATGCATTTTATATCTAATTCAGTAGTTGCTTCAACAGCTGCTTTAGCTAATATCCCTAAAATTTTATTATGTAATGCTTTATCAGAAGGCTTTTTAAACGGTTTTTTGTTTTTTTCAACATGCTTCGCAATTTTTGTCATGATTTTTACAGACTCGACAGGGTAAAGTCCATAAGCAGTTTCACCACTTAACATTATAGCATCGGTGCCTTCATAAATAGCTGTTGCAATATCACTAACCTCTGCTCTGGTAGGCCTAGGATTTTCTATCATTGAGTAGAGCATTTGAGTTGCTACAATAACAGGCTTACGTCTTGAAACACAGCTTTTTATGAGCATTTTCTGTATTCCCGGAATTTCTTCCGCAGGAATTTCAATACCTAAATCTCCTCGAGCAATCATTGCACCATAAGCATAATCTAAAATTTCATCAATATTGTCAACACCTTCTTGATTTTCAATTTTTGCAATTATTTTTATATTACTTTTATGCTTATCTAAAATGTGTTGAACTGCTAAAACATCTTCTTTCGTTCTTACAAAAGAGTGTGCAATAAAAGCCACATCTTGCTCTACTGCAAATTCTATAAATTTTTTATCTTTTTCGCTTAAGGATGGTAGTGAAATTAAAATTCCCGGCAGATTTATGCTTTTTCTGCTTCCAAGTTCACCATCATTTAAAATAAGGCAATTAAGTTGTTCATTGTCTTTAGAAATAACTTTGAATGCAAGTTCGCCATCATCAATTAAAATGGTTTTCCCAACCGGAACATCTTTTACAAAATCATTATAGGTAGTATAGATACATTTTTCTGTGCTGAGAAAATCAGCCCCACTTTTAAATAATATTTCGTTTCCTTTTATTAGCTTTATTTTTGTTTCAGTTACTGATGTTCTAATTTCAGGGCCTTTTGTGTCGATTAATATCGCTATTCTTTCAGACACTTTTCTAACATTCTCAATTACTTTTAGCGATTGTTCTGTTGATTGATGTGCAGTATTTAATCTTACTACATTCATTCCTGCATCGAATAATTCCTTCAAAAAAGGAATGTCACATCTTTTATCTGAAATTGTAGCTACTATTTTTGTTTGTTTCAGCAACATAATTGTTTTTTTTATTTTTTATAATTTTCGAGGAAATTTAATACGTTTTTCTCAATTCTTTCTGATACATTATCAATATCTTCTTTAATGAATTTTTCACCAGTAATTTGCTCATAAAGTTCAATATATCTTTCTGATGTTTGTTTTACAAAATCATCAAAAATTGCAGGCATTTTTTGACCTGCTAAACCTTGAAATCCTTGTTCAATAAGCCATTCTCTAACAAATTCTTTTGATAATTGCTTTTGATTTTCTCCATTAGCTTGTCTAAGTTTATAACCCTCAGAATAAAAATATCTTGATGAATCAGGTGTGTGAATTTCATCAATTAAATAAATTTTCCCGTTTTTTTTGCCAAATTCATATTTTGTATCAACAAGAATTAAACCTTTTTCGGCAGCAATTTCAGTCCCTCGTTTAAATAAATCTAAGGAGTATTTTTCTAATTGAATATATTCATTTTCAGAAACTAAGCCTGTTGAAATTATCTCATCTCTTGAAATATCAGCATCGTGTTCGCCTTGTTCTGCTTTAGTTGTAGGCGTTAAAATAGGATTTTCAAATTTCTGGTGTTCTATCATTCCGTCAGGAATTGCAACCCCACAAATTTCGCGACTTCCTTTTTTATATGACCGCCACGAACTACCTGTTAAATAGCCTCTTACAATCATCTCAACCGGAAATGGTTCGCAAACATAACCAATTGTTACCATTGGATCTGGCGTTGCAATTTTCCAATTTGGAATTATATCAGAAGTTGCATCTAAAAATTTAGCTGCTATCTGGTTAAGCACCTGGCCTTTATATGGAATTCCTGTTGGTAAAATATGGTCAAAAGCAGAAATTCTATCAGAGACGATCATTATTAACAGCTCATTATCAATATTATAAACATCTCTAACTTTGCCTTTATAATAATTTGTTTGATTAGGGAATTTGAAATTTGATTCGATAACTGATTTGCTCATTTTTTCTATTAGATTTATCTTTTTTGCAAAATTATGTTTTTCAGTTGAATTAAAAAAAGATTAGAAATTAATTATTTATTATATTTATTTGCAATCGTTTGCACTTTGTTTTTTGTTTTTTATGTTAAAAATCATGCTTTTAATAATACAAATTTAGCTACTTTTGTAATAAAGAAAATTGGATATTTCACGGTGTGTTTTATGATAAAAATTTTACTTTTAGTTGGTTCCGGCGGTTTTATCGGTAGCGTTTTAAGGTATTTAGTTCAGCATTTTATGCATGAGAAATTTGAAACTGGATTTCCTGTCGGAACATTAACAGTAAATATTTTAGGCAGTTTCGTTATCGGTTTCATTTATGCTATATCTGAAAAAACTGGAGTTCTAAGTGCCGAATGGCGACTTTTTTTAGCTGTTGGAATATGTGGGGGATTTACAACATTTTCATCTTTTGCATACGAAAGTTTTAAAATGTTAGGTTTAGAGCAGTTTTTCTTTGTAGCTTTGTATATGGGATTAAGCCTTTTTATGGGTTTATTGGCAACTTATTTAGGCATTTTAAGTATAAAACTTATTTAATCTTTAAATTTAATTTAGATATTGATTATGAGTCTTATAGATAAAGCAAATCTACTTGTAGTTTATACGGGCGAATTGGAAAAATACAAACATATGCCTTTGTATGAAGCTATTGTTTATGCAGCAAAAAAATCAGGCATGGCAGGTGCTACTGTAAGCAGAGGAATTATGTCTTATGGTGCAAATTCGAAAATTCATACAACCAAAATTTTTGCTTTATCTGCTGATTTACCAGTAAAAGTTGAAATTGTTGATGTTGAAGAAAAAATTCAAAAATTTATTGAAGTAGTAAAAAAAATGTTTGATAAATCAAATTCTGCAGGATTGATTACTTTACAAGATGTGGAAGTTGTTCTTTATCAGGGAAATAAGAATAAAATAATTTAATAATTTAATAATAGAAATAATGAGAATAGAAGCAATAAATGCGTTGGAAATAATGGATTCAAGAGGAAATCCAACAATTGAAGTTGAAGTAGTTTTAGAATCAGGAGTAATGGGTCGCGCAGCAGTTCCATCTGGAGCATCAACAGGCGAAAACGAAGCTCTTGAATTAAGAGATGGAGATAAATCAAGATTTCTTGGCAAAGGTGTTTTAACAGCTGTTGCGAATGTAAATGATATAATTGCACCTGCATTAATGGGAATGCCTGCAACAAATCAAGTTGCTATCGATAATGCAATGTTAAAACTTGATGGAACAAAAACAAAAAGTAAACTTGGCGCTAATGCTATTTTAGGTGTATCTCTTGCTGTGGCTAAAGCTGCTGCAGAATATTCAGGCCTTCCACTTTACAGATATATTGGTGGAGTTAATGCCTTAACTCTTCCAGTTCCTATGATGAATATTATTAACGGAGGTTCGCATTCCGATGCTCCTATTGCTTTTCAGGAATTTATGATTCGTCCTGTGGGCGCACCAAGTTTTAGAGAATGTATCAGAATGGGCTCAGAAGTGTTTCATAGTCTTAAGAAAGTGTTGAGTGACAGAGGTTTAAGTACAGCTGTTGGCGATGAAGGTGGCTTTGCTCCTGCACTTAAAGGAACCGAAGATGCTTTAGACTCAATTATAAAAGCGATTGAAAAAGCCGGTTACGTTCCTGGAAAAGATATTACAATTGCTCTTGATTGTGCTGCATCTGAGTTTTACAAAGATGGTATATATGATTATACTAAATTTGAAGGTGAAAATGCGGCAAAAAGAACAAGTGAGCAACAAGCAGACTATTTAGCCGAATTAATATCCAAATATCCAATTGATTCTATTGAAGACGGAATGTCTGAAGGAGATTGGGCAGGATGGAAAATACAAATGGATAAAATAGGACATAAATGCCAAGTTGTTGGTGATGATATTTTTGTTACTAATGTTGATTATTTAGCTAGAGGAATTAAAGAAGGCTCAGCCAATTCTATTTTGATAAAAGTTAACCAAATTGGAACTTTAACCGAAACTTTAAACGCAATTGAAATGGCTCATCGTGCTGGTTATACAACGATTACTTCACATCGTTCAGGCGAAACTGAAGATTCAACTATTGCTGATATTGCAGTTGCTACAAATTCAGGTCAAATAAAAACGGGTTCAATGAGTCGCTCTGATAGAATGGCAAAATACAATCAATTATTACGTATTGAACAGGAATTGGGCGATACTGCTGTTTTTCCTGGTAAAAAGTAATGCTTTGATTTGCATATAGTTACAAGCTCGAATTTTTTTCGGGCTTTTTTTATTTTTATTTATTTGTTTTTTATTTTTTAATGTATAATTGTAGCTTAAAATTATTATTCAATAAATTACTTATATTGCATGCAATATTCTAAATCATAGACACTTAAATATAAAGAAATGCCATTAATAAATAGTCAAACTTACACAACACCGTTTTTGTTTCGGAATTATCATTTAAATACTATTTTTCCAGCTTTGTTTCGTAAAATTAAAGGAATTAAATTTCAAAGAATTAGAATAAATACGCCGGATGACGATTTTATTGACTTGGATTTTTCGAGGATAAAAAGTGAAAGCATTGCAATACTTATACACGGGCTTGAAGGAAATGCAGCCAAAGCTTATATGAAAGGATTAACTCGTATTTTGAATAAATCGGGAATGGACGTGGCAGCAATAAATCTACGTGGATGCAGTAATCAAATCAATAAAAAATATTACTCATATCATAGCGGAAAAACTGAAGATTTAGACTCTGTAATTAATTATATATCAGATAATTATAATTATAATAAAATGTTTATTGCTGGTTTTAGTCTTGGTGGTAATTTAGCTTTGAAATATGTTGGTGAAAAAGCTGATAAAATTAATCCGATAATAAAAAAAGTAGTTGGAATTTCTGTACCGTGTGATTTAAAATCAACAGCATTTAAACTTAATAAAGCAGATAATTGGATTTATCAAAAACGATTTATTAACTCATTAAAGAAAAAGGCTCTGGAAAAAATTAAAATGTTTCCTGAATTTCAAAATCAAGAAAAAGAAATTAGAAAATCTAAAAATTTTATTCAATTTGATAATTTAGTTACAGCACCTGCTAATGGATTTAACGATGCAGAAGATTATTGGATAAAAAATAGTTGTAAGCCGTTCTTAAATTCAATAAGAATTCCTGCATTATTGATTAATGCAATGGATGATCCGTTTTTGACAGACGAAAGTTATCCGTTTGAAGAAGCAAAGCAAAATCCAAATTTCTATTTCGAGTTTCCAAAATATGGCGGACATGTTGGTTTTATAAACAGATGTAATTTTTCAAATGAATTATGGCATGAAAAAAGAATTTTGGAGTTTTTCTTAGATGTTTAAATTTATCAAATTAAAAACCACATCTAAATTTTGATTTATTAATTGCTACATTTAAAATAACTATCTATTTTTGCTGCCTAAAATATTAAAAAAGAACAAATGGCTTTAACTTGTGGAATTGTTGGATTAACAAATATTGGAAAATCTACAATATTTAATTGTTTTTCAAATACAAAAGCAGAAATAACAAATTATACATACAGTACGTCCAAATCAAACATCGGAATGGTTAAAGTTCCGGATCCGCGTTTAAAAGAATTGGAAAAACTACAACCAACAGAAAAACTTGTTCAAGTAGTTGTTGATATTGTTGATATGCCCGGATTAGCCAAAGGAGCAAGCAAAGGCGAAGGAGTTGGTAATAAATTTTTAGGAGAATTAAGAAATACAGACGCTATTATACATGTTTTAAGATGTTTTGATGATGAAAATCTTCCGCATGTTGAAGGCTCAATTGATCCTGTTCGAGATATCGAAATTTTAGATTTTGAATTGCAAGTTGCTGATTTAGAGTCTGTTGAAAAAAGAATTTCCAAAGTAGAAAAATTGATTAAAACTGGCGATAAAGAGGCTAAAAAAACAATCGAAGTTTTAAATAAGTATAAATCTCATATTGAGAATTTTCAAAATGCAAGAACACTTGAAGTAACAGAAGAAGAAAAAAGATTATTAGGCGATTTATTCTTATTAACCTCTAAACCAGTATTTTATGTGTGTAATGTAGATGATGAATCTGCCTCATCAGGAAATAAATATACCGAAAAAGTAACAGAATATTTAAAAGACCAAAACACAGAAATAATTGTTATTGCAGCACAACTTGAAGCTGAAATTGCAGAACTAGATTCAGAAGAGCAATTAGAATTTCTTAATGATATTGGATTATCAGAACCTGGTGTCGATAAACTTATTCGTTCTGCTTATAGCATCTTAAATTTAGATACCTTTTTTACTATCGGACCAAAAGAAATAAGAGCATGGACAATTAAACGCGGTGCAACAGCACCCGAAGCAGCCGGAGTTATTCATAGCGATTTGCAACGTGGCTTTATTCGAGCCGAAGTTATAAAATACAAGGATTTTATAGAATTGAAATCTGAACATGCTTGTAAAGAAGCCGGAAAATTACATGTTGAAGGGAAAAAATATATTGTTGAAGATGGAGATCTTTTGAATATTAGATTTAATGTGTAATAAATATTGATTAAAAATCACGAGGCTTAAATTTATAATAATTCTAAATAAAAATTTTCGACCTAAATAAATGAACTGAAAATCTTAAAAATATTGCTATATCTATTGTCTGATTGATGTTTAATTATGAATATAAATAAATACTAATCAGACTTTTTTGTTTTAGAAAAGATGTAGAATTAAAACTGCTATTAAGCATGATTTATTTTTTTTCTTTTTTACTATATTTGGTTCAAATATGAAATAAATCATTTATTAGATTAAAAAATATAATATGAATCGAATCATTAAAAAGGAATTTTTTTCAGATAAAGTTGCCAAAATAGTTGTGGAAGCTCCCGATATTGCCAAAAGCAGAAAAGCCGGGCATTTCGTAATTATCAGAGTTGATGAAAAAGGCGAAAGAATACCACTAACTATTGCAGGTGCTGATATTCAAAAAGGCACAATAGACCTTGTTGTACAGGAAGTTGGTGTTTCATCTTCAAAATTATTAAATTTAAATGAAGGCGATTATATTTTAGATGTAGTTGGTCCTTTGGGAAAAGCCACTCATATTGATAAAGTTGGAACAGTGCTAGCTGCCGGAGGAGGTGTAGGAATTGCACCTTTATTGCCAATCGTTGAAGCTTTTAAAGCTGCCGGAAATAGAGTTCTAACTGTGCTTGCTGCTCGAAATAAAGATCTAATTATATTAGAAGACGAAATGCGCATGCATTCAGATGAACTTATTGTAATGACTGATGATGGTTCATATGGCAGAAAAGGTCTTGTAACTCAGGGAATGGAAGAATTTATTAATAAAGAAAAAATTGATGTCGCTGTTGCAATCGGTCCTGCAATTATGATGAAGTTTGCTGCTCTTACAACCAAAAAATATAATATCCATACACTTGCAAGTTTAAATACAATAATGGTTGATGGAACAGGAATGTGCGGTGCATGCAGAGTTACAGTTGGAGGAGAAACAAAATTTGTTTGTGTTGACGGACCTGAATTTGATGCTGATAAAATTGATTTTGATGAGATGTTGTATCGTTTAGGTGCTTATAAATCTCAAGAGGCCGAAGCATATCAAAAACATCTAGATTCAATAAATTAATAAATAAGCAAAAAACTAAACATGGATAATATAGTAGACTATTTAAAAGAACAACGCAACCAAGAATGGCGTGATGAAATAAGAAAAAACATTAAGGTTAAGGATAGAACCCAAAAAATAAGGGTTTTGATGAATGAAGAAGAACCAAATATCCGAAATAAAAATAATAACGAAGTAAATACAGGCTTAACAGAAGAACAAGCACTTTTAGAAGCACAAAGATGCATTGATTGCCCAACGCCTACTTGTATAACAGGCTGTCCTGTTGGGATAAATATTCCAAAATTTATTAAAAAAATTGAAATCGGCGACTTTCTTGGAGCAGCATCTGTGCTTAAAGAAACTAACACTTTGCCCGCTGTTTGTGGAAGAGTTTGTCCTCAAGAAAAGCAATGCGAAGCTCAGTGTTTTTATACATTAAAACTTAAAAAACCTCCAGTTGCAATTGGACACTTAGAAAGATTTGCAGCTGATTATGAGCAAAATAGCGGCAAAATGTCAATTCCGGAAGTAGCAACACAAAATAACATTAAAGTAGCAGCAATTGGAGCAGGACCGGCTAGCTTAGCATGGGCCGCTGATATGGCGCGTTTTGGTTATGATGTTACAGTTTTTGAAGCACTTCATGAAATTGGCGGAGTTTTAAAATACGGTATTCCTGAGTTTCGACTTCCAAATTCAGTTGTTGATATCGAAATTGAAAGCATGAAAAAAATGGGTGTGAAATTTATTACTAATTTTATTGTTGGAAAAACTGCTTCTTTCGATGATTTAAGAGAAAGAGGATTTGAAGCATTTTTTGTTGGAAGTGGTGCAGGTTTACCTAGATTTATGAATATTCCTGGCGAAAATTATATTGGTATTTTTTCTTCAAATGAATACTTAACAAGAGTTAATTTGATGAATGCCGCAAATGATGAATACGATACTCCTGTTATTAGTGGAAAAAATGTCGCAGTTATTGGAGGCGGAAATACTGCAATGGATTCTGTTAGAACAGCAAAAAGGCTTGGTGCCGATAAGGCAATGATAATCTATAGACGTTCAATTACTGAAATGCCAGCCAGAATTGAAGAAGTAAAACATGCACAAGAAGAAGGAATAGAATTTCTTAATCTAAACAATCCACTTGAATATTATGCTGATGAAAATGGAAGAGTTAATAGAATGAAAGTTCAAAAAATGGAGCTTGGCGATCCTGATGAAAGCGGTAGAAGAAGTCCTGTTCCAATTGTAGGCTCTGAATATTATATCGATGTAGATACTGTTATCGTAAGTGTAGGTGTTTCGCCAAACCCTTTAATACCTTCAAGCTTAAAAGATTTAGACGTTACTCGTTGGGGCACAATTGTGGTTAATACTGAAACTATGCAATCATCAATTCCAGATATTTTTGCAGGTGGTGATATAGTAAGAGGCGGCGCAACAGTTATTCTTGCAATGGGAGATGGACGAAAAGCAGCAAGTGGAATGCATAAATATATTAAATCAAAAAAAGAAATTTAAAAAAGATGAATATTTTTATATAGTTTTATTAACTTTATTCTTTAATTTATATGCTTATATAACTATATTGAGCGATAATTTCTCAACAAATAAATATCATTATTAATATTAATAATTATGGCAAATTTAACAACAAAATATCTTGGATTGGAACTCAGAAACCCTTTAATTGTTGGTAGTTCGGGTTTAACAAATTCAGTTGAGGATATAAAAGACCTTGAAAGAAAAGGTGCCGGAGCAATTGTATTAAAATCAATTTTTGAAGAAGAAATAATGCTCGAATTTAAAAGCGTTATAAAGGAAGTTGAAGCTGATGAAAACAATCTGGAATATTACGATTATTTCGATTACAAAATAAAAGCAGACAATATAAAAAGATATATAAAGTTAATAGAAGACGTAAAAAAAGAGGTTAATATACCAGTAATAGCAAGTATTAACTGTGTAACTGCTCAAGAATGGACTTTTTTTGCAAAAAAGATACAAGATGCTGGTGCCGATGCAATTGAATTAAATGCATTTTTTTTGCCAACAGATTGTAGCAAAACATCTCAAGAAAACGAAAAAATTTATTTTGATTTAATTAATTCGGTAAGTAAACTTGTAACCATACCTGTTTCATTGAAAATTAGTTACTATTTTTCTAATCTGGCCAGAATGATTAAAACCCTTTCTGAAACAACAGTTTCAGGTATTGTTTTATTTAATCGGTTTTATAGTCCCGATTTTGATATCGATAATAAAAAAGTGATATCAACACATGTTTTAAGTTCAGAAAATGATTTGCCAATCTCACTTCGTTGGGTTGCAATTATGGCAGAACGAATAAATTGTGATATTAGTGCTTCTACAGGTGTTCACGATGGAAAAGCTTTAATTAAACAATTATTGGCAGGTGCTGATTCTGTTCAGGTTGTTTCTGCACTATATAAAAATGGCACAAGCCATATCGGAACTATGTTAAAGGAATTGGAAGTTTGGATGGATAAAAATGGATATAAAACAATAGCCGATTTTAAAGGTAGTATGAGTCAAGCTAAAAGTAATAATCCTGCTGCATTTGAACGTGTGCAATTTATGAAATATTTTGGTGAAATGAAACTGTAATTTTTATGCTCTTTTGCTAATTGAATTGATTTTAAATAAGAAAAAACATGTTTTTTAACATAGATGGATATGTGAATATGTTTACTTTTGTGCTGAAATTTTAAAAACCATAAATGATGAATTCTAAAATATCTGTTATTAGTAAATTGTTTTTTACATGGTTGATTGTTTTTGTTTTATGGTTAGCGTTTACTACATCAATAGAAATATATGAAGTATTAACCGGATTGTTCATTAGTTTTATTATTAGTTTATTTACTTTTAAAAGCTTTACGTCTAGAGGTTTAAAAGGACTTTCACCAATAAAATTAATTTATGTGATTAAATACATATTTGTTTTTTTAATTGCACTAGTAAAGGCTAATTTTCATGTTGCTAAAATAGTTTTATCACCTAGTTTGCCTATCAATCCGGGCATTGTTGAATTCGAATCTAAACTCGATTCCGATTTTGCCAAAATGATTCTTGCAAATAGCATAACTTTAACACCAGGAACTCTTAGTGTAGATGTAATAGGAAATAGATTTTACATACATTGGCTCGAGGTAAAAGATAGTGATTCTGAAGTTGCATTTAATGAAATAGCAAAACAATTTGAAGATGTTTTATTAAAAATTTACTCATAATAAAAATAATATGTCTTATTTTTTTATAATAATAATTTCAATAATAGCTGTCGGAGCTATATTAGCATTTGTTAGATTTGTAAAAGGACCAACTGCTGCAGATAGAGTAGTTGCTTTAGATACAATCTCATTTATGGCAATTGCATTAATGGTTTTTTTAGGATTTGTTTTAGAACGATTTATATATATTGATGTGTCTTTGGTTTATGCCGTTCTGGGATTTGTCGGTGTAATTACAATCGCAAGATATTTAGAAGGAGGTATATAATGATAGTAATTGAATATTTAGCTTATTTTCTGATAACCTTAGGAGCAGTTTTCTTGTTTCTAGGAGCGCTTGGTATTTTCAGAATGCCAGATATATATACTCGAATTCAGGCAGGAACAAAATCAAGTACTTTAGGAGCAATGAGCCTTGTTTTAGGAACAGGTCTTTTAGGATTTGTTTCTTTTACGCCAGGTTATCCTTGGCTTATTAAAACTATAATAATTGTGATTTTTGTTGCGATAGCTAACCCGTTAAGTTCTCATGCTCTTGCAAGAGGAGCCTACAAAGATAAAATTGCACCTTTTACAAAAGAGAATATTGATGCTTACCAAGAAGTAGAAAAAAATATTGAAGAAGAAATGGAGGATGCCAAATGAGTAACACATTAATTGTTATTACAATAATTTCACTATTCTTTTTGATTGTTGCAGGAATTTATGCTGTGATAAAAAAAGATTTATTGCAAGCAGCAATTGCTACAGGACTTATAAGCCTTGTTTTGTCTATTTTATTTTACATCTTACAAGCACCAGATGTAGCTTTAACAGAAGCTGCCATTGGAATAGCTCTTAGCACAATAATATTTGTTTTGGCTATAAGAAATACAAAAAGATTCGAAGATAATTAAAAATAAACTGATGAAGAAACTATTAATATTCGGATTACTTATATTTATTGGAGTTGAAATTTTGGATGTTTTATCCGAAGTTCCTTTTGGAGAAGATAGAATGAAAGTTTCGAATTTTTATCTGGAAAAATCACCTGAAGTACTTAAAGTTTCAAACGTTGTAACGGCTATTGTCGTTAATTTCAGAGGTTTTGATACTTTGGGAGAAGTAACAGTTCTATTTCTGGCTGCTGCTGGTATTGGAAGTATATTATATCGAAGACGTTCAGTTCACACTGAATTAAATCCGAAAAGGACATCAACTGAGGCATCTAACATTGTTCAGGCAGGTGCAAAAGTGCTTTTCCCTCTAATTATTTTGTTGGGTGCTTACATTTTTGTCCATGGTCATTTAACACCTGGAGGTGGTTTTCAGGGCGGGGCAATTATCGCAACCGGATTCTTACTAATGCTTATTTCGTACAGGAAATTTTTTGTTAAACATTCTGGAGTTACCTGGATTGAATCCATAGCAGGTATTGTATTTGTCGGTTTAGGTTTGTTGGGAATGGTTTATGGTGGTACTTTTTTAGAAAATTTCTTGCCTGCAGGGGAATTGAATAGTTTAATTAGCGGAGGAATAATTGGAATTATATACATAGCTGTTGGATTTAAAGTAGGCGCTGAATTAACAGGGGTATTAGATACCTTGTTAAATATCAGTCAGGATGAAGAATAAATTATACAATATATATTAATAATAATTAGCATTTTAAAAAACATTCAAAAATGCAAGACTTTTTAACTTACGGAATATATGGTACAGCAATTTTTTTAATGCTTCTTGGAGTATACGCTGTGCTTGTAAAACGGAATCTGATTAAAATTGTGATAGGATTATCTATTTTAGATTCGGGTTTACATTTGTTGTTTGTAGCGATAGGTTTTATAAGTGGTGGAACAGCACCAATTTTTTCACCAATGGCTATTGAAAGTGCAAATAAAATGGTTGATCCTGTCCCTCAAGCTTTAGTTTTAACAGCCATAGTAATTGGATTTGGCGTTACAGCTGTTGCACTTGCACTAGTAATTCGCCTTTACAGACATCATAATACAATTAACATTGACGAAATTAAAAACTTAAAATGGTAATAGCAGATCCTATTTATTACATAGTTCTTCCCTTGTTAACAGCTTTTTTGTTACCTCTTTTTGGGAAATTATATAAACCTTTAATTGGTATAATCCCTGGCTTTGTTTTTCTTTTCTTAGCTTATATGTCAGTAATTCTAATGATTGATATTAGGCCGGATAATCCAATTATTACAAAAATAGCAGGATGGACTCCGCCTTTTGGAATTAATTTGGTTTTTAGCTCTTTTAGCGGATTTATAGCATCTCTAATTAGTATAATGGGATTTTTAATTTGGGCATATAGCTATAAATTTAAAAAAGTTGGTTTTGACGATTCTCTAAAATATTTCATTTTGTTATTGCTTGTAGTTACTGGTTCTATTGGAATAGTTTTAACAGGTGATATTTTTAATTTATTTGTATTTCTTGAAATTACTGGTATTTCTGCTTATGCTTTAACAGCGCTTTATAGAGGAAGAGATGGAGCTGAAGCTGCATTTAAATTTCTTTTAATTGGTGCGTTTGCTTCGTCGATGATTTTATTGGCTATAATTCTGCTTTATACACAAGTAGGAACTTTAAATATGGCAGAAATTTCTGTAAGAATGCATGAAGTTGATTTAAAAATCAAAGTTTTGATTTTTATTCTCTTTTTTGTTGGTTTTGGTATTGAAGCTGAAATGTTTCCTTTAAATGGTTGGGTTCCTGATGCTTACTCTCAAGCTCCAGGTCCAATTGCGGCTGTTTTTGCAGGCATGGTAGCTAAAGCTGGAATATATGCTCTTGTTCGAATTATATATTTAATGTTTGATCTTGAAGGAGCCTTTCACTTATTACTAATAATGGGAGTAATTACCATGATTATTGCCGAAGTTGTTGCTTTAAGACAAGAAGCTTTGAGACGTATGCTTGCATATTCAAGTATCGGGCAAATGGGCTTGATAATGATTGCATTTAGTTTTAATACAGAACAAGGTGTTTTTGCTGCAATATTTTTGATGTTTAATCATGCTATAATTAAATCATTATTGTTTTTAACTACTAGCTTTTTAGTATATAATACAAAAACAAAATTAATTTCAGATTTAGATGGTTTTGGTAAAAAAATGCCACTTGTTTCTTTGCTTTTTGGATTAGGAGCATTTGCTATCGTTGGCTTACCACCATTTTCAGGTTTTTGGAGTAAATTATACGTATTAATTGCTGCTGCAAATCAACATATGGAAGTTATTATTGCTTTAATTCTTTCTGTTAGTGTTGTAGAAATTATTTACTATTTTAAAGTAATCAGTA
Organism: Bacteroidales bacterium; assembly: GCA_016937695.1. GTDB lineage: Bacteria > Bacteroidota > Bacteroidia > Bacteroidales > NBLH01 > NBLH01. Next base: position 74,950 of record JAFGWC010000069.1, read on the forward strand.
GATTGTATTTCAGAAAAGCAAGCGAAGAAATACCAATTCAAAAACCATCATTAAACAGCTCAATTGTTATGATAGTTCTAGGTTTGATTATTATTAGCGTTGGTGTTTATCCTGATTTAATTACTGGCCTAATTGAGAATGCAACAACTTCATTATTGAATAAGGATTTATATATAGAGAAAATATTACCTGGTTTAGCAGAAATTATTAATTAACAAAATATCTAATTTATTTAGAAAATGATGAATAGCTTGTTTTTACTTTTATTTATATTATTTGGTTCAGCGATACTTTCATATATCGGACATCGTATTTCCGAAACTTTAGGTAATATTATTGTGGTTGTTGGAGCTTTTTCCGCGTCTATCTGGTTTTTTGTAGGCTTCGAAACACCTGCCGAATTTTCATATAAAATTGCTGATTTTGATGCTTTGTGGAGTTTTTCATCTTATAGCTGGATATTTGCAGCATTAGTATCAATATTGTCACCATTAGCATTATTATATTCTACATCATATATGAAAGGAAAAGAAAGATTAGGAACTTTCTATTTTAATTTTTTCCTTAGTATACTTGGAATGATTGGAATAACAATGAGCCAAGATTTTATTTCTCTTTTTATTTTCTGGGAAATAATGACATGGTCATCTTATCTTATTGTTATTTATCTTGGTAAAGATGTAGAAAAAGTAGGTATAAAATATATGATATTTAGTGCAATAGGAGCATATGCATTACTTATGGGTATTGTTCTTATAAACAGAGAAGTAGGTAGCCTTTTAATAGAAGATGCATTTGCTTATTTCCCTCAAATTCAATTCTCAACTCAATTACTTATAGGCATATTACTTTTAATAGGGTTTTCTATAAAAAGTGCAATGATGCCATTACACGTTTGGGCTCCAGGTGCTTATTCAAATTCACCAATGTCATATACTGCTGTTTTTTCAGGCGCTTTATCTAAAATGGGCATTTATGGATTAGGGCTTGTATTTATAAGACTTTTAAGTTCTGGTGAATTTACTTTAATAAATGAAATTTTTGCATGGGCTGGTGCGATAACTACTTTAATGGCTACTTTTTATGCTATTATTCAAGATGATGCGAAAAAACTTCTTGCATATTCATCAATCGGACAATTAGGATATATTATTGTTGGGGTTGCAATTGGTACTGAATTGTCAATTATGGCTGCGATTTATTTGGCTATTCTTCATGCTGCTTTTAAAGGAAACCTTTTCATGGCAATTGGTGCTGTTGAAAAACAAACAGGATCAACTGACATGACTTTAGTTACTGGACTTATAAGGAAAATGCCACTAACATTTTTCTCTACACTTGTATCTATAATTGCCTTAGCTGCTGTTCCTCCTTTAGGCGGATTTGTTGGAAAATGGATGTTGTATCAATCGTTATTGGCTTCAGAACATTTTTTTTTAATTATTGTTATTTTTACAGCAAGCACGGCAGCATTTTTATATTCTTTCAAAATTCTTTATTCACTATTTCTTGGCCAAGAAGAGCCTGAATTTAAAAATATTAAAGAAGCTCCACTTCCAATGTTAATTCCTATGATTTTGTTATCATTATTTTTAATTGTAACAGGAACATTCCCGGGTATTTTATTCGAACCAATTGCTAATGGAATGAAATATTTAGGTTTTAATGATGTAAATTGGAATATGTCATTATTAGTTAATGCTTGGGGCGATGAAGTTAATTTACAACATGTTTCAATGTATATTGGAACAATTTTTATAGTTGCATTTATTTTTATATCCTTAAAAAACAGAAAAAGAACTAGATATGTTACAACTAAAGATATAAGTACATCCGGTGAAATTCCACTTCCTCATGAAAATCTATCATTTAAACTTAATTTTTACAAACCTTTTGAAAGAGCTATAAGCCCTGTAATGAAAAAAACAATGGACTCAATTTATGATGAAATTGGTAATGGCTTAAATGCATTATTTCAGTTTATTAGATATATTTATTCTGGAAACGGACAAGGTTATGCATTATATGTTATAATATTTTTTGTTCTATTATTATTACTTAAAAATCAAATTTTCGGATTGTAAATTTGATGATTTTAAAAAGAATTTCGATTAAAAGAAAAACATATATCAAATGAATTGGTCTCTTATATTAGGAATAACAATAACCATAATAACAGCATTCACAGTCGGAATGTTTTATGGAGGTATTAGTAGAAAAGTTACAGCTCGAATTCAGAATAGAGTAGGGCCGCCTATTTGGCAAAATTTTTTAGATGTTCTAAAATTATATAGTAAAGAATCTGCAATTCATCACGGATGGATGCAACATTTAGGCCCATTATGGGCAATAACTGCATCAACAGCAACATTGATGTTTGTTCCTATTTTAAACAATGGACAATTTTATCAAAATCTAAATTTTAGTGGCGATCTAATTTTTTTAATGTACATGATGGTTTTTGGACAATTAGGAATGGCACTAGGAGCTGGCCAAACAGGTAATCCTAATTCAGCTATTGGTGTTTCAAGAGGTTTAAGCCAAATGGTTGGATATAAAGTTCCTTGGTTATTGGCTTTAGTTGCTATAATGGTTCAGTATAAAGCTACATCTATTACCGGTTTAATAGAATTACAAAACCAAATTGGTTGGTTGATGTTTGCTTCTCCATTTGCATTTATTGCAGGCTTACTAGCTTTTATAGGCATGATGCATTATTCGCCTTTTGATATTGTATTCGCACCTTCAGAGCTTGCATCTGGACCGCCATCAGAGTTTGGTGGAAAATATTTAGGGCTAATGATGACAAGTGGATCTATTTTCACTTTCGCAAAATTGGTTTTATTTGTAGATGTGTTTTTGGGTGGTGCATCTAATATTTTAGAATTATTGTTAAAAACATTTGTTATATATATGATTCCAGTAATTTATGGAATTGTATCACCAAGATATAGAACCGAGCAATCTATTAGATACTTCTGGGGTTGGCCAACTTTTTTTGGTGTTATAGGAATGTTATATGCTTGGTACATGATTTCTTAAGAATATTTATATTAGAAACACATAAATTATAATTTGTAAATTACTGAAAGCAAAGCTTTTAAACATAAGTTCGATGATAGAAAAAAAAGATTCTTTAGCAATAGGTGAATATATAAAAAATTTTGCTAGAAAACATTCATTATTTGTTTTAGCATACGGTACAGGTTGTGGTGCAATTGAAATTCCGCCTACAATGACTTCCAGATATGATGCCGAAAGATTTGGTATTAGAGGAGCTGCTACTCCTAGACAAGCTGATGTTTTATTAATCACAGGTTATCTTGCTACAAAAACTTTGAAACGTGTAATTAGAGTTTATGAGCAAATGCAAGACCCTAAGTATGTTATAGGCTTTGGTTCTTGTACAATTAATGGTGGAATGTATTGGGATTCGTATAATACAATTAATAGTTTGGATAAATATATTCCAGTTGATGTTTTTATTAATGGATGTATGCCCAGACCTGAAGCAGTTATTTCCGGTTTTGTTAAATTACAGGAATATATTCAAGAAGGTAAAGCTGATGGTTGGAGAAAATATCAAAATAATATTGAAGAATACAGAGAAAATCAAAAAAGAATAATTAAAAATTGGAGAATGCCTGATTATAATTTGTAATCTTTTTTGGCAATAGTTCTAATTGGAAAAGAAAATAATAACATATAGACATATAAAAAATACAAATTATGTCAGAACAAATAAAAGAAAAAGAAACACTTGAAGCTTTAACCAAAACTTTTGAAAAAGTTAATGGAATTGTGCAAAGAGATAAAAGAGTGATTGTTGAGACTGATGCAGAAATAATACCTGGTGTTCTTTTATATGCAAAAGAGAGATTGAAATTCACTCATTTTTCACACATGTCGTGCGTTGATTGGATTGAAAACAATCAATTTGAATTAGTATATATTTTATGGTCGCCTGAAGATAAAATTCAGCTTATTATAAAATGTGTTATTAACAGAGAAAAACCTATTATTCAAAACATAGATAATATTTGGCGACAAGCAAATACTTATGAACGAGAAATAAGAGAAATGTTTGGAGTAGAGTTTGAAGGTCTGATTGGAGCAAAAGAATTTATTCTTGAAGATTGGGATGATATTCCACCAATGAGAAAAGATTTTGATACTAAAGAGTATTCTAGCAAGCACTTTTTTGATAGACCTGGAAGAGAAGATGCAAAAGATGTTCGAACTGTTATTACAGAGCGAAGTGGTGAAGAAATACCTGATTTTGCTAAAAAGTATTCAAGAGACTAAGATTAGTTTATTAGTATTGGTATATTAGGAGTTAGTGTATTAGATATTGGTAATTATAATTTGATAAGTAAAAAGTGCAAATAACCAATACGCCAATATACTAATAAAAACTGTTAGGAAATGAGAGAAAAAACAACAACATTATATTTAGGACCTCAACATCCCGGAATAACCGGTAATATGATGGTTAAATTGCAAGTAGCCGGAGATACTATTGCTAAAGCAACAACAGAAGTTGGATATTTGCATCGAGGATTTGAAAAACTTATGGAAAGAAGAAACTGGTTGCAAAGTTTTACAATTGTTTGTAGAATTTGTGTGCCAGAACCTGATCCAAATGAAGAAAATTTTTCCAGAGCTGTTGAAGAGATTGAAGGTAGAATAATACCAGAAAGAGCAAAATGGTTAAGAGTTTTAACACTTGAATTAGGCCGTATAGCTTCTTATTTATTGTGGTATGGCGGACAAAATGGCTCTGCCGGTTTATATACAGTTGGACAGTGGAGTGTTGGAGATAGAAACTATATACTTGATTTATTTGAAGAATTAACCGGTGGAAGGGTTTATCACATGTATATTTGGCCGGGTGGTGTTAGAAGAGATATGCCAGAAGGCTTTAGAGATAAAGTTCTTAGTACAATGGACTATCTTGAAAAAAGATTGGATGACTATGATAAATTAATGTTTGATAATGCTATTTTTCAAAAGCGTGCACAAGGAGTAGGAATAATAAATAAAGAAAAAGCAATAGAGTGGGGCGTAGTTGGACCACCATTAAGAGCTTGTGGTATTGCAAGTGATGTTAGAAAAGATGATCCATATGAAATTTATGATCAACTTGACTTTGAAATTGGATTAGAACATGGTTCAGATGTTTGGGCAAGGGCATTAGTTAGAAGAAAAGAGATAAGAGAGTCAATTAAAATTGTGCGACAAGTTATGGATAAAATTCCTGAAGGCGAATTTTATAATAAAATCCCAAATCCTATGAAGTGGAAAATCCCTGCTGGCGAAGCATATGTGAAAACTGAGTCGGCAAGAGGCGAATTCGGATATTATGTTGTTTCTGACGGAACAGATAAACCAAGGCGTGTACACGTTAAAGGGCCGGCTTATGTTCATGGTGTTACATTATTAGAAGATATGTTGGTTGGTGCAAATTTGGCAGATGTTTCATTTATTATGAACAGTTTGGGAACTTGTCCTCCAGAAATAGAAAGATAAATTTGATTTCTGAACTAAGTTAAATATTTGATAATAAAGTAATTACAAAGTAAAAGAAATTTTAAAGATATTAATTAATAATATCGAAATTGAAATAAATTACAAGTTCTGTAAAAAACATATAAAAATATGAGTTTTTTTAATTTAAAGGGATTATTAACACCTTTTACAGCTTTGAAAAGAGTTGCATTAAAACCGCATACTCTTAATTTTCCAAAACTTGACGTAACTGCTTCTGACAGGTATAGAGGGATGCATCATAATGACTTAGAAAAATGTATTGGTTGTGGAAATTGTTCAACAATATGTATGAATGAAGCAATTGATATGATTACAATAGAAGGTTATAATGCAAAGGACGGTGATTCAGGATTAAGGCCAAGAGTTGATAATGGTAGATGTTGTTGGTGTGCATTATGTGTTGAAGTTTGTCCAACTGGATCTTTAAATTTAACAAAAGATTTTATTTATGTTGATGGAGATCCTGACACATTTCTTTGGACTCCGGGTATTAGTAATCCTAATGGGAAAGAAAAAATTTCATTTTTTAGCGATACAAGCACATCATTATCTGAATACAAAAGAATTCCAATGCGAGAATTGGAAGGACATGAAAGAATAAAATCTTTTGCTGAAGTGGTATTGGGCTATAATGAAGAAGAAGCTAGAAAAGAAGCTCGTAGATGTATAAGTTGCGGTTTATGTACTGAAGTTTGTCCTGAACACATGCATATTCCTGAATATATTAATGCTATTGCTAACGAAAAAGATGAAGATGCACTTAGAATAATTTATGATAATAATCCATTACCGGAAATGTGTGGTAAAGTTTGTACTCGTAGATGTGAAGAAGTTTGTGCAATTCAAGTTAGAGGTGAAGCTATAGCAATTCGTTGGTTAAAACGTTATGTTACAGAAACAGCAAGAACAGCTGATATTATTAAAGAAATTGTAAATCCTGAAATAAATGAACCTAACGGAAAAACTGTAGGCATTATTGGTGCAGGGCCTGCAGGTTTGACAGCAGCTTATTATCTGGCGCTTAGAGGTTTTGATGTAACTGTTTATGAAGCAAAAGCAAAAGGTGGCGGAATGACTATGTATGGTATTCCAAAATACAGATTGCCGGAAGATAGTCTTGATAAGCAGATATCATATATGCAAAGTATTGGGGTTAAAATTATTTTTAATACAAGAGTTGGTAAAGAAATTAGTTTTGATGAAATTTATAATAAATATGATGCAATATTTATGGGAATAGGTTTTGAAAAACCTTGGACTCTTGGTATGATTGGTGAAGATTTAAATGGTTCTATGCAAGCTGTAACTTATTTGGAAAAAATTAATTCTGGCGAAGCGGTTGATGTAGGAAATAAAGTTGTGGTTATAGGTGGTGGTAATGTGGCTATTGATGCTGCAAGAGTAGCAAGAAGACATGGCGCTGAAGTTACAATTCTTTATAGAAGGCGAGTAGTTGACATGCCTGCTGATTGGGAAGAGATTGAAGGTGCTGAGGATGAGGGAGTTATAATCACTCCGCAAGGAATTCCATTAGAAATAATTGGCGATGACAAAGGAAATGCCATTAAAATAAAATATGCTTTATCTGAAATGGTGGCAGATGAAAATGGTGGAAGACCAAAACCTGTGCAAATTGAAGGTAGTGAAGCAGAAATAGATGTTACATGTGTAATTGGTGCAATTGGACAAGAAGCAGATTTTTCTTTCCTTTCGGATGAAATAAAAGAAAAATTGGAACTAAAAAGAGGCAGAGTTGTTACAAATGAAACAATGCAAAGTTCAGTAGCGAAAATATTTGCAGGTGGCGATTCAGTAAATTCAACTGCCGATGCAATTAGTGCAATTGCTGACGGTTTTAAAGCTGTAAAAGGAATAGAGAAGTATTTATTAAAGTGAAAAAAATACACACTTTTTTTGATAGTGTCAAAATGGAAAAGGGCTGTCTTTCAACAGTCAATTTTTCGTATTTTCACCAACCATTTTTGACCACATTTGCCTTTTTTGTTGAAAATCTTTTTTCGCAGCCACTTTTGTTTGGACGGGTATTTAGAATTGAGATCAACTTAACCAAAACTGAACGGTTTAGAGAGAGTGGAAATAGAATTTGGTTTATTTGTAATTTCTCATAATCTAAGAAAATTGGCTAAATTATGTTTAAATGTTTTGGGAAACTATATTTTTGAAAAATTATTGGTGTTTTTTTACAAATTCTTATTAAATTAAAATTAAAAAATGGGAAAAGAAAAATTTTTCACCGATTTTTATCAAATCTCATAAAAATGATTTGGCAATTTTTTTTTGCTTAAAGAAATGACTAGTCCTTAATAACCGTTACGGTTTTTTAGCAAAAATAAATAAATTTTAATTAACCACAGAAAGAAA
>JAFGWC010000070.1 GCA_016937695.1 Bacteroidales bacterium
GTTTTTTTAACAATAATGGTAATATTAATCCATATCATTAATCATTTTGTCTATTTCATCTTTAAAAGCTAATGAATTATCAAAATTACTATCATCAGAAAATTGATTAGTTAGTTTTTCCAATTGATTTAAATATTCTTCTTTTTGTTCAATATCTTCTTTTAAATCCTCAAGTTTGTATGTTTCTGTCATTGCTTTTGATATGCCTGATGAATCATTATCTAAAGATTTTAATCTTTCTTCATGTTCTTGCATATTATTAGTTCTATCTTCAACTTTTTGAGCATTTTTCAATTTCTCTTTAGTTTTTTGATATTCAAGCTCTATTTTTTCATACAATTTAAGTTTTGACTCTCTTAGTTGTATTTGATTCAAATATCCCGTAACAATATTATCGCACTTTTCAACAATTTCAAGTTCTAATTTTTCAGAAAATTTTGTTTTAATGCTTTCATACTCAGCTAAAGCTGTTTCTGCATATTGTTTTCTGTAATAAGTTAGTTTGGCATTTGGGAAGAAAGCACTGTATGTATCAATTATTGCATCTGCAGCCCAATTATTAATGTCTTTTATCTCCTTCTGAGCTATTCTTCTATCTTCTTTTGCTTTTAAAAGAGCCATATTTACTCTTTCCTCTAAGCTTATTTCTTTGTCATTTTTTTTAAAAATATTCCAACCCATAATAATGCTTTTTATGTAAATTTATGAATTTTAGATAAAAATAGCTAAAATGTTTAAATAAAAATATGCTGTTTTGATAAAACCGTTTATTTTATGTGACAAAAGTACAATTTTAGAATATGAGAATAAATTAATAAATCTAAGTTATTGCTAAAAAGAATTACATCAAAAGAAAATCTATTATGAATAATAATTTACTTATTATTCATAAACAATTGATTTTCAATATGCTTAAGGAACATTTCAGAAAACAACATATTATCCTTTTTTGTATATCTGTTATCAGTAAATATTTGAGCCAGATTTTCTTTCTGATTAATTTTTAAAAGTTCTTTTGTTGATTCCAAATCTTCTTTTTCAGCATATATTTCATTAATTTGTTCATCAGAATAATTATTATATTTTTCATAATGTATGATACCTTTTAAAGGAAGGCGGTCTGTTAATTCTGGTTCTTCATCAGGGTAACCTAAAACCAAAGTTGTAACCGGAACAACATTTTCAGGTAAATCAAGTATGTTTTTAATTTTATCAGCCATATAAGTAGTTGTGCCTAAATAACATACGCCAAGTTTAAAGTCTTCGGCAGCAACAGCAACATTTTGAGCAGCAAGTAATGCATCAATTGAAGCGGTATAAAAAGAAAGAAAATTATCGTAACCCGGATTTGCATTTCTTAATTTACACCATTTATTAAAGCGGTTAAAATCTGCACAAAATGTTAATATAATTGGTGCTTGTTTTACCATATCTTGTTTAAAATGTGCTTCCCAAAGTTGATTTTTAATCTCATTATCTTTTGTTACTATAATACTATAAACCTGCATATTCCCAGTTGTAGAAGCTCTTGAGCCTGCTTCAAGAATTTGATTTAAAGTATTGTCATCTATTTTATTTGTTTTATATTTTCTTATGGATTTATGATTTAATAAAGTTTGTAACATATCATTATATTTTATATTTTTAAAAAGAAATATTGGCAGTAAAGTTAAAATAATTTAAAAAAATTATTGATAATAATATTGTATTAATTTAAAATAAAATCTAAATACATAAGCTAAAATATTGAATATTAATAATTAATGCATTTTTTTACAATTATTTTTTTTTAGTTTAAGCAATAAAATGCATGATATTTGGGTTAAATTAAAAAATATATTAGTATTGTTTTATTCTTTATTATCTATATTTGCTTTTATTTTATTTGATTATTACAATCATATCTTAAAAATTAAATTATTTACATATGAAAAAAAAGGTTTATTTAGTAATTGTTGTTTTAAGCTTAGTAGCATTTATGAGTTCATGCAGAGGTTTTAAAAATGCACCTCCTTGTCCTGCGTATTCAATGACGGAAATGCCTGCTAATCAATCTGTAGCGAATTAAAAATTACATTATTTGTTTTATTTATAAATCCTTTCTTTTTTTGTAGTATTACTTTACTTATCAAAAGAATGAAACAGTCAGCGGCTGATTTAATATTGAAAAACTCAAATTTATTATTAGTTTATAGATTAATATTTAGTAAAATAAATAAGACTAATCTTATAGGAAAATCAATATTCCTTATCGTAATTAGCTTATTTTATACTCTTAATATATTTTCTCAAGGTGAAATTGATGATGAAAAAAAAATATTTTTTCGAAATGAAAAAACCTGGGGAATTAATGTTTATACAAATGGATATGGAGCAAATTATCGTTTTGCAAAAAGGATAAACGGCTTTAAAAAATCTTTGTATGAAATTGATTTTAATTATTTAAAACATCCCAAAGAGATTAAGATTTCCAACAATTATTATAATGTAAATAGGTTTGTTTTTGGTAAAATAAATCATGCATATGAATTAACTGCTTCGTATGGACGACAAAGAGAAATTTTTACTAAAATGGATAAAGGTGGAGTTTCTGTTCGGTATTTTTATAATGCAGGACCATCATTGATTTTTCTTAAACCAATATATTACGAAGTAGCTTATGAGAATGGCGTAAAAGATGAAAAATTTGACATTAATACTTATCAAATAATTTTAGGGAAATCTTCATATTTTATTGGTTTTGATGAAATGGGATTTAATGCGGGCGCTTTTGCCAGAGCAGGTTTTAGTTTTGAGTTTAGCCGAAAAGATAATAAAATAACCGCTTTAGAAATTGGTGGTACTGCTAAAGCTTTTTTAAAAGAAGTTGAAATAATGGCTACATCTAATAGTCAGTTTTTCTTTTCGATATTTTTAAGTTATCGTTTTGGAAAAGTTGTAAGAGGCGCAAGAATGAAAAACGTTGGCGAAGAAGCAGAAGAAGATATATTTTAATTATAAAAAAAGACAGATGCAAAAACAATGTTTTTACTTCTGTCTTTTTTTGTGTTTAAATTAGCCTTTAAATTAAAAACAAAGCCTTAAACAAGTTTACCAACAATTTGATTATCAGCACATTATTTATATAGACATAAATAAGCTGTAGGTTCTTCAACTTTTAATTGAAATTTATTGTTTTTTTCTATTTCAAAAGTTTCACCTGTTTTAAAAGTTTCCCATTTATTGCTTTCAGGTAATTTAACAATTAACTTTCCCGAAATCACTTTCATTAATTCATAAGTAGATGTTCCAAATTCATATTCGCCAGGAAGCATAATGCCTGCAGATTGAACTCCAACTGTATTTTCAAATGATAATGATTTTACATTTCCGTCAAAATATTCGTTTACTTTAATCATGGCTTAAAATATTTATGAGTTATTATTATTGATTTAACTTTCTAACTTTTAACTAAGCACTTTTAGTCGGCATATTTCTATCAACTTTTTTTATTAAGCCTCGAAGCACTTTTCCCGGACCAACTTCAGTAAAATTATCAGCACCGTCTTTTATCATGTTTTGAACAATTTCTGTCCATCTAACAGGTGCAGTTAATTGCGAAATAAGGTTTTTCTTTATTTCATCAGGATTTGTAACTGCCTGTGCATTAACATTTTGATAAACAGGACATATTGGTTTATTGAAATTTGTTGAATTAATAGCTTCAGCAAGTTCAACTTTTGCAGGTTCCATTAATGGCGAATGAAAAGCACCTCCAACATTAAGTTTAATTGCTCTTTTGGCGCCAACATTTGTTAACAGTTCAATTGCTTTATCTATTCCTGCAACATCTCCTGAAATTACTATTTGACCAGGTGAGTTATAATTTGCAGGCACAACAATTCCATCAACTTTATTGCATAATTCGGCCACTGTAGCATCTTCCATTCCTAAAATTGCAGCCATTGTAGATGGTGTTAATTCACATGCTTTTTGCATTGCCATTGCTCTTTTTGATACTAAAACCAAAGCATCTTCAAAAAATAAAGCTTCATTTGCTACTAAAGCTGAAAACTCACCAAGCGAGTGACCTGCAACCATATCGGGTTTAAAATTATTACCTAATGTTTTTGCTAAAATTACAGAATGCAAGAAAATTGCAGGTTGTGTTACATTTGTTTGCTTTAAATCTTCTTCTGTACCATTAAACATTATATCGGTTATGCGAAAACCTAAAATTTCGTTTGCTTTTTCGAATAAATCTTTTGCAAGCTCAGAGTTTTCGTATAATTCTTTGCCCATTCCAACAAATTGGGCACCTTGTCCTGGAAATACATATGCGTTCATGTTTAGTTTTTTTGGCAAAGATATAACACAAGCAAAAATTACAAAGAAAATGGATGTAATTTTTATTAATTAATTTAGGATTAGTACTTTTTTATCTTTCTGTATTGACTTTTGCATAATTTTTTTTGCCATTTTCCTTTTGTCTTTTATCTTTAGACTTTTATAAATTATTTTATGCAACATCAGATTTTTATTTTTTTTAATTTAAAATTAATTGAACCAGGAGCATTTATAACAGATGTATTTATTGCAATTGCAGGTTTAATCTTTTACATTAAAATTAAAAAATTAGCTCCCATTGAAAAAGAATATCTGTATTTCAGATATTTTTTCCTTTTTATGGGTATATCAACACTTGTGGCAGCTTTTGCTCATCTTTTTTATTTGTATGCCGGAAAAAACCTGCATTTAATTGCTTGGGTTTTTACTGCATTATCTACATATTTTTTTGATAGAGCTGTTTTAATTAATTGGAAAAACAAAATTGTAAAAAACACTATTTGGCATTTTATCAACATTCAATTTCTAGTCTTTTTAGTTTTAATTTCTTGGTATAAAAATTTTGATATTGTAACAGCAAATACAGTTTTATCGCTTTTAATAATAGCTGTTCCAATTTTATTTGTATTATTTTTTAAACAAAATCAGAAAGGTAATATACTGATAATCACAGGAATACTTTCATCTGCAATTCCGGCATTAATATTTAAATCGCCATATAAATTTATGAATTTTTTAACTGCAAAAGATATTAGCCATTTAATAATTGCGGTTTGTTTATTTTATATTTATTTGGGAATCAAAAGGAATTATGAAATAGAAAAACAATAATGTATTAAATTATATCAAAATTGTATTTGCATTTTTCTTTTCAAACTCAATATTTTTCTGTATTGTTAATTCAAAAGTATCAAGGTTTAAAGCGCATAAACTTCCCATCTGCAAATAATTATATAATTTATGGTTTCGGATATAATTTACTCCATTATCTAGGCAAATTACTTTCTTTTTTTTTCTTATCATACATTTTATATCGCCTATTTCAGTTGGTTGATGTCCATGAACTAATGTCTTGTTTTTAAGAGTTTTAGCATTGTAATCAAATTTTCTTTTCCAAAGCATTGAGCTTTTATCTTTAAAAGGTTTTTCGATATTATAATTAAAATTTGCATGCACTAAAAAGAAATTATCTAATTCGTAATAAAATGGAAGGCTTTTAATAAAATCTTTATACTTAGTGTGTAATTTTCCTTGATTTAATAAATTAGGACTTTTTCTTACAAGCCATTTAAGAATTTTTTTGCTTTCATTTTCCGAAGTGTAAATAAGTGTTTCTTCATGATTACCTCTAAGTGGATAAATTAAATATCCTTTTTTTATAAGTTTTAAAATATAATCTAAAGTTTTTTTACTGTGCGGTCCTTTGTCAATAATATCACCCAAAATAAATAACTGGTCATTTTTTTTCAAGCTTAACTGATTCTCAATCAATTCTTTAAATGTATAATAGCAAGCATGAATATCTCCAACTGCAAATCTTCTCCCTTTGTATGGATTTGAAATTTTAATTTTATTATAATAATTTTTTGTTGTCATTTTATTTATTACAATGAAAAATTAAGATTGTAGAACTACTTTTCAAAATCAACAACAGCAGTTTTTTCTGCATGAGTTTTTATAATATCTAAAACTTTTTGATGCTCAGGATTAACTCTATATTCTTCAAGAGTATCAAAATTATCAAAGCGCGAAATTAAAACAATATCGTATGCTGTTGGCGATTTACTTAAATTAAGTCCAACTTGGTAATATTTTATTTCTTTAATCAAATTTGGTAAATTTTCTAAGCTTTGTTTTATTAAATTAGAAATTTCAATTTTATTTGAATTTTCTTTTATTTTTATCATTACAATATGCTCAATCATTCTTGTTTTTTATATATTTGAAAATTAATAATTGGCGCTAATATAATAAAAAACGCATCAAGAAATATATCTGAAATAAATTTAATTAATTAAAAAATTTAAAATGCTTGTAATAGGAATTGCCGGTGGAACAGGTTCCGGAAAAACAACTGTAGTAAAAAAAATCATCGAAAATTTCCCGAATGAAGAAGTAGCAGTTTTATCACAAGACTCTTATTATAAGGACAATAGCCATTTACCACTTGAAGAAAGACAAGAAATAAACTTTGACCACCCTCAAGCCCTTGAATTTGAATTAATAGTGGAACACATTAAACTTTTAAAAGAAGGAAAGAGCATTGAAGAACCAATTTATTCATATTTAACCTGTACTCGTTCAAAAGAAACAATAACTGTGCTGCCAAAAAAAGTTGTTATTTTAGAAGGTATTTTGATATTAACAAATGAAGAATTGAGAGATTTATTTGATATAAAAGTTTTTGTTCATGCCGATGCAGACGATAGATTGAACAGAGTTATTAAAAGAGATATTATTGAAAGAGGAAGGTCTGTTAATAAAGTGCTTGAAAGATATGATAAATCAGTAAAACCAATGCATTTACAATTTATTGAACCATCTAAAAGATATGCAGATATAATTTTACCTGAAGGCGGACATAATACCGTTGCTATTGAAATTTTATGTTCAATTATTGAGAAAAATCTCAATAAATACAATAAATAAAATACTAGTAAGTATCTGAATTTTAATTGTTTAAATAAAAACTCATTTTAATAAAAATATATTATGTTAGATGAAATTAAAGAAAACAATATACTTTTTTTAGATATTGAAACTGTACCAGAATATCCTGTATTTGAAGAAATGCCTGAAAATTTAAAGGATTTATGGATAAAAAAAACAAAGTATTTTAGAGATGAAAACACTCCTGAAACAGAAAATTTTTATGAGAGAGCAGGTATATTTGCTGAATTTGGCAAAATAATTTGTATTTCTGTTGGTTTTATAAGTAATTCAAAGCAAAAAAGAAAGCTTAGAATAAAATCATTTTATAGCGATAATGAAACTGAATTACTTTCTGCTTTTATAAAATTATTAAACAGCTCATTTTACGATAAAGATCATTATTTATGTGCTCATAACGGAAAAGAATTTGATTTTCCATATATTGCAAGACGTATTTTGATTAATAATTTGAAATTACCCAAATTATTAAATATTGCAGGAAAAAAACCATGGGAAATTAAACATTTAGATACTTTGGAATTATGGAAATTCGGTGATTATAAGCATTATACATCATTAAACATATTAACTGCTATTTTTAATATCCCTAGTCCAAAAGATGATATAAATGGAAGCGATGTTGCCAAAGTTTATTGGGAAGAAAAAAATCTGGATAGAATTGTTACTTATTGCGAAAAAGACGTTGTCGCAATTGTTCAATTATATCTTAAATATAGAGGTCAAGACTTAATTTTTAATGAAAATATAGAGTCTGTTAAATAGTACTGAATTAATATTCCCAAAAATTCCTTAATTCGTCCAATTTTTTCTCAGCCTCAAGTATTTCTTTAGGTATTAACTGCATAAATGATGTATGCTGTTCGATTGCATAAGAAATTTTCTCAACAATTTCGTCAACACTTTCATTTTCGTAATCAATTTTTAATGGTTCTTTAATTACCATTGATTGTAAAATGCCTCTTTTCTTAATCAGCAAGCCTTTTTTGTCGAAAGAGCGTCTGAAACCATCAATAACAATAGGAATAACAATAGGTTTATATTCTTTTATTATATGAGCAGTTCCTTTTCTAATTGGTCTAAATGGTTTTGTAGTTCCTTGAGGAAAAGTTATAACCCAGCCGTCATTCAATGCAACTCCAATTTGGTCTGAATCAGTTGGATTTACTGGTCTTTGAATATCTTTACCGGCTTCACGCCAGGTTCTTTGTACTGTAATTGCGCCGGCATAAGCAAAAATTCGTGGAATTATTCCCGAACTCATGGTTTCTTTGGCTGCTACAAAATAGATATTTAATTTTGGCCTTGCCAAATATCTAAAAACTCCTTTTATTGTATCTTTTCTTCCTTTTAATGATGCATTAAACACATGAAGCATGGCTGCAACATCAGCAAAATATGTTTGATGATTAGAAACGAAAAGAACTCCTGTTTCTGGTAAATTCCTGATTATTTCAGAACCTTCTATTTGCAAACTGTTGAAACCTCTATATCTTCTGTGGGAAATTACTCCCATTGTCTTTATCAATAAATTTTTTATAAATAAAATGTGTCCAAACGGATTTCTTCTTATCAATCCCATATTTTTTTTTACTTAAAAGTCGGACAAAATTACAAAAGATTAATTGAATTAAAGAATTTAAATTATTAATCGCAACATAAAAGACTACATATCAACACATTATCATGATTTGGATGTGAAATAATTCGTCATTTGTTTTTCAGGCGTAATTATATCAAGTTCATTATAATATTCTATTCTGTCAATTATTTCTCCTATAAAAATACTTATAAAAATAAATAAATTTAAGTGCGAAAAATCAAAGATCCAGAAAAATAAAGGGAATGAAATTAACAAATCT
Organism: Bacteroidales bacterium; assembly: GCA_016937695.1. Lineage (GTDB taxonomy): Bacteria > Bacteroidota > Bacteroidia > Bacteroidales > NBLH01 > NBLH01. The sequence goes on from JAFGWC010000070.1 coordinate 8,859, forward strand.
AATCTCCAAGCACTTTGAAATATTTTAAAATCTTTATCTTTTTTCCAGAAGTAATATTTTCTGTAAATGTAAAGTGCTGATTTTAAAACTATTAATAATGATAATAAAATATAATTTTCGATAAAAATACTTAGAAACAGAAATCCTGAAAGAAAAACATGAGCGCTATGAAGCTCTAAATTAGTTGATTGAATGGCTAAACTATATACTTTATCTATAGATAAAAGCAGCAAAATACCAGAAATTACTGCAAGAATTTGCAAATAAATATTTTGTTTGAAAATTATTTGTGAAATAGAAAGAATGAAAAACATCCCGAAAAATAATATTTCTCTACTCAACCAAGATTTTTTAATATTAAATATTGCTCTGTATGCTCTATATTTTTTACCTAAATGAAAAATACTAAAAACAGATGCTAATGTTATTGTAATCAGGAATATATGCGGATTAAAATTAATTTTGTAAAAGCTAAATGCTGTAAAATAAGACGCAAGAACAGCCATTAATAATGTGAAAACAATTAAAGGCCATTCTTTTTTAGCTGAAATTTTTGATTCTATTTTAGATTTACTATTTTTTATTTCAATATGTTTAAATTCCGGAATTATTTCAACTGTTTTTTCATTTCTTAATGGAATAAAATTAATCGATGGATTTATATTTATATCTGTGAAAGCAAAAATATTTTTATTATTTACAATTTCAGGTTTTTCGATATAATCTAAAGCGCCTGTCGGACAAAGGTTTGCGCATGCTGGTTTTAAACCTTCTTCTGTTCTGTGCAAGCAAAAAGTACATTTTTCAATTACTCCTTTTTCAATATTAAATTTAGGCGCATCGTAAGGACAAGCCCAAGTACAATATTGGCATCCGATACATTTGTTTTGATTGTGAACTATTGCACCGCTAATAATATCTTTTGAATAAGCTAAAGCCGGACAATTATTTAAACAAGGCGCATCTTGGCAGTGATTACAAGCTAATGAATGGTAAAAAACAGGCAAATCAGGATGATGGTTTTTGTTAAATGTATTAACATCTCGCCAATGAATTGGCTGCTCAGTCTGGTTTTCAATTATACATGCAATTATACATGCCTGACATCCAACGCATTTATTTATATCAAACTGAAATATTTTTTGTTTATTCATAGATAAGAAATTAATAAATTTCAGTTATCATTTTGTAATTTTATGTATGATATTTAGCTTTTTGTCAAATTACTATTCATAATTAAGATAAAAATATCTTTATTTCGCAATATATTTTGTATTTTTGAGTTTTATTACAAAGTAATAATAAAAATAAAAAAAATGATAAATAATAGCTTAATATTTTTGAGTTTAGGGTTCATATTATTTTTCAATTTAAATTCTTTTTCGCAGGAATTTGAATGGCATAATTGGGAAGATGGATATAAAAAAGCAATTAATGAAAATAAAATAATTTTACTTGATGCATATACTGAATGGTGTGGCTGGTGCAAAGTTATGGATAGAGAAACTTATACTGTAAAAAACATTCAAAATAAAATTGCAAATGATTTTATTGCAATAAAATTAAATCCTGAATTAGCCGGGACTTATATTTTTGACAAAATTTCATATTCCGGTAAAGATCTTATTCAAAAATTGTCGAATAATAAGTTTAGAGGATTTCCTACTACTTTTTTTGTATTTCCGAAAACAAGTAAATCGTATATGGAAGTTGGTTATATTAAAGCAGAACCTTTTGATAGAATTTTAGATAAGTACGTGAATATTAGATGATTCCCATTTTTCTTTTTTTGGTTTATCTGAACGCCTTCAATATTTTTTCATTTTTTTTGGAGGCGTTCTATTTTTCTTATTTCCACTTTGTTATCATGAAAAGCTGTTCCAAAACCCATATCTGTTTCTCTGGCTTTCGACAAAAAATTTGTGGTTCCGCCTTGTTTAATCCACCAACCGTTTGTCATTGAAATGCAGCCTTTTTTTATTGAATAATCAAGCTTTGCAGTAGTTTTTACATAGCCTCTGTTATTATAAATTTCAACTTTATCTTCATCAATAATTCCTCTGATATTTGCATCTTCCGGATTAATGGTAACAAAAGATTCCGGACTTAGTAACTTAATCATTTCCAGATTGTTAAACTGAGAATGTATTCTATTTTTTGAATTTGGACTCATAAAATATAAAGGAAATTCAGGCGTGTTTTCATCATTTTCTTTAATCGGATTATACTCCGGTAATGGATTTACATTCCATATTTTTGCAGCTTGTTCTGAATAAAGTTCTATTTTTCCCGAAGGCGTTTTAAATTTTAAATCTTCAAATGCTATTTCTTCAACTTGATTTGGCATTTGTGGTTCTTGTTTTAATTTTTCCCAATCTAAATCAGGAAATTCAGATAATTTATTTTTCAAATATTCTTCAATAGCTTCTTCGCCCGGTTCAATTAAATATTTTTTAATTTTTTCATCAGAAAAACCCATTTGCTTTGCAAGTAAATAATATATTTCAGTTTCCGGTTTTACTTCACCTGCAGGTTCTACAACTTTTGGTTTTAGTTGTACATAAGGATTCCAATAACCACCAATAATGTCTGTTTGTTCAAACATGTTTTTGGCAGGCAAAATAATATCTGCTTCCATAGCAGTATCGGTTAAAAATTGTTCAACAACAACTCTAAAATCCAAACCTCTAAAAGCGTTCATAACTAATTTTGTGTCAGGGTTTTGAGTTATTGGATTTCCTCTTTCAACCCAAATCATTTTTAATTTAGGATTTGAAATATTAAGCATATCTTCACCTAATTTTGCCATCGAAATTTTTCTTCTAAACAAAGCATTTGGATTAATTGAAGGATAATAACTTTCAGGCTCTTTAATATCATCAAAAATATATGATTGAAGATTTGCATATTGCCAAGAAGCACCTTTTTTCCCAATGTTTCCTGTTAAAACAGATAATGTTAAAAGGCTTCTAACTGTTTGACCGCCATTTGTATATCTTTGCATTCCATAACCCGCAATTAAAGTCATAGGCTTGGTTTTACCAATTATTTCTGCTAATCTGTATATATGAACTGCATCAATTCCGGTTATTTCAGCAACTTTAGTCGGCGTATATTTTTTTACAGATTTTTTGAATTCGTCAAATCCGGTTACATGTTTGTTAATAAACTCATAATCAACAAGTTCTGTTTCTATTAGTAAATTTACAATTCCAAGCGCTAATGCTGCATCTGTTCCAGGTTTTATTTGCACCAATAAATCTGCTCTTTCAGAAGAAGGAGTTCGTCGTGGGTCAATTACAATCAATTTTGCGCCATTTACTTGAGCTTTTTCAATTGGAATCATTTCCTGAATATTTGATTCGGCAGAATTTTTTCCCCATAAAATTATCAATTTAGCATTTTCTATATCCCAAGGAACATTGTGTTTATTTTCGCCAAGTGTTAATCTTGTGGCTTCTAAACCTGCAGGCCAGCATAAATTACCATACATTGTTGTTGCGCCACCAATCATTTCCCAAAAATTATGACTGAAAGAATTTAATAAGCCAGACATTCCGCTTGCAGCGTAAAATAAAATACTGTGGTTACCAAATTCATTTTTAAAATAGTTTATTTTTTCTGATATTATTTTCAATACTTCAGACCAACTAATTTTTTCAAAATTGCCTGTTTTTTTATTTTTAATTAGCGGATATAATATTCTATCTTTTGAATTTGCTCGTTCAATATATGCAAGTCCTTTTAAACAAACGCCTTCAGGAGTAGCTTTGTTTTCGGAATGAGGATCGATATTTACTATTTTGCCGTTTTCTACATGAACCTTAAAACTACAAGTACTGTAACAGTTTCTGGGACAAGCAGTTGAGAATACATTCATTAATTTATTTTTTAATTGAAAATTCAATACAATATACTAATTAAATCTACATTTAATCTGAGAAGAAAATACATTTTTTTATAATTTGTTTGGAAATTTATACTTAAGCATTATAATTTTCTTTTATTAAAAGAAATATTTACTTTTATAAAAGCACATATATTTAAATAATTTAATAAATGAAAAGAATAGCACTATTTCCTGGTTCGTTTGATCCATTTACGATTGGGCACGAAGAAATTGTAAGAAGAGCATTACCTTTATTTGATAATATTATTGTTGCAATTGGTTATAATTCAGCTAAACAAGGTTATTTTTCTTTAGAAAAAAGAATAAATTGGATTAAAGATATTTTTAAAGATGAAAACAAAATTATAGTAGATGCATACGAAGGTTTAACAGCTGATTATTGTGTTGTAAAAAATGCAAAATTTATATTAAGAGGTTTAAGAACTGCAGCCGATTTTGAATACGAAAGAGCTATTGCTCAGATGAATAAAATGCTTAAACATGATATAGAAACTGTATTTTTGTTAACAAAACCGGAACATTCGCCAATAAGCTCAACAATTGTTCGAGAAATTATCAGATACGGCGGAGATGCAAGCCAATTTGTGCCAAAAGAGATTGATTTATTAAAATAGTTTTTTTAAATTTTAGGAATAAAATTTGAGAGTATAAATATTTGAAAATAAGACAGTAAACAATGCGAAAAAGATTTCAATTTATACTAACTTTTAGCCTAATAGTAATATTTCAAATAGCGTTTTGGAGTTTTACTTTTTTGGCAAAAAAATACATCACTTATGAAATTGTAGAACAAGTAAAATATGATAATAAAGTAATTGGTGAGCAATTAATAAAGGTATTGGCTCAAACAGGATTTACGGGTTTATATCAGCAAACAGACACAGTTTTACAGCATGTGTGCGATGAAATTATGTTACCAAATGGTGGTTTTATTTGTGCAATTGATACTAAAGGCAATTTAGTGGCAGCTCCAAATTTAAAAGCAGGAATGACAATGCCATTTGCTCCAATATTGAAAGATTTTAACAATAAAAAACATCAAACACAAGTTAAAGACTTAAAATCAACTGACTTATTTGAAGGTTTAGCTTTTTTTAAGGAAGAAAACAGAACAGATATTGTTAGCTCTATTCCTATTAACAGTGAATTGCGTTTGTTTGTACATCAGAATAATGATATTATACAACAAAAAGCTAATCAATACGTTAAGCCATTATTTATTATTGGCTTAATAGTTACTATAGTTGTTGGTTTATTTTCTTTTTTAACATCTAATAAGATAATAAATAGCTACGAAAGCCAAATTGAATTACAACATGCTGAATTAAAAGACGCAATTGATGAAATTCATCAACAAAAAGAAAATATAATTGAGCAAAATAAAGAACTTGAAAAACAAAGGAATATTGCTCAAAATCAGCATGATATGATTGTTTTGAAAAACAAAGATATTAATGATAGTATAAATTATGCCAAAAGAATACAAACTGCAACTCTTCCAAATTCTGAACTTGATAAATCTGTAATAGAAGAACATTTTATTTTATTTTTACCAAGAAATGTAGTTAGTGGCGATTTTTATTGGTATCACGAGTTGGACGATTATATTATTATTACTGCTGTTGACTGCACAGGACATGGCGTTCCGGGTGCATTTATGAGTATGATTGGAGTTACTTTTTTAAATGAGATTATTATTGAAAAAAATATTATTGATGCTGGTCAAATTCTTAATATGATGAGAGATAGAGTTATAAACGCTCTTGATCAAAAAAATAAAACCAGTGTAACTCATGATGGAATGGATATGGCAATTTCTGTTATTGAAAAATCGACAAAGAAAATGCAATTTGCCGGAGCTTTTAATCCTATGATTTGTATAAGAAACAACGAAGTACTTGAAATTAAAGGAGATAGAATGCCAATAGGAATTTATGCTAAAATGGATAATAATTTCAAAACACATTACTTTGATTTACAATCTGACGATAGAATTTATCTTTTTTCTGACGGATATCAAGACCAATTTGGCGGTTCAGATGGACGCAAATTTTTAATTAAAAATTTCAGACATCTTTTAGTCGAAATAAATAAATTTCCAATGTCCGAACAAAAAGAAGTGCTTGATTTAACATTTAGTAATTGGAAAGGCGAATTTGCCCAAGTTGATGATATTTTAGTTATTGGATTAAAAATTAAATAAATAATGCATAAAACTTTATTTTTAGTAATTATATTTTTTTACTACTCTTTTTCTTGCTTTTCGCAGCAAGTAATTATAAAAGGTAATGCTAAATCATACGCAGGAAGCGAATTGTCAGTTTCTACTTTTGCAGAACAAATTACTTTTACAGAACAAATTTTAGCCAAAACTAAAGTTGAAAATAATGGAGATTTTATTTTTAAATTTAATATCAGCAATACAAAATTTGCTTTTATTCATTTAACCGTTTTTAAAGCAATTATATATATTGAACCAAATAAAGAATATGAAGTTGTATTGCCTAAAAAAACTGAAAAACTGCCTGGCGATAAACTAAATCCTTTTTTTAAAGAAACGGAATTTTATATTACAATTTTAAATGAAGACACAACTGCTTTGAATTATCAAATAAGAAAATTTGATTTTTTATATAATAAATATTTAGAAAAATATTTTACACTTTTTAAAGGAAAGCTAAACAAACAAACTTCAGATACGATAATAGAAATTATTGAAAATGAGCTTATTCTTAAAGATAATGATTTCTTTAATCAATATAAAAATTATAATTATGCTTCGTTAAAATTAATTTCTTATGAAAGAAATAAAGAAAATTTTATTGATAATTACTTTAAAAACGAAGAAATTTTGTTTGATAACAATGCATACATGAATTTATTTAATCAGATTTTCAATAATTATTTGTCAGTTTTATATAATAAACCAAAAGGCAAAATTATTCCATATAACTTGATTAGAGAAAAAAGCCTTAAGAATTTAAAAAATTCGCTCGATTCTTTTCCATATTTACAAAATGAAAATTTAAAAGAAATTGTGATTGTAAAATCATTATACGATAATTATTATAAAGATGATTTCCCTAAAGAAGACATAATTTTTATGATTGATTCTATAAGAATAAGTACTGAAAATAAGAATATTAAATCAATTTCTGAAAATATTTTAAAGAAAATTACAGCATTATGCACAGGCTATAGTGCGCCCGAATTTTACTTGCCGGATATTGACAATCAATTTTATGCAAACTCTAATTTCAGGAATAAATTTATTTACTTAAATTTTTGTACACCTGATAGTTACACTTGTCTGCAAGAATTCAAACTGTTAGAAAAGTTACATAATCAAAAACTAGAGATGTTTGAAATTGTTACAATTTGTATAGCAGAAAATAATGAAAAATTTAAAGCTTTTGTAATAGAAAATAATTTTAAATGGAAATTTTTATTTTACAATAATGATGTTGAATTGTTAAAGAAATATGATATAAAAGCCTATCCAACATATTATTTGATAAATCCTGAAGGCAAATTTAGCATGTCGCCGGCATTTCCACCAACCGAATCAAGTTTTGAAGACAGATATTCTGATGTATTAAAAGCCTGGAAAATTGAATTGCAAAAACGGAAATATAATAAAGGAAAAGATACAAATAGATAAACAAATTACGCTATAAATTTGATTATCTGAATATTGATTTCTTTTTTTACAATTAACGAAATTATATGATATTTGAAAATATTAAAGAGCCTACATTAATTTTAGATAAAAGCATTGCAATAGCCAATATCAAGAAAATGGTGGAAAAAGCCCAAAAAAACAATCTGATTTTTCGACCACATTTTAAAACTCACCAATCTGCTGATATTGGCGAGTGGTTTAGACGTTTTGGTGTAGATAAAATTACAGTATCATCAGTAAAAATGGCAAAATATTTTGCTGATGCCGGATGGAAAAATATTACAATTGCTTTCCCATTAAATATTAGAGAAATTACTGATATTCAAGAACTTGCAAAAAAAATAGAATTAAATATTTTAATAAGTTCGGTTGAACATATTGAAAAAATAAACTTTATAATAAAATCACAACTAAATTTTTTTATAAAAATCGATGCCGGATATAATAGAGCAGGAATTTTAGCCGATGATTTTACTACTATCGAAAAAATATTAAACTATTCCAAAAATAATAAATTATTAAATTTTAAAGGATTTTTATCGCATTACGGAAATACTTATAGTGCTGAAAATAAGCAAGATGTATTGAAAATATTTAATAATAGCAACGAAAAGCTAAAAGTTTTAAAGCAAAAATATATAAACAGTTATCCTGATTTAAAAATTTCAATTGGCGATACACCTTCTTGTTCAATAGCCGATAATTTTTCAGGAATTGATGAAATACGACCCGGAAATTTTATTTTCTACGATTTAATGCAATTAAATTTAGGCGTTTGCAAGTACAACAATATTGCAGTAAAAATGCTTTGTCCGGTAATTGATAAATATCCACAAAGAAATGAAATATTAATTTATGGAGGTGCAGTTCATTTTTCCAAAGAATTTATTATCGATAAAAACGGAATTAAAAATTTTGGACAAATTATAAATCTGTATAAATCAGAAGAAAAAACATCAGTAAAAAATACTTATATTAAAAATTTATCGCAAGAACATGGAATTGTAAGTGCAGAAAAAAATGCATTTAACAAAATTGAAATAGGCGATTTGCTTGAAATTATTCCCGTACATTCCTGTTTATCAGCCAATTTGGTGAAAAAATATTTAAGTACAGATAATATCACAATTCAAATAATGAAATGATTTTGGATAAAGTAAAACAGTATATATTTAAATTTCAGCAAAATTTTATAATATCCGTTATAATTTCATAATACTTTTACAAAATATTGTAATAAAAAAGTGTATTGGTAAGCGTAACTTTGTCAAACAAATTATTCATAAAATTTCATGCATATGAAAACATTAAATATTTTATTACTTGCTTTATTTTTTGGTAGTTTACTCTTTATTTCTTGCAATAAAGATGAAAACACTACCAATATTAAAGATAATACAGTAAGCGAAATACTTGATATCGCTGATTTTTACAATACTGATGATTTAGAAGAAGCAACAAGCAGTGAAACAGAAAAATCTGTAAGCGAAGTTAATTCAAGATGCTTTGACGTAATTATTAATGAAAACGATAATGGAGAATTTTGGCCAAGAAGCTGGACTCTTGATTTTGGTGATGATTATTGCGAAAATTATTTTGGTATAGCTAAAACAGGAATGGTTCATATAAATTTAACAGACTGCTGGCGAATTGAAGGCTCATTACGTACAATTACATTTGAGAACTTTTATGTAGAAAATGTTTTGGTTGAAGGCGTTAAAACTATTGAAAATATAGGTCTAAACGAGTCAAATAATATGACTTGGCTTAGAAAAATGACAGATGGCAAGTTAACTTATGAAGATAGTACAAGCTCTACTTGGGAAAGCACAAGATATAGTGAAATGATTGAAGGTACAGATACATGGGCATTTGCTGATGATGTTTATCTTGTAACCGGTTTTGGTAATGGTGTTGATAAAGACAATAATAATTTTTCGGTTGAAATTACAACAGCATTAAAATATATTTTTGGATGTAGATTCCCTGTTAGTGGTGTTTTAGAAATTATTATCGAAGGTGCTGAACCTATTATAATAGATTTTGGAACTGGAGATTGTGATAATATAGCAACTCAAACTATTAATGGAGTAACAACAGAAATAGAATTAGGTAAATAAAAGTGTTAGTTTTGGTTTAGTAAATAGACGGCCATTTGCTTTAAAAAGCAGGTGGCCAATTTTTTTTAAATTATTCCCAAAACGAAAAACTATGGAAAGCACTAATTACTAATTAATTACACTCTTTTATTGAAGCAAATAACTATTGTAATAAAAAATCAATTAACTAAATAATCTAAAGCTTCATTTTTGTCATCAAACGGAACTAATTTGTTTTTCATTATACTATTATATGCTTGAAGCAATATTTTTCTAATACCGGTAATACCCAAAGCTGCAGATTTTTCAGTTCGAGAATCAAAAATTTCTTTTCCCAACTCATTTGCTTTTTTCATAAAATCCCTTGTCCCAAAAGCACCTGTAAAATCACTTAATGTTAAGAATCTCTCTGAACTATTCTTAAATACATCTCTTAATTCATAAAGAACTACCAAAAGTTCATTTTCATTTTTGCAATGAGTGTAATCAATAAAAACAACTTTTTTGCCTTTATGATTTATAGTTGAAATGCTCATATCTAGTATTTTATTTTTTATAAAAATAGTAAATTTTGATAAAAAAAGAGAACAAATATGTTTTTGCCCTTTAACTATTTTTTCCTATCATTGTGTTAGCAGATTAAAAATGAAATATTAAAAATTAGATTGACAAAATTTAATTTAATAATGACCAACAATGACTACAAAAATAAATATCTTTCTTGTAGAAGACCACAAAATTGTAAGAGATGGACTAAATGCTTTACTTTTAGGCATCAATGATATTAAAATAATTGGAGAAGCTTCTACCGGTGAGGATTTTTTCAAAAACATAGATAAAATTCATACAGATATAGTTATTCTGGATATTGGACTACCTGATATTTCAGGAATTGAGATTGCAAAGAAATTAAATCTTGAACACCCTGAAATAAAAATTATTATTTTAACAGCAGATACAGATGAAAAAAATATTGTTAGTGCAGTTAAATTTGGTGTTTCAGGCTTTCTATCTAAAAACACACCCAAAGATGAATTTATTGAAGCTATAAGATGCGTTTATAATGGCGAACAATATTTTGGAGATGCCATTTCTAAAATTGTATATGAGGGTTATATTAAATTAATTAAAGCAAATCAACCTAAAGATAAAAAATCACTTACAAACCGTGAAATTGAAGTTATAAAACTTATTTCTGACGGATATAGTTATAATAAAATTGCAGAAAAACTTTTTATAAGTTCACGCACAGTTGAAACTCACAGAAACAACATATTAGAAAAATTAGACCTTAAAAACAATATTGAGCTTGTTAGATATGCTATTACAAATAAAATAGTCAATTTATAATCTGAGTTCTGTATAAAATTTAATTGAATTTATATCGCTATTATTCCTGTTAGGTAGAGAAAATTGTTAAACGGCTAAACTGTTAAGTTGCTTAATATAAACAATTTAACATATTGATGACTGCAAACATAAAAAAACTACAAAATATTATTTCGCAGCTATAGCTTTTTGATAAACTGCGTATCCGTAAAATCCCCTATTTAATTTTCAGTTATTTTACGTATTGACTCCCAATGATTAAAGCCATAAATTTGATGTGTAATTTTTTATATTGGTAAGATTGGCTATCAAAAAGCAATTTAAAACAAAAGTGATTGATGTTAAATGACGAAAATACGTTTATTTTTCCAAAAAAAGATATAGAGAATGAAATTGCAAATTGCCTTCAGGAAACAAAGCAATATTTAGTTGAAGATAGAATAATTCAGGCATATTATAATCTTAAAAAAACAAATAAAATGATTAACCAATTAACAGAATCCACTTTATTGAAAAATAAATATATTGAAGAGCATAAATTATTAAATAATCAATTAAATAGTAAAATTTTAAAATTAATTGAAAAACAATAAAAATAGAGCATAACAATAATAAATATAATTAACTAATCAATATTAAACTTAAAAACAATTAACTATGAAATCAAAAAAACTAATTTATCTTTTATCCATTTTGTTAATGCTTTCTTTTATAGTAAATGCAAATGCAAAAACGGAAAAATTGAATGTGAATATTAAAAACACAAGCTTGAAAAAGGAAACAACTATTAAACTACCAAATTCAACTGAAAATAAAATACAAGCTGGCGATATAACTTTTACTGGTAAAATATTATATGTTTCAAAATCAACAGGAAGCAACAAAAATGATGGATCAAAAGCTAGTCCTTTTAAAAATATAGATAAAGCAATTAAAGAAGCTGTAGCTGGCGACAAAATTTATATAGCTGAAGGAGAATATAGCGGTACATTTAATATTGGATATCTGGAAAGCGATAAACCATTAATGTTATATGGTAGTTGGGATGTCAATTTCACAAAACAGGATATTGTTAACCATCCAACTTTGTTTCAACCGGATAATGCAAGTGCTGCAAAATCAAGAAAAGCTCTTTTAAGTATCAATAAAGAATCCGGAGGAACTATAATAGACGGAATTGTTTGGGATATGGGAGAAAGAAATTCATATTCTTCTAAAGAAGGTTTAGTTGAAGGCGTTAACTCGGGAATGATATTATTACCACCAACTAAAGAAACAGGTCAAAACGCAACTGTAACTGAACCAATAATTTCTATAAGAGCCGGAACAAAAGGCGGTGATGTAACAATTCAGAATTGTGTATTTGTTAATGGAGCAAGTTTTGCAATTCAGGCAGCCGAAACAACAGGCACTTTTAAAGTGATAAATAATGTATTTGTAGCAAATAGAATGGCTTCGATTGAGATTTTTGGAACATGTGCCGGAAGTAAAGAAAAAAAGGACATGGTTGCATGTGGAAACGTTGAAATTGCTTTTAATACTATACTTTTTACATGGAGCAGACTTAAAGATTTTCTTGATATGGGTTATGGTGTTAGAATTATGACAAAACTTGAATACAATATCCATCATAATATAATTGGGGCAAGTATTATGGGAGGCGTTGATAATTCAAGATTCTGCAAAGATGAATATGTAAAAATTGATAATAACATTATGTTTGGAAACAAAGGTGGCGATCTTTATTATACTCCTGCCAGCAATACTACACTTAAAGTATATACAAATGAATTTGAAGATCTTGAATTTGCAAGTGTTACAGGAAATCAAGGAGTTGCACCAAATATTCCAGTAAATCAGGATTATTTGAAAGGTTTTTTTAATGCCAGATACAATGAAGTAACCAGTTATGATCCAAATTCTGCTCAAAATCAGTGGTCAAGAGCTTTGGGAATGAATCAGCAGGGAACAATGAAATCAAAAGTTTCAATGTTTATGAATAAATATCCTTGGAAAGAAGCATTAAAATTATTTGGAGGAACAAAAAACACTGGAGCTCAAAAACCATAATTAATTTTTAAAAATCAGTAAAATAATACTTTGTTAATTGCATTGCTTGAAAAGGCAATGCAATTTTAATTTAATTAATTCCTTTCAATATTTTATTTTTATTCATCCAAAATATATTTTTTTAATATTAATAGACAAGATTAATTTAGACTTTTTTTACCTTTAGATTTATAAAATAAATAGAATTCTAAAAATGAAAAAGTTATTAATTATATTAATCTTTCATGGATTAATGTTTTTATTTTCTGTAAAAGTTTATTCTCAGCAGTCAATTGATTGCCTAATTAAAGTTGTAGATACTTGCAAAATTGAAAGGAAACCTATTGTTTACAGTCAGTTGGCTGATGAATATTATTATAGTGGCAATTTTGAAAATTCGTTGATTTATTATTTAAAATCAGCAGAAGAATCTTTAAAAAATATTGACTCTTCTTATACAATTTTAATTGAAAGTTATGGAAATGTCGGATTCTTATACAATGAAATGGCAATCTATGACAAGGCAATTGAATACAACAAAAAAGCATTAAAATATGCTCAATTATATAAAAACCAGATTGGAATAGCCAATGCCTATAATGGTTTAGGAAATTCATATATTAAATTGGCAGATTTTGAAAAAGCGGCTTTCTATTTTGAAAATGCTTTAGAAATAGATATTAAAATAGGAAATAAATCTGTTTTATCGCTTGACTACAATTCATTGGGGAAACTTTATCAACAATGGCAGAAATATAACATTGCTCTTGAATATTTTCAAAAAGCTTTAGATATTGATGAAAAAGAAAATAGACGAGATAAAATGGCAATACGCTTTAATAGTATTGGAATTGTTTATAAAGATATTGAAATGTACGATTCTGCCATTTTTTTTCTTAATAAAGCTCTTTATCTCGATCAGGAATTAAGCAATGAAAAAGAAATAGCGATTAGAATGTCGAATTTGGGAAGTGTATATTCACAAATTAATGAATTTGATAAAGCAGAAAAATTATTTAAACAAGCTATAAGTATTTTTAAAAATCTAGAAATAAACTATTCATTATCTATATCATATAATGAACTTGCCGAATTATATCTAAGAAAAAATGAATACAAATTAGCAAAACGATATTCTCAAGAGAGTTTAGCCTTATCAAACAATTTGCATATTAATAATATTACAAAAGAAAACTACAAACGTTTATCTACAATTAGCTATATTACAAGCAATTACAAAAGTGCTTTTCATTATTATCAGTTATATTCAGATATTAAAGATTCAATTTTCAATGAAAAAAGCATGAATGCGATTAATATTTTGGAAGTTAAGCACCAGACTCAAAAAAAAGAGCTTGAAATTGAATTATTAAGCAATATTAATGAAATAAATATACTTGAATTAGAAAAAAACAAGACAAAAAGACGATTTTTAAATATTTATCTAATAATGGCTTTATTATTAGTAATTGTAATTTTAATAATATTGCTGATAATAAAGAAATCTAATATTAAATTAGAAAAGAAAAATCTTGAATTAAGTCTTCTAAATGCGACTAAAGACAAATTTTTCAGCATAATTTCACACGATCTTAAAAATCCGCTGTCGGCTTTTTGGAATATTGCTAATAGTTTGGACCAAAATATATTTGATTTGAGCAAAGAAGAAATAAAATATTATACCGAGCAACTTAAACAATCATCAGGAACTGTGTATGAGATGCTTGAAAATTTGCTGCTTTGGGCTAAATCTCAATTAGGAGGAATAAAACCTCAATTTGAAAATCTTAATTTAAAAATATTGGTTGATAATATTATTAAAAGCACTAAACCATTTGTTAATACCAAGAATATTGAGTTAATAAACGATATAAATGCTGATATTGTTTGGTTTACAGATAAAAACATAATAAACACTATTTTGAGAAATTTTATTACTAATGGGATTAAGTTTTCGGACAAAGATGGCAAAGTGATAATTTCGGCAGAAAGAATGAACGGTTTCATGCAAATAAAAGTTAAAGATACAGGAATTGGGATTTCGGAATTAGATATAAATAAGCTATTTAAAATTGATTTTGATACTAAAAAAATAGGATTTTCAGAAGAGAAAGGCTCTGGTTTGGGTTTAATTCTTTGTGAAGATTTAGTGAAAATAATTAATGGAAAAATAACTGTTGAGAGTAAAGTTAATAAAGGAAGTGCTTTTATAATCAACTTATCATAAAACATTAAATATCAAGCCATTAAGCTTAATCCATTAATTTTTCGGATTGATATTTTTAAGTTGATTTGTTGGATTAAGATTATTTATTTCTATCCACCATTCGATAAATTTATTTTCCAAAATTATTTTATTACCAAAAGTTTCTAAATAAAGTTCTTTTTCGGCAGAAGTAATATGGATTCTTTTAGTTTTAAAAGACCAATTGTTGCGTACAGCAATAGAATAGCCACCAAGCATTTTATTTTCAATAAATAATTCTACTCTGTTTTTCAATTTTTATTGCTTTTTTTGACATAACTTTAATTATAAAATTAATCAATTTATATGCCATTTATATAAATTTTATATCTATAAGCGCTTTCTGACAATTTGACTTTTAAATATAATAAAGGCTATTTTATCCTGTAATAAATACCAATTCCAAAATTGTTGGTAATTTGCCTTGTTGAAAATGAATTAGCTTTTATATCATTAAAATAACTTTCTGCATTAAATAAATTTGTATTATGATTAAATTCAGAAAACACTGTATATCTGTTGTTTATAGCATATTTAACATTAATACCAAGCGAATAAGAAAATCTATTTTTAAAATCGTTTTCTATTGTGCCTTTTTGTGACTCATCAAAATATTTTTCTGGATTTATATATTGAAAATTAGAAAAACTAACTGATGGTGAAACAAATAGATTTTGCACAACTTGAAAATCATAATATGCAGATATACAAATATATAGCATTTGCGTTGGCCAATAACCGTTTTGTGAAATGCTGTAATATAAATTTCCACTTTGTAAAATATTTGTTATAACACGAGTGTTATATTCAAAA
Source organism: Bacteroidales bacterium (assembly GCA_016937695.1). GTDB lineage: Bacteria > Bacteroidota > Bacteroidia > Bacteroidales > NBLH01 > NBLH01. The sequence continues at coordinate 24,986 of JAFGWC010000070.1, forward strand.
TCTAATTTTTCATATTTTATTATTAAACTAAGATTAATTTTTTTATAAAATGCGTTGAAATGTGTTTTTATAAAATATCCGGCTCGTATTTTTGAATTATAATAAACAGATGAAATTACTTTTGATGTGTCTGCAGAATAACTTAATTCAGAAAATCCTTGATTTAAACCACATGAAAATCCAATTTGAAAATTGATTTTTCCTTTATTTTCAATAAAAGTTCTGTCATTTAGCTTATTCTTTTTTTCAATATAAAAAGGATTAAAAATTTTGAAAATAATATTATCGTTATTAAAGCTTTGATGTACAACAAAATATTCAAGATTATTATTAAAATTAAATTGATTTAAATTTCTTGATTTTTCAATTAATTTATCAGTATTATAAAAATAAATTACATTTAAATTTTCTGTTAATCCAATTATTATTAAAAACTTAAGTTTTTTTTCAGGAATTAATACAACAAAAGAAACAGTATCTATAAATGTGTTATATGGCTGTAAATAAGATGTTTGGATGTTATTTGTAGGTTTATTATTAGAAAGAGCATTTTTTGCTAATAGAAGTTTATAATCTGATTCTTGATTTATTGAATCGAGTTTAATAATGTCAACAGACAATTTTTTTTCATAATCATCAATATCAATTGGTAAATTTATATCTATAACAATTTGAGACAAATTTTGCGAAAAAGCTGAAATTGATATAAGGATAAAAAAATTTAATGATATTAATTTTAATAAATTCATTAAACTTTATTTTAATTGTGTAATTTGCTTATAATAAGATGTTTAAGCCACTTTTTATTATATAAAATTCTGTTTCTGATTCAACTTTTTTTGAGTTTAATAGTTATTTTAATCATGATTTTTTCGTAATCTAAAATTCTCGAAATAACTCAATATTCTTCTTAATAAATCAAATAGTAAAGCCAGATATAATAAAAAAGTTCCAAACCAGATTACTAATATATTAAACCAAAAAGTATCAAATTGGTATCCTAAAAATTTTTTACTTGATGCATAAAATTGAGCTCTTCCAAAATTGGATTCCGGAACTATAAAAACAGGATCTTTTTTTTGAACTAATTTACCTTTGTATTCAATGATTTTTTTAAATTGCATTTTGTTCAAAACTAAATCAGCAATACTTTTGTTGTAATATTTTTGCTGAAAATTATAAATTTCATCTTTCCCCATTTTTTTTAATAATTCATTAAATTTATCATCTCTTAATTTTGAAGCTAACATCGATTTTTCATTAAATATTGATTTTAAAGTATCAAGATAATTTTTAGTTTTTTCTGCAATATCTTTTGTAAAGTATTCATCTGTAAACTTCTCTATATCAACTTTTTGAATATTTTTTAATGCTTCATTTTCACAAATTTTTTCAATTTCATTTTTTATTAGACTAAGATTGCCTTTATAATTTTTATTTGTTTTTAATTCAGCAACACATCTATTTAATCTTGAGCTAAGTTCTGAAATAAGATAAACAGATTTATACTGATAAATACTTTTTTCTTTTTCTTCTTCAAAAAATATTTTTTCAAATTTATTGCTTTTAAATTGTTCAACGGCCAAAGCTTCATAAGCCCAGCGCGAAACCATAATATCTCCTAAAACAGGAACATATTCTTTATTTGTAATGCTTTCGTGCAAATCGTCGAAATTTACCATTGCACCTCCTAAAAGCAATTGAGGAACTAGTACAAAAGGAATTAAAATGTAAATATTTACAATTGAATTCATTCCGGCAGATATATTTAGTCCAATTAAGTTTGAAAAAGCCGCTGTTGTGAATAATATCATCCAAAAATTAAAAGTTAAACCTTTAATTTCTAAAATATAATTGCCCACAATTACAAAACTTAAAACCTGAATTGCAGACATAATAAACAATACAGCTATTTTTGAGTTTAAATAACTAAAATGGCTCAAGTTCAAAAAAGATTCTCTTTCGAGGATATTTCTGTCTTTTATTATTTCTTGTGCGCTAACTGTTAATCCTATAAAAAGAGCAACAACAACACTCATAAAAAGATATACAGGAAGATTTTTGTTTTCGGCAAAAATATATTCGCCATCAACCAAATATTTTGTAAAATATGCTAAAATAAAAGCAAGTATTGGTGCTTCCAGAAAATTTATCAGCAAATATTGTGTATTAGTTAATTTTGATAAAATATTCCGTATTGTAAATATTAAAAATTGTTTTCTTAAACCCGGAATTTTAAAAAAGTTTTGAGGCAATTTTTCTTTAGTTTTACTAATTTCAATTTTGTTTTCGTTAAAGTTTTTATACAGTTTAAACCAGTCTTTGGAGCTTTTTTTTCTTTTTTTTGTTAATCGTCCAAATTCGTCAACTACCTTAGCTTCAACTATTTCAAGTATTTGTTCAGGATTAACATTTCCACAAACCGGGCATTCACTTTCCTCAGAATCAACGTGTTCTATTATTTTTTTAAAATATACAATTGCATCAATAGGATTGCCGGTATAGATTATGTAACCATATTGGTCCATAACCCAAAGCTTATCAAAAAGCTTATAAATATCTGACGATGGTTGATGAATATTTACAATAACCAATTTCCCTTTGGTTGCTTGCTGCCTTAACAAAAGCATCAGCATTTCAGAATCATTTGAGGATAATCCCGATGTAGGTTCATCAACAAATAAAATGGAAGGCTCTCTAATTAACTCTAAACCAATATTTAAGCGTTTTCTTTGTCCACCGCTAATATACTTTTGTAATGGATTTCCTACTTTTAAATCTTTTATTTCGTAAAGATTTAAGTCTTTTAAAATTTTATCGATTGCATTTATTATTTGTTTTTCGGTAAAATTGCTAAAGCATAATTTTGCGTTATAATAAATATTTTGATAAACAGTTAATTCCTCTATAAGTAAATCATCCTGAGGAACATAACCAATTACGCCTTCAAGATGTTCTTTGTCTTTTTCAATATCGTAGCCGTTAATTGTAACATTACCAGAGCTTAATTTTAGTTTTCCATTTAAAACATTTAGTAATGTTGATTTACCAACGCCGCTTCCGCCCATTATTCCAATTAATTGACCGGATTCTTCAGAAAAGCTGAAATCCTGAACTCCGTTATGGCTATTTTTAAATCTGAAATTAATATTTTCGCCGGCAAGAATAATTCTTTCTTTATTATCTGATACTAAGAATCTTCCAACAACTTCACTATAATATATTGGTTTTATTTTCGGGCCTTTAATTATTGAGCCATGTTCAAAAATATATCCTGAATTTTCTATAATATTATTTCCTTGCAAGCTTAAAGAGCTTTTTCCTCTGTATACAAAAAAGTATATATCACTGCTTTTAATATGTAAAACAATTATTTTCCCATCAAGATTTTCATTTACAATGTATTTAAAATCCAGTATTTCAAATGGTTTAAATCTTTCAAACCAAACTCCGTCCGATTCTTTTTGCGAACCTGAACTATCAATTATTAATATTCTGTCTTTTTCTTTTATTTTTTCTATTTCATTGGTAACCAAAGCTTTAATCTGCTCAAATTCAGATTCACTTATATTAAATGATTCTGAAACTGTTGAAATAAAATCTAATTCGGCTGGTGTAATTAAATCATCTTCGTTTACAAATTCAATTAATCTTAATAAAACAATAAATTTTTCTCTTTGCTGAAGATTTTCATTTATTTGGCGACAAATTTTTAATACTTTTACTGCACTTAAGGTTCCTTTTTTTCTTCCTTTATCACTTTTAGTATTAGATCCGTCTCTTTTATAAAAGTTTAAATAATTATCAAATAATTCAATATATTCATCAGCTTGTTTTCGGCTAAGTTGTTTATTTAGATAAGATTTAACAACATCTCGCCCTTTTTCTGATATTTCAGAATCGGTATAATTAGCTATTATCGAGAAAAGATGAACAAGTGCGTTTAATATTGATTCACTCATTTGATAATTTTATTTTAAGAAGGTGTTTATGGTTTTTCAAATATAAAAAAAGCTGTCCAAAAGTGAACAGCTTTTTTTAAATAAATTTTTATTTTGATTATAAATTACCTGTAAATAGAATAATTTCTATCAATAATATTATTCATATTGCGTTTATTATCAGAATAATATCTATGTTTTCACATTAACATATTATCTCAATTAAACATCTTCAACATCGCCACTATTTAGGGCAAGTTTTGCTTTTAAAGCAGCTAAAGCATCAGAGCTGCTGGTTGAGCTGTTCTCAAGTGCAGTATTTATTTCATCATCAACACTTATATTTGAATCTGCAATTTCGGCATAAGATTCCGACATTGCTTCATCCTGATCTACTTTTTGTTTCATTCTTTCAAGCATAGCTACTGTGCTTGATGAATCAACTCCGGCTAATTGCTTGTTCACTTCTTTAGTTGCTTTACTTACTTTTGCTCTGGCTTTCAATATATTAGCTTCATTTTCCCATTTCGAAATGTTTTTCTTCAAATTTTCAACCTGATTTTCAAGTTTTGCAACTGAGGCATCATATTTTTTCTGATTTTCGAGAGAAACAGCCAAATTTCTGTTGTGCTCGTCTTTTTTGGCAAGCGCAGATTCTGCTAATTTATCTGCTTCGGTTGGATCTAATTGTCCTGCTTGCGCTTTTTGTAATAGCATTAATGCCTTGTTTTCGTAATCTTGTGCTTTGCTTTTATGATTATTCGACTCATTTTTTGAACGAATTGCTAATGCTTTAACTTCTGCAAGAGCTTTAATGCTTTCAACCAAGTTTTCTTTTAAATCTCTGATTGCTTGCTCTGTCATTTTTATTGGATCTTCTAATTTATCAACTATTGCATGTGCTTCAGCTTCACCAATTTTAAATACTCTTTTAAATAGTCCCATAATTCTTGTTTTTTTATGTTAATAATATGATTGTTTAAATTTTGATATTCAAAAATACTAAAAAAAATAGAATTGCTAAAATTTTTAGCAATTTGTTTTGATGAATTATTCCTTTTTAGTGATAAAAAATATAATTCAGATATATGTAATGTAATTCAATTACTTTTAATTCAATAATTTTCAAAAACTATTTATAATAGGCAATCATATTTTATTGATAGCTTGTAACCATACTTTTGTTTTTTGCAAACAAATATGCTTAAAGTTAAGTTTTAGCTTTGATATTTAAAATTTAATATGTAAATTTACGTAACCCAAGTTACTGTAATACGTGTTACTTAATTGTGTTTTATGAAATTTTATAATAGAAAAGAGGAATTACAATATTTGTCCGAAATTATTGAAAAATCAAATCTAAATTCGCAAATGACAATTGTTGTTGGAAGGCGTAGAATAGGTAAAACAAGGCTAATATTAAAGGCTTTAGAAAAAGAAATCTTTTTATATTTTTTTGTTGCTAAAAAAGAAGAAAAACTATTATGCGAGGAATTTGTTCTGCAAATAAAAGAAAAATTAAATATTCCTGTTTTTGGTGGAATATCAAAATTTAAAGATTTATTTGCTTTATTAATGGCGGCTTCAAAAGGACAACGAATAAATCTTGTTATTGATGAGTTTCAAGAATTTAGTACAATTAATAATTCTGTATATAGCGATATGCAAAATATTTGGGATGTAAATAAGAACCAAAGCAGAATGAATTTAATTGTAAGTGGTTCCGTTTATTTTATAATGAAAAAAATATTTGAAAACTCAAAAGAACCATTATTTGGAAGAGCAAATGAACGAATTAGTTTAAAACCTTTTGATATTAATGCATTGAAATGTATTTTAAAAGAAAACAATAATAGTTTTACAAATAAAGATTTACTTGCTTTTTATATTTTTACAGGTGGTGTACCAAAATATGTAGAAACTTTTGTTGATAAAAAGACTCTAACTTATGAAGAAATGTTGAACGAAATTTTTAAAAACAACTCTTATTTTATTGATGAAGGAAAAAATATATTAATAGAAGAATTTGGAAAAGAATATTCGACATATTTTTCTATTTTGGCATTAATTGCTTCTTCAAAAACCTCACGAGTAGAGATAGAATCAATTCTTGAAAAAAACATTGGCGGTTATTTAGATAGATTAGAAAATGATTATAGTTTAATAAAAAAAGTAAAACCCGTATTTGCAAAACAAGGAAGTAGAATTAACAAATATTATATCGAAGATAATTTTTTAAACTTCTGGTTTAGATTTATCTATAAAAACAGAAGTGCTGTTGAAATTGGAAATTTTGATTATCTAAAAGCTATAGTAAATCGTGATTTTGAAACTTTTAGCGGTAAGTTTTTAGAAAAATATTTTGTAGACAAACTTTCTATATCAAAACAATTCTCATTAATAGGAAACTATTGGGAAAAAGGCAATAAAAATGAAGTTGATATAATTGCTATAAATCAAATTGAAATGAAAGCCATGTTTGCAGAAGTGAAAATTAATAAAGAGAAAAATTCAATTCAGAAATTAAAGAATAAATCAGAAAAACTGATTATGAAATTACAGAATTACTCTTTTGAATATAAAGCTTTCTCAATTGATGATATGTAAGCTTGGAGTCTTTTGAAACAATTGTAATAAATCTGAGGAAAGAACCATTCAAGTCAATCATTTTTTTCAAGAACTATTTATTTATAATCAAATTTAATATTTTATTGGTAGCTCGTTTTGTTTTTATATTTTTGAGCGTTAAAAAACAAATAAAAAGATAATAGATAAGATATGGAAATTGCTAGTCAGTATAATCCGCAAGAGACTGAAAATAAATGGTATAGCTATTGGTTGGAAAATAAATTATTTAAATCTGTTCCCGATAACAGAGAGCCTTATACAATTGTAATCCCACCGCCAAATGTAACGGGTGTTTTACATATGGGACACATGCTTAATAATACAATTCAGGACATTTTAGTTAGAAGAGCCAGAATGCAAGGGAAAAATGCTTGTTGGGTTCCGGGAACAGACCATGCGTCTATTGCTACAGAAGCTAAAGTTGTGACTAAATTAAAATCCGAAGGAATTGATAAAAATAATTTAAGCCGCGATGAATTTATGAAACATGCTTGGGAATGGAAAGAAAAGCATGGCGGAATTATTCTTGAACAGCTTAAAAAACTTGGTGCTTCTTGTGATTGGGACAGAACAAGATTTACAATGGATGAAGAATTGTATTCATCAGTAATAAAGGTTTTTGTTGATTTGTACAATAAAGGTAAAATTTATCGTGGAATTAGAATGGTGAATTGGGATCCAAGTGCTAAAACTGCGGTTTCTGACGAAGAAGTTATTTATAAAGAAGAACAATCTAAGCTTTATTATCTGAAATATAAATTAGAAAATGAAGATGATTATATAACAATTGCTACAACGCGCCCCGAAACTATTTTGGGCGACACAGCAGTTTGCGTACATCCTGAAGATGAGCGCTTTACGAAGCTTCATGGTAAAAAAGTTATTGTACCTCTTGTAAATAGAGCTGTTCCTATTATTCAAGATGAATATGTTGACAGAGAATTTGGAACAGGCGCTTTAAAAATTACGCCTGCGCACGATATTCATGATTACGAAATAGGTCAAAAATATAATTTGCAAAGTATTGATATTTTTAATGATGACGGAACTTTAAACGAATCGGCCGAACTTTATATCGGCCAAGACCGTTTTGAAGTTAGAAAATTAATTACAAAACAGCTTGAAGAAGAAGGATATCTTGCAAAAATTGATGATTATGTAAACAAAGTAGGTTTTTCGGAAAGAACTGATGCAGCGATTGAGCCAAAACTTTCTATGCAGTGGTTTTTAAAAATGGACGAGCTTTCAAAACCAGCTCTTGAAAATGTTAATAATGATAATATTAATTTCTTTCCAAAGAAATTTAAAAACGTTTATAAACATTGGATGGAAAATATTAAAGACTGGAATATTTCGCGCCAATTGTGGTGGGGACAAAGAATTCCGGCTTTTTATCTGCCAAATAGTAACGAATTTGTTGTTGCAGAAAATATTGAAAAAGCTCTTGAATTAGCAAAAGAAAAAACAGGAAATAAAAACCTGCAATTATCTGATTTAAAGCAAGATGAAGATGTTTTAGACACATGGTTTTCATCGTGGCTTTGGCCAATTTCTGTTTTTAACGGAATTAATGAGCCTGATAATGAAGAAATAAAATACTATTATCCTACAAATGACATAGTTACAGGCCACGATATTATATTTTTCTGGATTGCAAGAATGATTATTTCGGGTTATGAATACAGAAAAGAATCGCCTTTTAAAAATGTTTATTTTACCGGAATGGTTAGAGATAAACAAGGCCGTAAAATGTCGAAACAACTTGGAAATTCACCAGATCCATTAAAACTTATTGAAAAATATGGTGCAGATGGTGTTAGAATTGGAATGTTACTTTGTTCACCGGCGGGTGGAGATTTACTTTATGATGATAAATTGCCCGAACAAGGAAGAAATTTTTCGAATAAAATTTGGAATGCATTCAGACTGGTTAATCAATGGCCTGTTGATGAAAAAATTCCTCAACCCGAAGCATCTGTAAGAGCAATTAAGTGGTTTGAAAACAAATTCTCTAAAATGCTTGAAGTTCTTGATAATCAGTTTGTTGAATTTAGAATTTCAGAAGCAGTAATGACTGTTTACAAATTTTTCTGGGACGAATTTTCTGCATGGTATCTCGAAATGATAAAACCTGCTTATCAGCAACCAATTGATGCTTTAACTTATAATAAAACATTAGAGTTTTTTGATAAAATACTTCGAGTACTTCATCCTTTTATGCCTTTTATTACTGAGGAAATCTGGCAATTAATAAGTGAAAGAAAAAATGGCGAAAGCATTGTAACTGAGCAAATTCCTTCAATTTCAAATTACGATGAAGATTTGTTAAATAATTGCGAAATGGTTAAAGAAATTATTTCTTCAATCAGAAATATTAAAAAAGAAAAAAATATCCCGCAAAGGGAAAATGTTAGTTTAAAAGTTAATCCGAATAGCGAAAATTATAATAATTATGCTGATTCAATTGTTATGAAACTAGCAGGCGTTGAAAGCATAGAAGTTGTTGATAATAAAGTTGATGGCGCGGCAAGTTTTATTATAAAAGGTAACGAATATTATGTACCTCTTGGAAATCTTATAAATAAAGAAGAAGAGATTAAAAAGCTTCAAAAAGAGCTTGATTATACAAATGGATTTTTACAATCAGTAATGAAAAAGCTTAGTAATGAGAGGTTTGTAAACAATGCCCCTGAAAGTGTTGTGGCTATTGAAAAAAGTAAACAAGCAGAAGCTGAATCTAAAATAGTTTCTTTAGAAGAACAAATAAAAAATTTAAAGTAGATTTTTAATTACAAATATAAAATTAAGAATTGACCTGACAGCGTTTTTAAAACCTGACAGTTTATAACATTGATTTGAAGTAAAATTAATTGATAAATGTTTTATTGCTAAATTGTTATAATACAATAATTTAGCAATTTAATAATCTAGCAATTTAACAATTTAAATAATATGAGATCAGATGTTCGTTCAGGATTAATGAAAAAATATTTTCTTGTTTATAATGCTCAATATCCATCATTTTCGAATATTATTCGCATAAGTCTTGGAATGATGCTATTTGGCTCATTTATAATTTATTATTTCGAAAATACAATAATTGCAGGCACAATTTTAATTTTATTAGGTTTAACTCTTTTTATTTTATGGATTACGCCATATTTTAGAGATTTAAAACTATACAAAGAAAGGCCTGCTGATAAGCAAATTAACAACTGGTTTATTGAAGATTTGAACGAAGTTATTAAACAAACAGCAATTCAAAAGCTTCGTTTAAATATGAAAACCTTAAAACCAGAAAATTTCTTAATTGTGCCATATCCAATTTATTGGCAAATTCCAGGAGTTGATAATAGTTTGATTATGAGGCGAATGAATGATTCTGGTGAGTTTGCATATACTATTTGGAATGTTCAGGTTTTGGCTTTAACAGAAAATTACATTAGCTTTTATACTTGCACATACGATTGGTTGAATAATAGGATTATAAACGAAAAATCAAACGAATTTTTTTATGAAGATATTTCTTCTGTTAAAAACGATATTAAACCAATTGAACGTTATCTTGTTGATAAAGAATATGTTGACGAAGAAGGAAATAAGCTTAATGCAGATAAATTAACAGCCACAATTTTTAAAGTTACAAATATGTCGAGCGAATCGCTAAAAGTTATTACAAATATTGTTGAAACTAAGCATTCGCAAGATTTTGTTGTCAGTCTTGAAAAAGCAGTTCAGGCTTTACGTGTTATTTTAAGAAAACGCAGACATAATGAAGAGCAAGAACCAATTATAATTGAAAAAGAAGAAACCCAGAGCGATGAAAATGAACAATAAAATTAAAAACTAAAAATTGTTAAATCTCTAAACAATTAAATTATTTATTTTTGTATACTGTTAGGGTTGATTTTTTTTCATTAAAACTTTATAAATTAAACCTTTAGCATATAACTTTTAACTTTTGTCTTTTATCTTTATTTATTATGGCACATTTAATTTCACCATCATTTTTATCGGCCGATTTTGGCAATCTTGAAAAAGAAATAAATATTTTGAACAATAATCAAGCAGATTGGTTTCATCTTGATATTATGGATGGTGTTTTTGTTCCAAACATTACTTTTGGAATGCCTGTTATTTCGTACATAAAAAAACATGCAAAAAAACCACTGGATGTTCATTTAATGATTATTCAGCCCGAAAAATATATTAAAGATTTTAAAAAAGCCGGAGCAGATATATTAACCGTTCATTATGAGGCATGTACACATTTGCACAGAACAATTCAGGAAATTAAATTAGCAGATATGCAGGCAGGAGTTTCTCTAAATCCTCACACACCTGTAAATGTATTGGAAGATATTATACAAGAGCTTGATTTAGTGCTAATTATGTCAGTAAATCCAGGTTTTGGCGGACAAACATTTATTGAAAATTCGTACAAAAAAATAAAGCAGTTAAAAAAACTGATTATTGAAACAAAATCAAATGCTTTAATTGAAGTTGATGGCGGAGTTGATAATACAAATGCTGCAAAATTGGTTGATGCAGGAGTTAATGTTCTGGTTGCCGGAAGCTATATTTTTAAATCAGAAAATCCTTCAGATAGAATTATTAAACTTAAAAGTTTAGAGTTTTAAGCTTAATTTTAAAAATACACTAGTCAGAAATTTTAGTAATGGGAACTTTTGCTTCTGCAAGCACAGGAATTTTAATTCTGGATAATATTAATGCCAAGCCTATTCCTGATAACATCTGCCAAATACCCCACCAAGCAGCCATAAAAGCCATTCCACCGTTTCCATTAAAAAGTTTTGGGTTAAAAATCAACACTAATGCAAGTCCTGAATTTTGAATTCCGGTTTCAATACTTATTGTTCTTCTGTCGATTCTGGAAATTTTTCCAATTGTAGAAATAATATAACCTGTTAATAAAGTTTGAGAATTAAATAACAATGTAACAATGGCAATTGGTAAAACATATGTTGGAATAAACTCCAAATTTGCGAATATTGCTCCAAATATAAAAATCATGTAAACAACAATTGAACTAATTTTAACAGTTTTTAAAATCCGCTTGGTAATTTTAGGAAATTTATTTGAAAACCACATTCCTAAAATTAAAGGTAAGCCTAAAAGTAAAAAAACGGTTTGAAACATCTGTAAAAAATCAATTTCGATTGGAATATTTAAATGATTAACATTCTGATAATAACGAACATACATGCTTCCCCAAAATGCAAAATTTGCAGGCGTAATTAAAGTTGCACTTAATGTAGAAAATGCTGTTAAACTTACCGATAAAGCAACATTTCCACGAGCTAAAGCAGATACAAAATTAGAAACATTTCCACCAGGACAAGCTGCAATTAAAATCATTCCCATTGCGATGGATGAAGGTGGATTAATAATTAAAATTATCATAAATGTTAATCCTGGCAATATTAAAACCTGAGAAATTACTCCAAGTATTGCTGATTTTGGATTATAAAATATCTTTAAAAAATTTTCTGTTTTGATTTCCAAGGCTACACCAAACATAATAAATGCAAGTGTAATATTCATAAATAATAAACCTTCCGGACTAAAATTTAATCTTACTTCATCGATATTAGCGAGTGCGTCGAACATGGTTTTTAATTGATATTTTGAGTACAATATATGAATATTTATTAAAATTTGAATCCATATAATAAAAGCAATAAATAATTTAATTAAATCTTAATTTGATATTAAGATTTAACTTGTTGCTTCGCATGCAAATCACTGATTATCAAGACATTAATTAAATAAACATTTAGTATCAATTTATATTTTATTTTGTGGCAAAGTAAATTGAAATGTGCTGCCTTCGCCTAAAGTGCTTTTTACTTCTATAAATCCTTTGTTTTTTTCAACAAATTCTTTACAAAGAATCAGGCCTAAACCAGTAACTTTTGCCCAAAAACTTCTAATTTTGATAAAATAATTTTAAAGTATGTTGCTTGTATAAAATTAATATATCTAAAATTAAAAAACATTTTTTTAAAATTTTGCTTGTAAAATCAGAGCAGTCTAATTAATTATATTCGTAAATTTGAAATAAGTACTTTGTAAATATAAGATATTGTGTGTATTCTGATGTGTCAAAGAAATTTATAATCACAAATCTATTAATTATGAAAAAAACTTTTTTTTGTTTTATTGTTTTCGCAATTCTTTGTAAATCAGACATATACGCATCTGATACTTTATCATTTAATGCAACCGCTCAATTAGAATTTCCTATTTTAGGACTTAGTTTATATAATAATAGTTCCGAATTAAAGTATTCGCCAAACAATTCACTTGTATTTAAATTGGGCCTTCAATACAAAAATTTAGGATTAACTTTTGGATTTGGATCTGGCAGAATGGACACTTTATATAATGTTACTACGAAATATTTTGATTTTCAAGGATTTTATTACTTCAAAAAAATAGGTACTGATATATATTTTCAAAATTTCAAGGGTTATTATATTGATGAAATACTTATATCTGATGAAGCACTTTTACCTGACATGCAAACACAGACATGGACAGTAAACCAATATTTTAAATTAGGTGGAAGTAATAATATTTCTGACTTAATATCTGCAATTTCAAATAATAAAAAATTTTCATTTATATTCTTCGCTATGGGAAGTGTCTCTCATAGAAAAATTAAATCATCTCAAAACCTTATTCCTCTGAGTGAGGAATTAAAATTGCCAAGTTTTAACGAATTAAAAAATTTCGACACATACTGTTTAAGTGCTTCTGCAGGAATGTTATTAAAATTTCACACATCAAAGTATTACATGAATCAAAGCTTAAGTGTTGGCTTGGGATATCCTATCAGTAAATCAGACATTGAAATAAATAATATTTATTCAATAAAGATTAACCTTAAATTAATTGCTGGTTATCAAGGAAATAGATTCTGTACCGGAATGTTTGTTGTTAATGATTCAGACGCAATTAATTATGAAGAAGATTACACAATTCAATTTCACTCAATTTTAATAAATTTCTTTTTAAAATATAAGTTTTAAAAAACTTTCAAGCCTTATGGAGCAAAGTAATTCAAATCCAATTAATATAAAAAGCTCTTTCATAACCAAAGTTCCGAAAGAGCTTAAAAGAACAAATATACAATTACAAAATTTTAAATCTTATTCCTAAATAAAAGCTCCGCCCAAATATTGGTCCCCAAATAAGCGAACTGTCGAAATAAGGACTAAATGCCTGATTACTGGCAATTATCGGATTTTTCTGAGTGAAATCCAATAAATTTTCAACACCTAAATAAATATCGAATCTATTTTTCCACGATTTACTTATTTGAGCATTCATTGTATTAAACCTTGGCGATTTTTCATCAAGTCTATATTCAACAGGATTTGAGCTAGTATTTGGGATACGCTTACTACCTTGTAAATTAAAAGTATAATCAAATTTCCATTTGTTTTTAGTTTCATATGCAATATTAAAGAATGTACGATGTTCTGAAACTAAAGGTTTTTCAAGCAATTTACCATTATAATCAACTTTTACATCATACCATCTGTAAGCAAGTCTTAAATCAAACCTTTCAAATAATTCGTAATCTAATTGCGTTTGAAAGCTATTAGAATAAGATTTTCCTTTTAAATTATAAAAAATTGCCTGTTGCGGATTTTGATCTAAATCAAGCACAACTTGATTAACAAAATCTGTTCTGTAGAAATCAAAAGTAATTATAGCTTCTCTTCTGTTTATTTTAAAATATTTAGTATAATTAATTCCGTAATTCCAAGCAGTTTCAACATCTAAACCATATGGTTTTTTATCATCTTCAACTAAAATTACAAATTCTCGCGAACTAGCCATTAATGCATTATTTTCAGAAAAAATATTTGTAGTTCGTTGAGCTCTACCAAAAGAAAATCTTAAAATATCTTTTTCAGATAAAGCATATCGGATATGTAATCTTGGAGTAACAAAAACACCAAAAATATTATGATAATCTGCTCTTAATCCGGCAACTAAATTGAACTTTTCGGTATAATTAAACGTATATTCAAAAAATACTCCGGGCACATTTTCTATTCTATTATAGTTTACCAAATTAAATTCTTCTTTAAAATCATCAAACTGAAAACTTAAACCTGTTTTAAATTTATTATTAGTATTTCCTAAAATACTTTGATAAATAAAATTTGCGTAAAATGAGTTTTGTGATGCATCATAATTATTTAATCCGAAAAAAGAATTTTGATTATGCAGCGAGCCGGATAATTGCAAAGCTATGCTTTGATAAGGCTTTTCGGAGCTTACTTTACCAATTTTAGTCCACGCCTCTATCCTTCTCATTATCAAATGCATACCCCAAATATCTGTAATGTTTTCGTTTGTATTTAAATTAAAATCTTTTTGCCCGCCAATATTGTCGATATAAGTTGCTTTAGCTCCTGCTTCTGCATGAATTCCGTAATCGTTAAGCAACTCCCATCTATTTAAAATAACAAATTGATTTGTTAATGGATTATCTAAAAAACCATCGTTGTTTCTATCGTATTTAACTGAATTTTTACTTGCGTGAATTAACAAAGCTGATTTTAAATGCTCAGAAACATCAAACTTTATGTGTGCATTTGTCTCAATTCTGCCATTTTCGTTTACATAAGCGTTTATATAAAGCTTTTCCATTTTATCCGGTTTTCTTAATTCAACATTAATTTGTCCGGCCAAACTCTCGTAACCATTTAATACAGAGCCTGTTCCTTTAATAAGTTGAATTTGTTCAACCCAAGTTCCCGGAATATATGTTAAACCAGAAATAGATGAAAAACCTCTAATGTCAGGCATATTTTCGCGAGTTATTTGAGTGTATTTTCCGGCAAGTCCCAACATCATTATTTGTTTGGTTCCGGTAACAGCATCTGTAAACGAAACATCAACAGCAGGGCTTGTTTCAAAACTTTCACTTAAATTACAACAAGCTGCTTTGTGAAGTTCTTTTTCGCCAATATTAGTTACAGATATTGGATTTATAAAATCGGTTTCTGAACTTTTTTTTCTGTAAACTATATTTACATCATTCAATTCAATAGATGAATTTAGTTTTACGCTAATCTCGCTTTTTCCTTCAACATTTAAAGTGTCGTTTACATATCCTATAAAGCTTATAACAAGCAACTTATAGTTATTTAAATTTGAAATTCTAAAATTTCCTTTTTCATCAGTAATTTCTCCTATTTGAGTATCTGCCCAATAAACATTAGCTCCAACAAGCGGAACATAATGCTCATGTTCGTCAGCACCTTTAACATTTCCTTTAATAAATTCATAATTCTGCTGAGCAAATAAATTATTCGGTGTAAATAAAAATAAACCAAATAATATTGTGTAAAAGCCAATATTTTTATAAAAGACTTTTATTATTTTTAATGCATATTTCTTTTTCATGATTGTTAAATTTTAATTAGATACTAAAAATTTTAATTTTACCTGCACAAATGCAAATAAAACAAAGCTTATTTAATCAACTGATAATCTGTTAATTAAATCAAACAAAATAATATTTAATTAAAATTTAACCGTAATATAGAAGAGAGCAATTTTGTATAAATTTATCAATTAACTTAAAGTCTGATAAATCAATATTATTAGTAAAAATATCATTATTCTTATCAGATTCTAAACAAATAATTGTGAGATTTTGCTTTAAAATAGAAAAAGTATTATTAAAAGATATTAAATTAAAACTAAGAAGCTGATTTTCAGGTAAAAATTGAAACAAATAATATTCATTTTTACAGCAATCACCTGATATATTGCAACTTGCATCTATATCACTTTCACAACAGCAAATATCATTATTTTCAAAAAAGGAAATAGAATTAACTTTTCCATTGCAATAATGTACATTAAATGTTATGCCTATTGTAATAATAAGATAAACAAAAGAAATTGATATAGAAAAAAGCTTTTTTATCATAACAGATTAAAAATACAAATAAAAAAAATACTTATAATATGAATTATTTATAAAGCCTTTAGATTCATTATATAGTCAGGTTATTAAAAAAATTACTAATAAAGATAAAAAAACGTGATTTTTTTACAATTATTTAACTGCTTGAGCTAATTTATTTTATTATCTTTGGTAAAATAAAAGAATAAATTATAATCTAAAACTATAAAAATTATGGAAAATAGCTTCTCTAAAGTAAAAAACTACATTATTGAGTTAAGATATTCAATAACAACCGAAGATGAAAACGAAGGTGTTTTGGTAATTAATAAAGAAGACGAAGGCATTAGCAATATGTTTGTTTTTTGTTCCGATCCGATATTAATTTTACAACAGTTCTTATTTGAAATAAAATCAGATAATCCAAATATTTATAAAGAGTTATTAATTAAAAATCAGGACATTATACATGGTGCTTTTACACTTGACGAAAGCGGAAAAAAAGTGTTATTTAGAGATACTTTACAATTAGAAAATCTTGACTTAAATGAATTAGAAGGTTCTTTGAATTCATTAGCACTTTTATTAAGTGAATATTCAAATAAAATTATTGAATTTGCTAAATAGCAATTACATAAATCTAAATTTTACAGGCAAATGTGGCTTAATTATTAATTAAACCATATTTGCCTTTTTAAATCTTATAAATCAAGCAAAAGCGAAAAACTGCCTCCATGAAAACCACACTTAAAAACTTTATCGGATTTTTTAAAAATCGAATTTGGGAAATAGATACAAACAATTCAAATGTATTTGTTAAATATACGGTTAATCTTTATAAAGTAATTATACTGTCGATAAAAGGTTATAATGAAGATAAAATACCAATGCGAGCATCTGCACTTACATATTTTTCTTTATTATCAATAGTTCCGGTATTAGCTGTAGCTTTTGCAATATCAAAAGGATTTGGATTAGAAAGTTTGTTAGAAGAGCAAATACAAGAAGCATTAATGGCCCAAAAAGAAGTAACAGTATATTTACTTGATTTTTCAAAATCAATGCTTAATTCCACAAAAGGAGGAATATTGGCAGTTATAAGTGTAGTATTTTTATTCTACACTGTGATTAGATTATTTCAGCAAATAGAAAACTCTTTTAATATAATTTGGAAAATTGCAAAATCAAGATCTTTTATAAGAAAATTTACTGATTATCTGGCAATTGTGCTTATAGCACCTGTACTAATTATCGTTTCAGGAACAGCCAATGTATATATTACAACAATTCTCCGAGATTTTTTAAATGATACTGAATCTTTTAAAATCTTCACTCCATTTCTGGTTTTTTCAATAAAACTACTCCCTTATGTTGTAATTTGGCTTTTATTTACACTGGTTTTTATAATATTGCCAAATAAAAAAGTAAAATTCTCACATGCATTTATTGCAGGATTAATTGCAGGAACTGTTTATCAACTAATTCAGTTCTATTACATCAATTTACAAATCGGATTTTCGAGATATAATACAATTTATGGTAGTTTTGCAGCTCTCCCATTATTTTTAATTTGGATGCAATTAAGCTGGCTTGTTGTTCTTTTTGGTGCAGAAATAGCAACAGCAATAGAAAATCTTAATCTTTATGGTCATAAAAAAGAATATAATCTTTTAAGTATATCAAAAAAAAGAATTTTAAATTTATTGATTTTGAAAAAAATTGTAGATGATTTTAAAAATGAAGAAAAACCACCAACAATAGAAGAACTTTCTAAAGAAATGAAAATTCCGATAAACTATGTAAATCATATAACAAATGAATTAAACGAAATTTCTATAATTTCAAAAATTATGGATGATAAAAAAGGTATTTGTTTTCACCCTGCTAAAGATATTGCAAATTTAAACTTGGCTGAAGTAATATTAAAAATGAATCAATTAGGCGACAATAATCTAATGGTATACCAAGACATTGATTTTGAAAGCATTACAAGAACAACAGAAGAATTTGAAAAACTAATTGACATAAATTATTCAAAAAGATTAATTAAAGACTTATAACAAAATGCTAAAAGACTTAATTAAATTAAACAGAAGCTACAGAAAATTTTACGAAGCAGAAATAAACATCAATACTTTAAAAGAATTAATAGAACTAGCAAAATTATCGCCATCGCCAAGAAATTTGCAAGCTCTTAAATTTATTATTTCAAACAATAAAAAAACGAATAATAATATTTTTGAGCAACTAGCTTGGGCAGGATATATTACCGATTGGAATGGTCCTGAAAAAGGTGAAAGACCATCGGCATATATAATAATTTTAGGCGATAAAAATTTAAGTGATAATTTTGAAAGAGATTTTATTTATACCGCTTCCGGAATAGTTTCTCAATCAATTTTACTTGGTGCTATAGAAAAAGAACTTGGCGGCTGCATTATTGCTGCAATAAAAAAAAATAAAATAAAAGAAATTTTAAACATTTCTGATGATTTGGAAATATTACTAGTTATTGCTCTTGGAAAACCTAAAGAAGAAATTATAATAGAAAGAGTTAAAAATAATGATATTAAATATTGGCGCGATGAAAATGAAGCTCATCACGTACCAAAAAGAGAAATTGAAGAACTAATAATTAAAATAATAGATTAACAAGAAAAAATTACATTTAAGATATATCATTGATATTCTAAGCATTACATGTTTATTTTCATATAAAAAGAAAAACTAAAGTTTCCAAATTTACAAATCGCAACAATAAATTCTAATAAATTTATCAAATTATAATATAGTCAATTACTTAAACTATAATCTACAATCAATAAACATTATAAAAGCTCATAAAAATAAAAAAAGCATAATTTTGAATAAAATAAAATGCAACCTTTAATTTAATTCATTAGTCATACTGTCAAGAAGAATATGTTAAGCGAAGAACAATTAATTGAGAGATGCAAAAATCAAGACAGAACAGCACAAAAAGTTTTATACGACAAATATGCTGCACAAATGCTTGGTATATGTGCTCGGTATGTTTTTGAACGTTCCGAAGCTGAAGATATTCTGCAAGAAGGCTTTTTGAAAATATTTTTAAAAATAAGCGAATTTGAGGGAAGAGGCTCTTTTGAAGGGTGGATGAAAAAAGTTTTTGTAAATACAGCAATAACTAACTATCATAAAAGTTCGAAATATAATAAAAACCATTATGATATTAACGAAGTACAAGAGCTAAAATTTGAAAACAAAACTTATAACGAATCTGATTATACACCAGAGGAACTTAGCAAGATAATACATTCATTACCAGAGGGTTACAAGTTAGTTTTTAACTTATATGCAATTGAAGGGTATAAACATAAAGAAATAGCAAAACTTTTAGAAATAGATATAAATACATCAAAATCGCAATATTCTAGAGCTAAAAAATTAATAAGAAAAAAATTAGACAGTTTTAGTAAAATTGCAATTGAAATTAAAGAAACCGAAAATAAATATTAAAACATATTTAGCCTAAAAGATGTTTAAAAAGTAAAAGTATAATGAGCAAAGCAAATTTAAATATTGAAGAATTATTCCAAAAATCATTTAATGATTATAAAATAAAACCTTCGTTAAATGTATGGAATAAAATTAATAAAAAGCTGAATGTCAATCAGTTCTTTAAATTTAATTTATCAAAAATAAACATCTATTATATTGCATTTTCAACAGCTTTAATTTTAAGCATATTATTCTATTCTACAAATAATTTGGATATAAACACTGCTCAAAAAATAAATAATAATAATAATA
>JAFGWC010000017.1 GCA_016937695.1 Bacteroidales bacterium
CTATCTTTTTTCGTTTTAAGAGATTAACCTGGATTAATTATCAGACTAAAAACACTGCCTTTATTTAAAACGCTTTCAATACTAAGTTCTGCGTTGTTTTTTGCAGCAAATTCTTTACAAATTTTTAATCCTAAGCCTGTTCCTTTTTCTTTTTCTGTGCCAAGCGTAGAACTAATATAATCATTATCAATAAGTTGAGTAATTTTATCTTGATCCATTCCTACTCCATTATCAGCAACAGATACAATTATTTTATTATCAGAATTTCTTAAACTTTTTATAATAATTTTTCCATTTTTATTTGTAAATTTTATTGCATTTGAAATTAAATTTCTGATAATTGTTGAAAACATATTTTTATCTAGTTTTGCTTGCAGATTATCTTCCATATCAAATTTTATATTTAGTTCTTTATTTTCGGCAATGTTTTTAAATAGTGAATAATCATTTAAAATTAAATCGTTAATGTTTACTATTTTGGCTTCAAAATGAATTTCACCACTTTCAAGTTTCGACCACAACAATAAGTTTTCTAAAAGCTGCAATGTTTGTTCTGCAGTAAAATTAATTATGTTAATTAGTTTATTTTTTTCTGAGTTTTCAATTATTTTGTCTGTCAATAACAATTCTGTAAATCCAAGAATTGCATTAAATGGGCTTTTTAAATCGTGAGCAATAATTGAAAAAAACTTTTCTTTTGTGTGGTTTATCTTTTCTAACTTATCCTTTTGTTCAAGAATTTCTTCATTTTGTAATAATATTTCCTCATTTTTTGACATCAAATCACTATTTATTTCTTTTAGTGCATTTGATTTATTTTGCAACAATTTTTCATTTTTTTCAACCTGACTTTGAAATAATAGAATAACTAATACTATTGTTACAAAACTTAATATAATTGAAAATGTATTAAAAAAGAGGAGTGTATTTTCAGGAAATTTAAAAAATACATTATCGGCTGTTGAATAAAATTCGACATAATAAAAAGCAAAAAGATTAATAAAAAATAAAAAAATTATATATTCAAGCTGTTTTAATGACCAAAAAACAATTGGAATAATTGAATACATTAAAAAATAAACATGAATTCCTGTTTCTGCGCCAGAAAAAAAGCAGTTCCGATAAAGGTTGGAATAATAATACTAAAATTTAGTAATAATTTTGCTTGATTATGATGATGATTCTTGTTTAAATAAAATGAAATAAAAACAAAAGGGATAGCAATATCGTAAACTATTATTAAAGGCCACAATTCTTGAAAATCAGCAATAGCATACGTTAAATTAAAAAATAATAATGTTGCTGTTGAAATTAAACATCCATAATTTACCAGTTTTATATATCGGATATCAGAAAAAGAAGTGAAACCTTCGGTACCAGAGAAAGCAAATTTTTCAATCTTTTTAATAATGGAATTAAAAAAAATCATAAAAAAAATAATTATATAAATGGGAAACTTAAAAAAATTAAACCTTAAGTTTCTTCTTTATAAAATTTGCAAATAATATAAAAATTTTAAATATCTCAAAAGATTTTTTTAACCAACTATAAGTTTTCTTGAATAATAAAAGATAATATTTATAGAATAGGCACTTGTCTTTTAATTCTTTCTTCAAGAGATATAAAAGATTCTGTTCGTTCTATTCCAGTAATAACCTGAAGTTTATCTGCAATAATTTCTTTTAAATGGTCATTATCGCGTGTAATTATTTTCACAAAGATTGAATAAGCACCTGTTGTATAATGGCATTCAACAATTTCGGGTATTTTTTCCAGACAATTCATAACATCTTTATACAAAGCTGCCTTTTCGAGATAAACACCAACAAAAGAGCAAGTTGTGTATCCAATTTTTTTTGTGTCAATAATTAATTCAGAACCTTTAATTATTCCATTATCAAATAAACGCTGCATTCTTTGATGAATTGCTGCGCCAGAAACATTACATTCTCGAGCTACTTCTAAATATGGAACTCTTGCATTTTTAGCAACAATAGTCAATATTTTTTTATCTAATTCGTCTATTTGATATTTTAAATCCATAAATATTTTATTAATCTGTAAAAATTAGATATGCTTTTTTTAAAAACTATAAGCAAATTTAGCAATCTAATTATAAATTTCAAAGATAAACAAATATTTAATATGATATTATATAAATTTTTATAGCACTTAAGTTTTAATATTTAAAATGGCAGATTAACTATTATAATTTGTACATTTATTTAATATTTATTTATTTTAATATACTTTAATGCTATTTCAAGACTATTATAAAATACTTGGTATTAATAAAACTGCTACAAAATCAGAGATTAAATCTGCATACAGAAAACTTGCGTTAAAATATCATCCCGACAAAAATATTACTGACCCAAATACAAATGAAAAGTTTATAAAAATAAAAGAAGCTTATGAAGTATTAAACGATACTGAAAAAAGAAAAACTTATGATGAATTAATTAATCAGAAAACATACACAAAAAACCAAAATTATAAAACGTACAATTATAATCAATCTTCTAATTATCAAGAATATAACTCTAATTTATCTGATTTTGAAAATGAATCTGTATTTTCATCATTTTTCCAATATTTTTTTGGCAAAAGAAAAAAGGACAATAAATTTTCAATTTTATATGAAGGTAAAGATATTAAGAAAAAAATATCTATTGATTTAGAAGAAGCTTTTTTAGGTAGTAGTAGAATTATTACTGTTTTAGGCGAGAAGTTAAGAATTAATATAAAGCCCGGTGTAAAACACAATCATATTATAAAAGTTGTAGAAAAAGGTGATTATGGTGAATTAGGAAGTAACAGAGGAAATTTATATATAAAAATTGAAATTATAAATCATTTATTTGAACGCAAAAAAGATGATTTATACCGTGATATTAATGTAAATATTTATACTGTAATTTTAGGTGGCAAAATAAAGTTATCTACTTTTCATGGCGAAATTATTTTAAATATCCCGAAAGGAATTAATTATGGTTCAAGTTTAAGAATTAAAGGAAAAGGTATGCCTAATTATAAAAATCCGAATATTTTTGGTGATTTATATTTAACTGTTAAATACAAATTGCCGGAAAATTTAAATAACGAAGAAATTGAATTGTTAAACAAATTAAAACAGTTACAATTGAATAAGAAAAAAGACTAAACAACTAACTATCAACAACTTACAATTAGAAATTACTATGTTTTAATACACTTTGATACTAATAATTATTTGTTTTCATTAATTTGCAGATAAATAGTAATTAAATGAACTACTAATATTCTTAATTACTAATTACCAGTATACTAATTACTTGCGAGAATTAAGCAATACAGTCATTTAAAATATCCTTTAGTATTTATACTAAAACCATAACTAACTATACAAAAACTTAGCTATAACTAAATAAAAAGTTGCAATTATATTCACAAAATAATTCAAAAGCAATGGCCATTGGAATTTTTTTACTTTATAATTATCGCTTATAATATAAATAAAAGTAAAAAATACGCCAAAAGCCCACATTAATAAAAACGACCACGAAAAGCTGTCAACATCGTGAGTTATAAAAGTTTGATAAACCTGAGGAATTACACCGATACTTAAAATTATATTTCCAAACCAGCCTAAAAACTGAAAAAAGTCAAATTTTTTAAAATCCATATATTTTATGTTTTATTTGTGAAATTCCTAAAATCAAATCCTGTTGGATTTTGAAAAAGTTTTAAATCAAACTCGTGAATAACAGAGAAAATGTAATCAAAAATATCTGATTGAATTTCTTCGTATTCTATCCATTTTTGCTCTGTTAAAAAAACGTAAATCTCTAAAGGCAAGCCATTTGGTGTTACTTGTAACTGACGAACCAAAATTGTAAAATCTTTTTTTGTAAATTTATTTTCTTTAAGATAAAATTCGATATATTTTCTGAAAGTGCCAATATTAGTTAATCTTCTTGAATTAAATATAGTTTCCTCACTAACTGCCTTTGATTTATTATATTCGCTGATTTCTAGCTGTTTAGATTCTATATAATTTCTTAAAAGATAAAATTTCTTTAATTTATCTATCATTTTTTCATCACAAAATTTTATTGAATTAACATCAATAAATATAGACTTTTTAAATCGTCTTCCGCCTGATTCTTCCATGCCTTTCCAATTTGCAAAAGACTGATTTACAAGAGAATAAGTTGGAACTGTACTGATTGTTTTATCCCAATTCTGAATTTTAACAGTTGTTAAGCCAATTTCCAAAACTGTTCCATCTGCATTCATATCAGGCATTGAAATCCAATCGCCGGGTTTAAGCATTTTATTTGCCGCAATTTGAATTCCGGCAACAAAACCAAGCAATGTATCTTTAAAAACAAAAATTAATGCAGCAGCTACAGCGCCAAAAGCAGCTAATATAGCTCCGGGTTTTTTATCTACAATAACAGAAACAAGCATTATTATAAAAACAATAGATACTAGCACTTTTATTAATTGCAAAAAACCTTTGATATCAACACGTTCAGAAATTGCCCATGTTTTAAATAATGTGTGAAATGCATTTATAGCTGCAAAAACAACCATCCATAAAATTATTAAAACATATAATAAAATTAAATTATCAACAATATCCAGAATACTCTGATAATCAAAAGGATACTTTACATCAGGATTAAATACAAATTTTATTAACAAATGTATAATTGCAGCAGGAACTAGATGTGTAATATATAGTATAAGTTTCTGATTTACGATTATATCGTCAAATTTAAGAGTAGTTTTTTTGGCAATTTTTTTAATTAGCCAAATAACATACTTTTTAACTATTAAATTAATTATTGAAGCAAAAATAAAAATAAATAAAAACAGAGTAATACTTTTTAAAATTTCTGCATAAATATCAGAAAGTCCTAGTTCTAAATATAAATCTTTTAAAAAATCAAATAAATGCATAATTTTTAGCTTTTTTCAGTTTCAAAAGTATAAATAATTATTAAATCAACCATTTATAAGGATTTAAAGATATTTTTCTTATTATTAAATAACTCAAATTATTTAAGATTAATAATCTAATATACAGATATTTATGTTTAGTTTTCCAAACATAATTAACTTTAAAACTTTATAACTTCTTAAACAATTCAATATAAATTTGCCAGATAATAAAATTTATTTGAGTTTTGCATTTTTAATTTAATAAAATAAAGCTTTGAGACGTACAAACAGAAAAAGATTACCAAGATACGAGAATGTTGAAATTATAGATTTAGCAGCAGAAGGAAAAGCTATTGCAAAACTAAAAATTGGCGACGATGAAAGAGAAATAATAGTATTTGTAAAAGATTGTATTCCTGGCGATATTGTTGATATTCAGGTTGATAGAAAGAAAAAAAGCTTTATGGAAGCTTATCCTGTAAAGTTTCATAAACTTTCGGATGTGCGAATAGATGCTAAATGTTCGCATTTTGGCGTTTGTGGCGGCTGCAAATGGCAAAGCCTTCCTTATCAAAAACAAATAGAATATAAACACAAACAAGTTGTTGATCAATTAACGCATATTGGCGGAATTGAGCTACCGGAAGCCGAAAAAATTCTTGAATCTAATGAAGAATTTTATTACAGAAATAAACTTGAATACACTTTTTCGAACAAAAGATGGCTTACTAAAGAAGAAATTTCTGATGAAACTCCAAAACAAATGGATGCTTTAGGTTTTCACATTCCTAAAATGTTTGATAAAATTGTTGATATAGAAACATGCTATTTACAAAATGACTCGTCAAACGATATAAGACTTGAAATAAGGAAATATGCTATTGAAAATAAATTAGAGTTTTTTGATTTAAAAAACAACAAAGGATTTCTTAGAAATTTAATTATAAGAAGCTCAACCACAGGCGATTTAATGGTTATTTTATCTTTACATTACGATGATATAAATTTAAGAAAAGCATTATTAAATCATATAAAGGAAAAGTTTCCTGAAATTACTTCTTTAATGTATGCTATAAATCCAAAAAGAAATGATACAATAACTGATTTACCTGTAAAATTACATCACGGAAACGACCATATTTATGAAAAA
This sequence comes from Bacteroidales bacterium, assembly GCA_016937695.1. GTDB lineage: Bacteria > Bacteroidota > Bacteroidia > Bacteroidales > NBLH01 > NBLH01. Next base: position 6,080 of record JAFGWC010000017.1, read on the forward strand.
ATGGAAGATTTAAAATTCAAAATTGGTCCTAAATCTTTTTATCAAACAAATTCAAAACAAGCATATCGTTTATATACATTAGTTAGAGAATATGCTGATTTAAAAGGCGATGAAATTGTTTATGATTTATACACAGGAACAGGAACAATTGCAAATTTTGTGGCTAAAAATGCAAAGCAAGTTATTGGTATTGAGTACGTTCCGGAAGCTATTGAAGATGCAAAAGTTAATTCTGAAATTAACGAAATTGAAAACACAACTTTTTATGCAGGCGATATGAAAGATGTGATGACAAAAGATTTTATTAAAGAAAACGGTAAACCTGATGTAATAATTCTTGATCCGCCAAGAGCAGGAATGCATAAAGATGTGGTTGATGCAATTTTGTTTGCAGAACCTGAAAAAATAGTATATGTTAGTTGTAATGCTGCCACGCAAGCACGTGATATTAAATTACTTGATGAAAAATATAAAGTTGTAAAATACAGACCTGTTGACATGTTTCCGCAAACAGCACATGTTGAAAATATAGCTTTATTGCATAAAAAATAAATGCTTTATTTATAAAAAAAACCTTCGATGAAATAAATCAATCGAAGGTTTTTATTTATTTTTTAATCTTTAATAATTATTTAGATTAATAAACCAAAAAAGCATCAATTCTTAAAAAAAAGAAAACTCATTTTGGTAAAAACAATCTATAATTATTTTTTTACTGCTTTTGCTTCTTCAACGGCAATTGAATCAGCTTTTAATTGATCAGCAGCTGCATTAATTGAATCTGTTTTAGCTTTTTCGATTGCAGCTAAAGAATCAACTTGAACTTGCATGATAGAATCTTGTCTTAAAGAATCTAACTTTGCTTGCTCAGCTTGTTCGTCAACACTAGGAGTACAGGCAACGAATACAAACATTCCGGCAAAAGCCAGAGATAATAATAATTTTTTCATTTTGTTTCATATTTTTAGAACGCAGCAAAATTATAATAAAATATTCATTTTAAACTAAATTGTTCTAAATATTTTTTCAATAATCACAAACTGCTTATTATCAACAACATATAAAATTAATTTTATATGAAAACTTAGTTTAAATTTCATTAATTAAGCTAAATTTTCAAATTACACACTTTAATACTGTGAATTTTAACTTTTACTTAATATAGTTTTTTCATTTTGGGTTTTTACTTATTTCTTAATCTTAAAAACTTGCAGCTATTAAAAAAGACACAAATTTTTTAAAGTTCAATTTTTTCTTCAATTCTATAAACTGGATATCTCATAAATGATTTTTCGAAATATTTTGAGCGTCTGTAAATGAAAAGTAGCTGCCAATAATGATTTTCAGCCAAATTTTTATCGTTTAGCTTTGCTTTTTCCAATTCTTCTTTTATATCTGGATGCTCTTCCAATATTTTTTCAGCAGTTTCTTCAAAAACATATGCCGAAAACCATTCTTTTTGTTGCAAAACGGCATCAAAAAAGTTCCACACAAAATATGAATCTGTGGCATCAGGTTCAAGTGTATTTATTATGTAATTATTTTCTTTTTGATTTGTTTCTACAATATAATCGCCTTTATAAAATTCGATTAACTGCTTGTCTGTATGAGTTTTAACTTCGTAATGCAAATAATGATTTTCGTATGCTTCTTTTGTTTTAAAATCGTCAATGATAAATGCAGAAACCATTATCGAAGTGTCTTTTTTTAGTGTTTTTAGTTTTACATTATTTAATTTTAATCTATCAATTGCATTTTGCCAAGCTTGAGAAATAATGTAATATTCAGGTTTTTTTATTGTTTTTTCGGGTTTGTAATGTTTATAGAAAGCAATATTTTTTTCAAAAGGCTCTGTTTTGTCATAATAAAGCCTTTGAAATCCGGTAATGTTACTTTTTTTATATTTTGCTGCAAAACCTTTAAAAAGCAAACTGTCAATTTGGGTTTTATCGAGTTTCCAATTTATTGTAAATTCATGTTTTTTTGATGTTTGTTCATCTGCATCTTTCTTTAAATCAGCAATTTGCTTATTGTTTTTATTTAAAAACTCATTTATAGCCAAAATAAAATAATATGTTGATAAAACTCTGTCTTTATAAGGTTTTAGCATATGAGTTTCGGTAATAAAACTTATTGTATTAAACAAACTTGTATATCCTGAAGCATATCTTGGCGAATCGAAAAAACCCACAATTCCGCTATCGGGAATTTCATTTACAGGATTAACATATGGAGTCATTTCGTATTTGTAATCAATCATTTTTGAATACAGAAAAGGTAAAATGTTATTATCGACATAACTAGCCAATGGTTTGTGAAATTTATCTGTATTAGTTGAAATAAGTGTTATAACATACTGATAATCTGCTCCATTTGAAGTGTGTGTATCAACAAAAACATCTGGTTGCCAAATGTGAAAAATTTTGGCAAAAGTTTTTGAATTTTCGGCATCGCTTTTAATAAAATCGCGATTAAGATCAAGATTTTTTGCATTTCCTCTAAATCCGTGCTGCTCCGGTCCAATTTGATTCATACGACTGTATGGTCCTCTGTTTATGCAGCCGCCAACATTGTAAACCGGAATTATGCAAATAACCGTATTCGAAAGATATTTTTTTTGATTTAAATTACCAGAAAGCAAATCTTCTGAAAATTTTATGCTTGCATCAATTCCGCATGATTCACCAGGATGTATTCCATTATTAATCAGCAATATACGCTTATTGTCTTTTTTTATTTGTTCAGGATTAAATTCCTTGTCATCAGAAATTATAAACAAATGAATTGGTTTTCCTGCATCGGAAATTCCTGCTTCAATAAGTTTTGCGTTTTCGTATTTTTTATCAAGATTTTTATATTCTTGAATTATTTGCTCGTATGTAAGAGTTTTATTTTGGTTAAAAAGCTCATTGTTTTGAGCAATACTTATGTTAATTGTTTTTATCAGCAAAAAAATTATAAGTATACTTTTAAAAATAATTGATTTTATTTTCATGTTTTTAGTTTATAAAGTTAAAGAGTTTATAAAGCTGCGATTTGCTATAATGTATTAAATATCAGCATGTTAAAAAATATAGCTTTTGCGTATATTTTTAATTTATTTTAAAAAGATAAGCAGGTTCGTCGTTTCCAATTTGGTAAAGCGGCTTAATTTTTTCGGGATATTTAGTTTGAATATAGTATAAATATCTTTGAATTGTATTTATAGTGTATTCTGATTTTCGCTCTTCAAATTTTCTCAAACTTGCCATTATTATATATTTAACATTATTTTTATAAAGATTTTGCAAAAGTGTGTCGGCATTTTCTGAATTTACTTTATAGATTCCATAAAATCTTCGGTTTGTATAAATAAAAGAAATATTTGGTTTTCGGCATGCAATTCGTTCATTTTCAGGAATATTATCGGCAACCCATTTACACATTTTAATATAATTTACCCAATCAGGACTTAAACCTGCAAGCAAATTTCCTTTAAAGTTTTCTTTTAAAATTGGTTTGTGTTTTTCAATTTTTTCGATTGAATTTGTAAATGAAAAATAAAATAGAAAAGCAACAAGAAAAACTAATATAAATTGATAATTTTTTAAATTTATGTCTTTAAAAAGATAATAAAATCCGCCAATAAAAAATAATACAAAAAACGGAAAAAAAGCAAGTATCAATCTAATTGATTCCCAGATAGTTTGCAGAATTACAAAAGTAAAACCTAGCATTAAAAAAAGATAAATTCCGGTAAACAATAAATATTTATTCTTTTTATAAACGGCAATAAAAGATATTAATAATGCAATTACAATAATTATTGCTAAAAAAGGAATTGGACTGCAAACATCTGGTCTTAAGCCAAATAGTGTATATAAATGCTTTGAAAAATACAGATTTGAATTATCAATAAGTCTGTTAAAAAATCCGAAAAATGTTTCTTGTCCAAGACTTGGGTCGTAAGGATGTTTTTGAAAAAGTACTTTAGCTTGTTCTGTAAATTGCGATGTTTGATTTCCCCACAAAATCATTTTTATTGCTTTCCAAACAGAAAAAAACAGAGAAAAAGATGCGATTGAATACGAAATTGCTTTCCATTTTTTTTCAAATACAAAATATATAATTATAGCGATTAAAGAAATATTACCAATGCTTTTTGTAATTCCCATTAAAAAAACGAAAAATCCAATAATTAAATATCTGATAATCTGAATTTTAATGTTATAATTTTCAATATTATCTGTAATAAAATTTTTGAAAAAATATGCAAAAAATAATATCTGCAAAAGCATAAAAAATGTTTCGGAATAAGTTTGACTAGCAAAGAAAGCCAAATACGAATTTATTGATATTAAGGCAATTGAAGAAATCAAGACAAAATTAGGAACTCGAATTTTAAAGGTTTTAAACAAAATATATAAATGCAGAGCAAGAAAAATTGCTGATAATAATTTTAATAAAGGTATATTAATACCAAAAAACAGTATTAATATGCTTAAAACAAAAGGATAAAGTGGGCCTTGAAAAGAAGGATATTTAAAATGGTTTATAAAATCAGATGCTCTTATTATATAGGCAGCATCGTCGCCGCCAACGCTAACTCTAAAGTTGAAAAGCAAGATTGTGAATAATATACTTAAAGCAAAAAATATCCGGAAAAATAAATTTAGCTTGTTTTGAAAATATGAATCAATATTTGATAAAAAATCGATTTGTTGAATTGACTTTTTAGATTTAATGCTTTGTTTTACCACAGGTTTTAAATTATTCAAGATTAGTTATATCGTTGATTATAAGCATTTTACTTTAAGCAGTTATAAAAACATTAAGTAACTGTTTTACAAGTACTTAGCTAATACTCTAAAGAGATTATCTTTTATAATTGGTTTTTGAATAAAGTCGTTACAACCAGCTTCAATTGCTTGTTCTTTGTCGTAATTCATCATTAATGCGGTTTGAGCAATAATAGGTATTTCGCAACCTTTTTGTCTTAATCTTTTTGTGGCTTCAAATCCGTCTAATTTAGGCATGCTCATATCCATTAAAATTAAATTGACATTTTTTTGGTTTTCAACTATTTTCAATAAATCTTCGCCATCAACTGCTCTTATTATTGTAGCTTTTGTTTGTTCCAGAATTTTTTTCATCAAAATAAAATTCATATCGGCATCTTCAGCTACAATTATTATTTTATTTTCAAAATTGGATTCCATTGTAATTAGTTTTCACTATTTGTTATTGTAATATATCTAATTTTATATAAATAATTATTAATACACAGATTTTCAAATGATTATCCATTAATAAAACTATTTAATTCTTTTTCAATTTCGAGCCAATTCTTTTTCAAAATTAATATTTTTGAGTTTATTTGTCTTTTAGTATTTTTCTTATCTGCTAATATTTCTATATCTTTTGAAATATTTGATAAATCAAGTCTTCCCAAATATTTTAAAGTTGATTTTAACGAATGTGATATAAATTTAACATTTTCGAGTTCATTATTTTTATTTTTAACATCTAATTCATTAAGCTGTTGAGGTATTTGCAACAAATATGTTTGTAAAGTTTTATTTATTTTTTCAATATCTCCTTTATACATATTCTGAAAAAAACTTATATCAATAATAATTTGTTTTTCTGTTTCAGAAAGTTTTTTAAATTGCTCATTATCAGAAGGTAAGTTGATATTTGAGTTTGTAATTTGAGCAATTTTACTTAATAGAACGTTTAATTCAATCGGTTTAGACAAAAAATCTGTCATCCCAATTTTTTTCCCTTTTTCAACTTCAGTTTTAATAACATGAGCAGATAATCCTAAAATTGGCACTTTATTTTTTGGAAAAGGAAATTTATTACGTATATGTTCAGTGGCTTCATATCCATCCATAACAGGCATTCTAACATCCATAATAATTAAATCATAATTATTTTTTTCGGCCAATTGTATAGCTTCAAAACCATTTTTAGCTTTATCTAAAACAATTTTATCAGAAAACATTTTTAATGAATCTTCAAGAAGGTGCATGTTAATAATATCGTCTTCTACAGCTAGAATTTTCAAATTTTCAAATTTTTTCGAATCAATTTTTATTGGTTTAGATACATTTTTTTTAGCTGTTGATTTTTTATAAGGAATTGTAAATAAGAATGTTGTGCCGAAATTCAATTTTGACTTAACCCAAATTTCGCCTCCTAATCTGTCTATTAGGTGTTTTGTAATTGAAAGTCCTAAACCTGTTCCGCCAGGATTTTTAATTTTTTTATCAATAATTTGGCCGAATCTGCTAAAAATAAGTTCCATTTTATTTTCAGGAATTCCAATTCCTGTATCTTTAACAAAAAATTGTAAAAACTTATCGTTTTTTATTTCATATCCAATTTTAATATATCCTCTGTTAATAAATTTAAGCGCATTTCCAATTAGATTTATAAGAATTTGTTTTAATCTATTTGGGTCTGTAATTATTTGAAAATCAGCATCTTCAATTGCTTTTTCAATACTTATTTCGATATCATTTTTTTCGAGACTAAGTTTTTCATTATCAAAAATTACTTTTAGCTCATCAAGTATTTTATTTATATAAGCAACTCTATTTTCAATTTCAACTTTTCCGGCTTCAATTTTTGAAACATCAATTATATCTTTAATTAAATTTAAAAGATTATTTGCACTGCTTGATATATATTCGCTGTACTGTTGGCGCTTTTCATCGCCAATATCCGGTAAAGTAAGAAGCTTTGAAAAACCCAGAATTGCGTTTAAAGGAGTTCTTATTTCGTGAGACATATTTGCTAGAAAAGCCGATTTTAATGTGTCGGATTCTTCGGCTTTATCTCTTGCCTGCCTTAGAAGTTCTTCATTTTGCTTTTCTTGAGTAATATCTTGAATAATTCCGATAATTTTTCCATTTAATTTTATATTGTGCAAAACAGATTTAGAAATTATTTTAAGAAAAAGCTCTTTTTTATCTTCAGGTCGTGTAATAGAAAATGTTAATTCAATGTCTTTATTTAATTTTTTAAAGCTTTGCTTAATTTCATTTCTGTATTTTTCATTTATGATATTATTAATAATATATTCGAAAGTTAAATTTTTCAATTCGCTTAAACCAAAAAAAGTTTTTATTTCTTTCGATAATTTAAGTTTATTTTTATTTAAATTGTATTCCCAAATTCCTGTTTTTCCAACCGATTGAGCTATAATAAGTTGAGCACTTAAACTGTCTAGTTTTTTTTTAAGCTTTTTTATCTTTTTTTTTGATTTTTCCATCGAGTTGAATAAAAATTAAAATTTCACATATTCTCTTTTATAACTTTATTACATAAATTATGAAGCAAAAAGTTATCCGTTTTACCATAAAAAGCTGAAAAATATTTTTTTAATAATACTTTCATTTCAGATTCAGAATTTATAGTTGATTTAAAACTTTTAACTATTGTTAAAAATTCATTTTCAATATCAGTTTTTGCTATAAATCTTAAATTAAATTGTGTAATAAATTCTTTTGAAATATCGCTTTTTTGTAAATATAAATTAAGTTCAAAGTATTCATTTTCAGGTATTTGAAATTTGTTTTCAGATAAGCAAATACTATTTGAATCGTTATTTAAAACAAGTTGTTTAGCATTATTTTCAAACTGATATTTTGCAATTATTTTTTGAGTTTGGTTTAATTTATAAGTTTTTTTATTCAAATTTACCGATAATTTATTTCCGATTATTGTAAAATCTGAATTTCCAAAATATTTGGATAAATTGCTTATTTGACTTTCAAATGCAACACCGCCGCGTGTATTAAGCTTATCATTTACTGCAATTAAAGAATTTTTTGTATAAGCTGTAAATTCATCAACTGTTGCTTCCATTCTTTCTGGTAATTTCAAATGGAATTTTTCACGTTTGTTGTTCATTACCAATGCGTAAGCATTAGCTGATTTAAATTTAAGTTTGTCATTTAAATTTAAATTATCGCCTTGTTTTAAAAGTTTTCCTGAATTAATGCATAAAATTTCGCCACGAACTTTTATAACATAATAATTTTGAGAATGTAGTAAAGTTTGAATAAAAAAAAGACAAATTAAAAGTATAGTTTTCAAAAAATATTTGTTTTTTTGTTAAATATGCATAAATATCACATTTAGAAATTTACCTTTCTAATCTTTCATTAATCAGCTTTATCAACAAAGGTTTTAATTGACTTAAAGATTTTTCGTCTTTAGAAATATATGCATAAGCGCCATCAGATAAAAGTTGCTGTTTTATAACAGGACTTTCTTGTCCGGAAACAATAATAACATCAATATTTAAGTTTTTTTCTTTAATATCTTTAATAACTTTTGTTCCGGTGTCAGCTCTAAGCTCATCGTCCATTATAAAATAGTCAAGTAAAACAATATCAGGATTTTGACTAAATTCGAACTCTGCTTCTTTTGCGCTGTAAAATGTTTGATAAAGCAATTTCAGATTTTTGTATTTAAACTCTGAATTTATTGATTCTAAGATATTTACAAGAATCTCAATAAAAATAAAATCATCTTCAATAATAAATATTTTCACTTCTTTTTTATCACTCATGTTGGTTTTATTATTTTCAAATTTCTTTTTATATTGATTATACTGATAAAAGTTTTCTAAAATTAAGGAAAATTTAAATATTAAAAAATATTAGTTCCTGCAATTTTCAATAAAAATATTTTCTAATTTAGATTTGTCGTTAATTATATTGTAAAATTCATCTATATATTCAATAATTCTTTCTTTTGTTTTATTGTTTAAATCAATTGATTGTTCAAATAATTTATTTATTTCAGTTCTTTTTTCATTAAAAAATTTGATTACCGGAACATATTCCGAATAAGTTCTGTAAAATCCTCTAAAAACTCTTTCTTTAACTGTTTGAGTTCCTAATAATGGCGCTGGAACTGCATATGGAGCATTAATTAAACCAGACCAATCAAAATCGAACGGAACCGGAAATGGTTTATTATTATCATTAATGTACAATAATTTAACATTATGCAATTTATAAAACGACCAATCAGTATTTCCAATTAAATATTGAAAACAAACAAACATTGTCATTTCTTCTCTTATAGTTTGCTCTTGATTAAAGGTTTCTACATTCTTTATTTTACCTTTATTCCTATCTGCCATTTGATTATTTTCTTCAACAAAAAAGCCTTTAAACTTGTAATCTTTTTTATTTTCAAGGCTATCAATTAAATTAATTTCAGCTAAACGTACTTTAAAACTTTTTTCAGTAATAATATTGTATAATTTATAAATCAGATATTCAATAATCACGTATTCTTGAAATTTATCAAAGTTTTTACATGGCACAACCAATTTTAATTTATTTTGTCCTTTAAAAATTTCATCATTTTTACTGATTTTTTTTGGAAAATTTACTGTTAAAGGCGGAAAACTGCAATTTTCTCTATTTCGCCTAAAATTTCCTCTTGTTCTTAGTTTAGCTGAAATTCTAATGGAATCACCATTTTCGTTTTTATAAATCAATAATGCTTTATGATATTTTCTGTTTTGGCCAATATCTTTTAAAAGCTCTTTTCTGTTAACAATTATATCAAATTTAAGCTCATTTTCTTTATTAAAAAGAGTACTTTTTGAATAATCGAATGATTTTTTATTTTTATTTTCTTCTTGTGAGTAAGCTATTGATTTTAAGCTGATTATCAGCAATACAAATAAAATACTTTTATAAATATTCATGATAAATGATTCTATTTATTAAAACATTAAAAATCTACTAAACCAAAAAGTTTAAGACTAAAAACAATTAAAACAAAAATTAAAATCCAACGGATAAAACCTGCGCCCCATTTTGTTGCCAAGCTTGCAGCTAATAAGCCTCCGGTTAAATTTCCAAGTCCGGTAACAAAGCCAATTAAATATTCAACTTGATTATTTAACATAAAAATAACAAAAACAAAAGGTGTGTAAATTAAAACAACAAAAATTTTAATTGCAGCCGCTTTTACCAAATCATAACCGGAAATATATACTAAAGCAGCAATCATAAAAATACCAAATCCAATATGAAGAAATCCGCCATAAATTCCGATTAAAAAATATATAATAAGATGCCAAAAACTAACTTTACGTGAAGATAAAACAAGTTTTCCTTTAATCCATCTGTCCGAATCGTAAAAAAGAAAAAACAACATAATTAAAAGTACAACTCCAATTAGCCTTTCAAATATCATTAAATTAACCGAAACTGCTATTTCTGCGCCAATTATAGCACCTGCTGTTACCGGAATTGAAATAAATAAAGCTTTTACAACATCAAGCTGTTTTTTTTTGTAAAAGCTTAAAGATGTGGCAATTGCCTGCATTATTACTCCCAATCTTACTGTTCCGCTTGCAACATTAATCGGTATTCCTAACAAGAAAAACAAAAAATAATTTATTGCAGTTCCGCTGCCAGCAAAAGTGTTTATAAAACCAGCCGCAAAACCTGCAAAAAACACTATCGACAAAACTTGCCAACTATAAATATCTATATTTATAAAATAATCAGAAATCATATAATGTAAAAATAAATGATATTAAATGATTTGCAAAAAGAATAATTAAGTGAGATATTTAAGTAATGTTTATTTGAATTTTATGTTTGTTAATATCCTGATTAAGTTTGATTTACAATAGCAATTGAGCAATTTAACAATTAAAACATAAATAAATTTTAAAATCTGATTTTCTATTCTTAAGTTTAAAAAATACTTTTTGTACTTATAATTTTGTTAATGAACAATTTAAAGATATACAAAGCTTCTGCAGGCTCAGGAAAAACACATACATTAACAGTTGAATTTTTAAAATTAGCTGCTAAAAGTCCTGATAATTTCAAAAAAATTCTTGCTGTTACATTTACCAATAAAGCTTCTGAAGAAATGAAAATTAGAATTTTAGAAGCTCTAAACGAAATAATAACATTATCAAAAAAAGCAGATTTTTATGCTGTTTTTGCTGAATCTTTTACAAATTTAAATGAAAATGAAGTAATAATTAAAGCTAAGCAAATAAGAGATAATATTTTACATAATTATAGTTTATTTTCAATAAGCACAATTGATAGTTTTGTTCAAAAAGTTATTAGATCTTTCACTTACGAAATTGGCATTCAAAACGGTTATAATATTGAGCTTGACACAGATAAGGTTATATTTGAATTAACAGATTTACTTTACAAAAAAATCAATGATGATCAAAATTTAAAAAACTGGCTCATAAATTTTGCATTTTACAAAGTTGATGTTGGAAAAAATTGGGATTTCAGAAGTGAAATTCAAAAATTGGCAAAAGAAATATTCAGAGAACAATTTCAAGCTTTAAACGAAGATAAGGAAAACTCAAAACATGCTGATTATCAAGACATAACAAATTATTATAATGAACTTATTAAAATTAGAAATTCTTTTGCTAAAAACATGTCTGATATCAGCATTGAAACAAAAAAAGTTCTTAAATCTAATAATATTAATAATTCTGATTTAGGACAAAAATTTAAATATATTGCTGATTACCTGATAGTTCACATAAACAATCCGGATAATTACGAAAAATATAAACCCAGTAAAACAATTTATGAAATAATAGACGACATTGATTTATGGACTGCTAAAAAAGCAAAAGATGATATAAGAAATAAAGTCGCTTCTATTTTTCCTGAGGTTAATAGATTATTAAACAATGCTTTTGATGAATTAAAAAACAATTACAAATATTACCTTTCAGCAATAAATATTCTTTCAAATTTTCATGCATTTGGCATTTTAAACAGTCTTGCAGAACTTTTACCTGAATACAGAGAAGAAAATAATATTTTATTAATTAGCGATACAACAAAAATTTTAAAAGAAATAATTGGCGGAAATGATGCTCCGTTTATCTACGAAAAAATCGGCAATAAATACTCTCATATTCTTATCGATGAATTTCAGGACACATCAAATTTTCAGTGGGAAAACTTTAAACCTTTATTAACAAATTCTATTGCCGAAAATAATTTTAATTTAATAGTTGGAGATATAAAACAATCTATATACAGATGGCGTGGAGGCGATTGGAAACTTCTGCTTTCGACAGTAAAAAAAGAAATAGGCGAAATATACATTGATGAAGAAACACTTGATACAAATTGGCGAAGTAAAAAAAATATTATAGACTTTAATAATTCGATATTTAGTAATGCTGCCGAAAAATTGCAATATATATTTGATAATGAACTAGATGAACACAGTAATATTAATGATATCGATAAAGAAATATACAATAATGTAATCAAAAGTGCATATAGCGATATACATCAATCAACATCACCAAATTCGGCTAAAAGTGGTGGCAGAGTAAAAATTAATTTTGTTCAAAAAACAGGCAATTCGGACAAAGAATGGAAAGAAAATGTTTCAAAAATGCTTCCTCAAACAATTGATAATTTGCTAAAAAACAAAAATTATCATCCTGGCGATATAGCAATTTTGGTAAGAAAAAATGGCGAAGGAAAAAATGTTGCAGAATTATTACTTAATTACCAAAACTCTAGTAATGAGGCTTATAAATATCAAATTATTTCTTCCGAATCTTTATATTTAAGTAATTCGCCTATTGTACGAATTTTAATAAACGCATTATATTATATTCATAATCAATCAGATAACATACATTTGCATGCATTATTGAGCGAATACATTAATTTATTTGATTTAAAAATAAATTTCAATAGTTTTGAATCAAACGAAAATATTACCAAAATATTACCAATTAATTTTATTAAAGAAATATCTAATCTAAAGAAACTACCTGTATATGAAGTAATTGAAAAATTAATTACACTTTTATCATTAAGTGCTTTTTCCAAACAATTGGCATATTTACAAAGTTTTCAAGATGTAGTTAACGATTTTTCGCAAAGCAATTTATCCGATTTAGAATTGTTCTTGCAATGGTGGGAAGAAAAAGGGAAAAGTATTTCAGTAAAATTATCCGAATTACAAGATGCATTAAAAATTATGACAATTCATAAATCAAAAGGCCTTGCCTTTAAAATTGTTATAATTCCTTATTGCGATTGGTCTTTAGAGCCTGAAACTTATACAAATACAATAATTTGGGCAAAACCGGTAATCGAACCTTTTAATAAAATTAACAGAGTTCCGGTTTTATACAGAAAATATCTTTCCGAAAGCACTTTTTTTAAAGAATATTTCGATGAAAGGCTTTATACTTATATTGATTCGCTTAATTTACTGTATGTTGCATTTACAAGGCCAAAAGAAGAACTTCTTATTTTTGCGCCATATAATACAAAATCAAATGGTATTTCAAAAGTTTCAGACTTGCTTTACAATTTAGTAAGCGATAAGTTTATTACTGATAATCAAGAACTTATAAAAATTTCTGATTATTTTGATATAGAAAATAATATATTCGAATACTCAAGCGGTTACAAAACAATTGACGATAGAAAATTTTCTAAAGACAATTCACAAGTAAAAACTTTTGAAATTGAAAAATACCCAAAATCAGACTGGAATTCAAAAGTAGATATAAAGCATCATTCCGATGAATTTTTTATGAAAAGCATTAAATATATTGAAGAAAAAGTAAATTACGGAAATTTAATGCACGAAATATTTGCAAAAATAAATACTGAAAAAGATATAGAAAACGCTTTATCAGAAATGTATTATTCAGGTAAAATTAATTCAACGGATAAAGATTTTTTGTTGAATAAAATAAGAAACATAATAAATCAAACTGAAGTAAAAAACTGGTTTTCAGATAAATGGACTATAAAAACAGAAGATTCCATTTTAAGTACATCAGGACAATTAAAAATACCCGACAGAGTTTTAATTTCTGAAAAAGAAACAATTGTAATTGATTTTAAATTTGGCGAAATTAACGAAAACTATAAATATCAGGTAAAAGAATATATGAAACTTCTTGAAGAAATGAATTATCCGAATGTAAAAGGCTTTCTATTTTATGCCGAAAAAAACAAAACTGTAGAAGTAGCTTAAACAATTAACAATGAACACTTTACAATGCACAATTCAAAACAATAATTATTAGATTCTCATATTCCTTTGCGGATTTGCGGATTTTGAGAAAAGACACAAACAATTTGCAATACATAAATTACAATAATAATTAAAAAACAAAAATTATTTGATTTCAATATTATAGTATTTCTTTGCAAATTATTTAATATCAAAATCGCACAATAAAATGTCATTAAAAAAAATATTAATATTTTTCCTTTCAATTATTCTAATCTCTTCGTGTGGAAATTCAAAAAGAAAAAACAAAAAAGCATTAGCTATTTTTTCAACAAATAAATTAGTAACAGAATACAACGATTTATCACTTAAAATAGATAATTGGTTCAAAAATCTATATTCAACAAGTCGTTTTAGCGGAAATATTCTTGTGGCAATTAACGATACAATTATTTATGAAAACACTTCTGGATATTCTAATTATGAAACAAAAGATACATTAACAACATTAAATTCTTTTCAACTTGCATCGGTAAGTAAACAATTTACATCAATGGCAATTATGATTTTAAAAGAACGAAATAAAATCAGCTATAATGATGATATTCAAAAGTTTATACCAGATTTTCCTTATAAAGGAATAACAATAAAACAATTATTAACACACCGTTCAGGTTTACCAAATTACAATTATTTTTCTGATCAATATACTGATAAAGAAACAACAATTTACAATAAAGATGTAATTAAATTGATGATAGATTCAATTCCTGCGGCATATTATCCACCAAACACAAGATTTGATTATTGCAATACAAACTATGTAATTCTGGCTTCTATTGTCGAAAAAGCATCAAAAATGCCTTTTGAAAAGTTCTTAAAATATGAAATTTTCAAAAAAGCAGAAATGAATAACACAAGTATTTTTATAAAAAACAAAAATGACAGAATTTACAATGCAACAAAAGGTTATCATTATAAATGGCTAGAAGCAGAACCAAGCTATCAAGATGGAGTAATTGGCGATAAAGGAATATATTCAACAGTTGAAGATTTATTAAAATGGAATATTGCCTTAAACAACAACAAATTAGTAAGAGAAAACACTTTAAATGAAGCATTTAATCCTGCTCAACCAGAAAAAAAAGGCAATAAAAATTATGGTTTTGGCTGGCGAATTTTAAAATGTATCGATAACAGCAGCTTAATATATCACGGTGGTTGGTGGCGAGGCTATAACTCACTGTATATCAGAGATAAAAAAAATAATGCAACTATAATAATATTAAGTAATATTAGAACAAGAAGTTTCTATAATTCTTTTAGAGAGCTTTTAGGAATTATTGATACAAGTCGCCTTCAACAACTATTGGATTTTGAAGAAAAATTAGCCTCTTTAAAAGAAGAAAAGCCTGATTCTTTAGAAACAGGCCTTTAAATAAATCATAATTTAAACTTCATATTAATACAAGAAATTCAATCCAATGTAAATTCCGCTGGTTCCATCTTCAGGTTTTGCAGCCAAACCATAATCAACAGCAACAATAAAATTATCATTTATTGCAAAATGAATTCCGGCACCATAACTAATATGCCATGCTTCTTCTCCATTAGTAAACCATTCTCTCGGATTATAATTAATTCCTTCAATATTAACTGTAGCATCAACACCGCTTAAATCAACTTGGTAAGGATCTACAACTCTTGCCATATCAGTAAACGCACTAAGCGCTATATAAAAATTCTGATTAAACAATACCGTATTTATAACTTTCCATCTAAATTCAAAATTTGCTAAAGCAACACCATCTCCAACAACACGATTTCTTAAAATACCACGCATAGTTTTTGAACCGCCAAATCCATCCTGAATGTTTTTAGAATCAATATAATAAGGTAATAAATAAAAAGGAATATCACCACCCAATTTTGTTTGATAAGCAAGTCTGTATGCAAAAGTCATTTTGTTTTTAATTAAGGTAAAATACTGTCTATGAAGCAGTAACATTGAAGTAACATTATTTTCATATCCTAAAAATGAAGGTCCGTAAAATAATAAAGCTTCTGTCCACATACCGTTATTCGGATTTGGCTCATTATCTCTTGTGTCATAAACAATACCCATTTTAAAAGAAGTATTATTACCACCATCTTCTTCAGATTCTTTAATAACGTCCCACTCCTTATATAAATTATATAAACTTTCATCAGTACTTATAAAATCCTCATCTGTTTCATCTTTATCTCCATTAATATTATCGATATCAACAGTAGCTATTTCTGTTCCTAAATAAGTAACGCCGGCTAACCATCTTAGTTTTCTACCAATTATATTTCCTTGAAAATCAGCCTTTAATTTTATAACTTTTCGTTCATATCTATAAAACAAGCGAGAAATACTAGTATCAAGCGTTTGATCCTCATATTCAGGTACATAAACAGCATTATAACCATTAAATCCGTAAAAATCTAAAGCTTTTTCAGTTAAATAAGAAGCCTCAGCCGTAACTCTCATATTAGGTATTAGTCTTTCGCTGTCATATCTTAAAATGTTACTTCCATAACCTTTTGTAGAACGAGACCATTCAACATAAAGCGAATGATCGTAAGCAGGATATCTGCTTCCATCGCCGTAATGGTAAAAATTTGCTAAAGCTCCATATTGAAATCCAATATCAGAAGTATATGCCACAACGGGTAATGCGCCAAAGCTAAATCCTGATTTCTTTTTTAAATCTGTTGCTGTTGTATCTTCCTGAGAATAAACATAAAGTGCTGAAAATAAAACAGCTACTATTAAAATTATAATTTTCTTCATCATAAATAAGGTTTTATAAAGGTTTATTTCACAAATCTAATAAAAATAGCGATATATGTTAATATTTGTTAAAAAAAATTATAAATTTGAACTTTTAAAACTCATATAACACAATATATCATGAAAAAGTTTCTAAAAATTTTATTATACATAATTATTTTTGTTGTAGTGATTTTTGCAGGTTTAATTTTAACAGCAATTTTTACAGATTATAAACCCGAAGAAAAAGTTATAATTTCTGAAAAAATTAACACTGTAAATTTACCAGATACACTTGAGTTTGACATAGTTGATTGGAATATCGGATATTGTGGTTTAGATGCATCAATGGATTTTTTCTATGATGGCGGAACTCACGTTAGACCTGATATTCAAAATGTTATAGATAATTTAAACGCTGTAAAATCATTTTTAAAATCTCAAAGCGATATCGAATTTTACCTTATTCAAGAAGTTGATAAAGAATCGAAAAGAAGTTATAAAATAAATCAATATGATAGTTTAAAAACCTCATTTCCTGATTATTATACCTCATTTGGAAAAAATTATGATGTATTTTTTGTTCCGACACCTCCTTCCCAACCATACGGGAAAGTAGTTTCTGGTTTAATGACATTATCAAAATTTGAAGCTAAAAATATTACAAGATTTCAGTTTCCCGGAAATTATGATTTTCCTAAAGGCTTATTTATGCTCGACAGATGTTTTTTAGTAAACAGATTTAATATTGAAAACGGAAAAGAATTACTGATAATTAACACTCATAATTCAGCCTACGATGATGGTAGCTTAAAAGCCGGACAAATGGAGTATCTTAAGAAATTTTTACAAGATGAATATCAAAAAGGCAATTATATTTTAGTTGGCGGCGACTGGAATCAATCGCCTTTTGCCGTTGACACTACTTTTGCCGATTTTAAATATGATACAGAAGATTTTAGCAGAATAGCAAATAACTATCTACCTGAAGATTGGAAATGGATATTCAGTAATGCAACACCAACAAACAGAAGAGTTAAAACCCCTTACGATAAAAAAACAACACTGACAACTGTAATAGACTTTTTCTTAATTTCGCCCAACATAGAAAGTATATCAATTGAGAATATTAATTTAGAATTTAAAAACTCTGATCATCAGCCAGTTAAAGCAAGTTTTAAATTAAAGAAGTAATAATTAAGAAATATTTTTTTATTGATAAAAAAATTATTTTATATTTGCAGCCGCAAAATAATTGCAAGCCAAATATAATGGCGAGGTAGCTCAGCTGGTTAGAGCGCATGATTCATAATCATGAGGTCGTGAGTTCAAGTCTCACTCTCGCTACAAAAGCCTGAATATTTTCAGGCTTTTATTATTTAGTAGAGATGGGAAAATATTATCTATACATACTTTTTAGTAAAATGTATGTTATATCTTAAGCGTTTAATCTCGCGCAAATTTATAGATATTAATGTTTTTTTAAACATATCTGGGATCTGGCAATAAATCAAGCTTTTGCATTTTATCAACATCAATAGAAGGAAAACCAAATTCATTTGTTACTTTACCTTCAATTAAATATGCCCCCATTCCTGAAAAACTATATTTTTCCAGTGATTTTGGAAAATGAACTGTATCAAAAAAATCTCCATTGTAATCAATGAATGTTCCAAAATTCATAATTTTAGAATGCTTTGTAAATACATATTTTCTTGCAACAAATAAACCAATGAAGCTAACTTTTTTGCCTGTAGAATTTAGTAATTCTTCTGCTGTAATTTTATATTCATATTTGTTTTTTAACATTTCAAAATAAGTAATTGATACAGGAAATCCAATTAACTCAATTTCATCGTATGCATCAGAAATTATTTGCTGATTAAAATCCGGCAGGCTGATTTCTTTATAATTAGTTTCAAATAAGCTTAAATTATTGTTGGTGAGATGTTTACTTGTAGTATTTTTAAATCTGTGTACTTCCCACAATAACGCAGCTTTTGTTTTTTTTGTAAATCTGAAAGCGCCTATTTGTATTAAAATTTTTACCTGCTCCAAACCCGGATTTATTCTATCCATAAAATCAGTAAAACCTGTAAATTCGCCATAATTATTTCTGTAATTAATTATCTTTTCAGACAGGTTTGTTTGTAAACTGGAAATATGTGTAAAACCTACGAAAATTTTACCTCTTTTTAATGAAGTAAGAATTTCAGAATTATTAACACATGGAAGCTCGATTTTAGCACCAAGTTGCTTTGCTTCGTGAAAATATACCCATGTTCTGTAAAAACCGCCAAAATTATTTATTACGGCAGTCATAAATTCCGGAGGGAAATGGGCTTTTAAGTAAAGACTCTGAAAACTTTCAACAGCATAGCTGGCAGAATGTGCTTTTGAAAAAGAATATCCTGCAAAAGAAACAATTTGCCTCCAAACTTCTTTCGTTAAATCATCAGAATAGCCTTTGGTTTTACAGTTATTTAAAAACTTGCTTTCAATGTCTTTAATTTTATCTGTGTCTTTGAATTTGCCACTCATCAGCCTTCTTAGTATATCCGCTTCTTCAAGACCAAGTCCTGCAAAATGATGAATTATTTTTAATACATCTTCCTGATAAACCATAACACCGTATGTTTCACTTAGTTGCTCTTTAAAAATAGGATGCAGATATTTAACTTTTTCAGGATTATGATGCCTTTTAATGTATTCTTTCATCATACCAGATTTTGCCACGCCAGGCCGAATAACAGAACTTGCAGCAATAAGTATTTCATAACTGTCGCATCTTAGTTTTGTTAATAATCCTCTCATAGCAGGGCTTTCGATGTAGAAGCAGCCTAATGCCTTTGAGCTTTTTAATAATTCAATAGCTTTTGTGTCAAAATTTATTTTATTTGTGTTATGGATATCAATATCGATACCATGATTTTTTTTTATTAATTTAACAGAATCATTAATGTGCCCAATTCCTCTCTGGCTTAGAATATCTATTTTATCCAAACCATTTTCTTCGGCAATGTACATATCTATTTGCATAGTAGGGAATCCCTTTGGTGGCATATCCAAAGCCGAATAATAATTCATGGGTTTTTCTGAAATAATTATTCCTCCTGCATGAATACTTCTATAATTAGGAAAATTTTCCATTAATTTGCCAATTTCCAGTATTTTTTGTGTTGTTTCGTTAATATTGGCTTCATCAGTTGGATTATCAATAAATTTATCAGTTTCTTCTTTTGGCAAGCCGTAAACTTTAGATAATTCCCTTACGATTGAATTAAAGCTAAACTGATTTATTGTTCCTAAAAGAGCAGTATACTCGTAACCATATCGTTTAAAAACATAGTCTATTATTTCGTTTCTTTCTCGCCATGAAAAATCGATGTCAAAATCAGGTGGCGACTTTCTAAGTTTGTTAAGAAATCGCTCAAAATAAAGGTTTAACTTTATCGGATCAACATCAGTAATTCTTAAACAATAGGCTACTATGCTGTTTGCACCGGAACCTCTTCCAACATGATAAAAACCTCTTGATAATGAATATCTTACAATATCCCAAGCAATTAAAAAATATGTATCGAATTTTAGTTCTTTTATAATTTTAAGTTCATGCTCTAATCTCTTTTTAGCTTCGTCATTATCAGGTTTATATCTGTATTTGAAACCATCCAGACTAAGTTTTTCAAGTAATTTGTGGTCGCTTTTTTTATCTCCTGTAAAGCTTAGTTTGTTTTTTTTGATATGAATATTGTATTCAAAGTTTGTTTGATCAAAGAGTTTTTGAGTTTGCTCAATAAGCTGTGGAAATCTGCTAAATGCCTTTTTATAATTATCAAATGAAATGAGTTTATCTGTTATTGGTGCAAGATCATTTTTTGTTAATTTTCCAAGTAATGTGTTTAAATCTATTGCTCTTAAATGTTTGTGCAATTCGTAGGTAATATTGCCCACATAAGTAATTTTATGAAAAGCAATAAATTTTTTCATATATTCTTGATAATCAGTATTTAACAACAAATTAATTTCGTTTTCTCTTACAGCTATAAATTCGTTTTTATTTAAGCTTCCTAGATTTATTCTTTCCGAAAAAGGATAGATTATAAATGCATCTTTAAATTTTATTGCTCTTCTCGGCAATTCTGTTTTATTGAGCTGATGCTCTGTTAAAAATTTGTTTAGTTCGTAAAGTCCATCGTGATTTTGTGCAATCCCAGTATATAAATGTTTATAATTTTTATCTCGAAACTCTATGCCTAAAACAGCTTTAATGTTATTTTCCTTGCATAATTTATAAAAATTAAAAGCAGCTGTAGTATTGTTAATATCAGTTAATGCAAGTGTTTTTAAACCATATTTATGAGCTAATGTAATCAGCTTTTCAACAGATAATGTTCCATATTTTAAACTGTAAAATGAATTAGCAAAATACATAAAGCACAAATTATTTATATCTGCCCATTCCTGCTTTTCTTAAGGTATTGCGAGTTTCAAAACTTTCTTCTTTTAGTAGTCTATCTCCCTGAGGTTCAATTAAATACCTGCTATTTGTTTTTTTATTTTTTATATCATTTGATATTGGATAAGCATTCATTTTTTCTGCAGGAAAAGCTTTTAATAGTCTTGTTATATCAGAAAGTGGAGTATTAGGATTTAGCCATTTTTTTTCGTGACTTGGTTCTAAAATAACTGGCATTCTTTCGTGCGGTAATTTTTGCAAGAGTTCATTTGCAGTAGTTGTTATTATTGAAAAAGAATTTATTTGCTCATTACTTTCAGGATTATACCAACTATCCCAAATTCCAGCGAACGAAAAAGGTTTTAAGTCTCTTACATAAATCAGATATGGCTTATTTAAACCTTCTTTTGTTGTACCTTCAATATAAGCATCAGCAATAATAAGGCATCTTTGAGATCTTATTGCTTTTCTGTAGGCCGGTTTAACAATTATTCCTTTTTGTCCGGAATATTTCGGATTGTTTTCTTTATTATGATCGCCTTCCGTTCTTGCATTGAATAGATACATTTGTTTTTTTGCCCAAAATGGTGTTAAACCAAAAGTGAAGAATTGAATTTCCTTTGGATTATCATCTGTTATTACAGCAGCTTTTTGGCCTATCCCTAAATTATAATTAGGTTTAATTGCTTCATTATCAACAACATTAACATTAAAACGATTCTCTATTGTTTTTATTTTAGATGCTAATATATATCGTCCACACATTTGTTTTATTTTTATTAATATGCTATTGCTTTTCTTATTATTTTATGTCCGAATTTTTTCTTTAAAAAATCTACTTCTTTATACAATTTACTCAATTTTACTTTATCATCAAAAAGCTGCAATTGTTGTGTGCCATATATAAGTTTGTCAAATTTAAGTCCAATAAGGCGAACAGATAATCTGCGATTATAAATTCTGCCAAATAAATCTTTTGCAACATCCTCAATATGATAATCAAACGAAGTATATGAAATCTTTCTTTGCAAAGTAGGCGTTTCAAAATTTGAGTATCTTATTTTAACTGAAATTATTCCTGTAAGTTTGTTTTGCTTGCGCAACTGAAAACAAAGCCTTTCTGTCATCAGCACAATAAGCTCAAGCATATGGTTGTAATCTGTAGAATCTTTATCGAATGTTTTTTCAATACTAATGCTTTTGGGTTCCTGATATGGTATTATTGGCGTATTATCTATTCCGTTTGATTTTTTCCAGAAATTCACACCATTTTTACCAAAAGTATATTCCATTGTTGGCAGTGGTATATCGCTAAGATTTTTTATTGTGTAAATACCCATTTGCCTTAATATACGAAATGTTTTATTGCCAATTCCTGGCATTTTTTTTATTGAAAGCGGCTGTATAAATGGCAGTACAAGTTGCTCAGGGATAAATAGTTCGCCTGGTTTTGCTTCGTTTGTTGTTATTTTTGATGTGGTTTTATTTGTTGATAAACCAAGACTTATAGGTAATCCGGATTCTTTTGTTATAAAGTTGCGTAATTCTTTTGACCATTTTTGGCTTCCGAAAAATTTGTCCATTCCTGTTAAGTCAATATAAAATTCATCTATTGATGCTTTTTCAAAAACTGGTGCTTTTTCTTTTATTATTTCTGTAATTAATCCGGAATATTTTGAATAATTATCCATATCGCCACGTAGAATTATAGCTTCGGAGCATAAACGTTTTGCCAGTTTCATTGGCATGCCAGCATGAACGCCAAAACGCCTTGTTTCATAACTACAGCTTGCAACTACAGATCTGTCGGAAAATCCCCCAACTATAACAGGTTTGTCAATTAATTTAGAGTTTATTAAACGCTCTACAGATATAAAAAAAGTATCAAGGTCTAAATGTAATATTTGCCTGTCTTTGTATTTGTAATATCCCAATGGATTTATAATCATATTATTATCTTTATTTTTGATTAGTAATTAATCATATTTTAGATTATAATATAATCTTTTTGTCGGTAAAAAGCAATTTTTTAATGTATAATTAGTTAATTTTTTATTTCTTTCACAGATATTTTGGCAATTGATATTTTATTTGTTAATTTTATATTGAAAATGCCTTGAGTGGAATTTGAACCTGAAGAAATAATAAAAGACAACAAACTTTCAAATTAAATAATATTATTGCAAAGTAATTAAAAACTACTATAATAATAAGCCTAAGTTGAAATTAGCAAATAAGAACGAAAAGCAATATTGAAAAAAACATCTCCCCTAATTTCCTAAGTATAGCAATGAATTATTATACTTTAAATCTGCGACTTAGTTCATAAATATGTGAATATTGTAACATTTCTAAAAAGTTTTGTAACATAATAGTCAATTTATCAATGTAAATTTGTGGTATAAAATACATGGTCATTTACTTTGTATCATCTTATAAGGACACAACATTTCTGGCTATTCCATTTCAACTAAAGGATTGAAAGAGTAAAAGCATGGCGCCGGCAAAGTAAATTGTAAGAATCAAGACAAATAGATAAGCCTACTTAAGAACAAATCGAAAAAAGTAACTGTTTTATACAATAGAATAGGCAGTCCTTCAAAAAGAGCTATTGTAATTTAATAATCAAAAAATAATTACAGTATTATCATTAAATAATTAAAAAGAAAGTTATGAAAAAAATAATTTTTATCATTCTATTATGCACATTTGGTTTGCTTAGTCAAAAATCAAATGCCCAAATTTCACTGAAAATAAATATAGTTAGTCAACCTATTTGGGGACCAGAAGGCTATGACTATGTTGAATATTATTACTTGCCTGAAATTGATGTATATTATAATGTTGCAAGGCACAGGTATATCTATATGAGTCATAATCAGTGGATAGTAAGTTTACAGCTCCCACCTCATTATAGGAGCTTTGATGTTTACCATGCCAGAAAAGTTATAATAAACGAGCAGAGACCTTATTTACGCCACGATCATTTTAAACAAAAATATGCACATTCCAATGACTATTCAAACCAAAGGTCCATAAGAGACAGTAACGACGAAAAATACTATAAAAACAAGCACCATCCAAAGCACAATAATTGGAAGATTGCTAAAAAAAATAGTCATAATAAAGGGAGACAAAATAAACATTCAAAGCATAAAAAATAAACAAAAACACTTTGCCAGACCATGGATTAATAATACTTATTATTAGTTCATGGTTTTATTTTAGCACTAAATCAACCACAAATAATTAGTTTCGCAGGTATTGAATAAAGTAAACTCCGACTAGTCAAGAACTAAGCTTTTTTAATTTACATTTATTATAACTCAGCAACATATAATACTAGACAAGGACAAGCTCTAGCATTAGACCATAACTAACGACTTACTTAGCAAATGGCTTTGGGTAATATTAGAGTACGACAATATCCTCACTTGCCCAATGGCTATACATAAGATAATCAAGCGCTTACATTTCCTAAATGGTCTATCATAAAGTATTGTCTTTCAAAATTACCAACTTCCTCTACAGATATTTATGAATACAATTTATTCGAAAGTTGTAATAGAAAGATTATCAAAGGCAACTGTTTGTTTTTCGCAAACACGCAATCCAATTTTTGAAGGATTTATTCCATCTAACGAAATTGATTGAACAAATTCATCATCGATAAAATATTCGAGTAATCCGTTTTTTAAAATTGCTTTTTGTCTGTGTTTTAAACTGCCATTGCTGATGAATTTTGTTTTAACATAGTCTTGAATATCAGTATATTCGCCATTTTCGCTTTTAACAAGTCTGATATTTCCATCGTTTTTAAATTCGCATGAGATGTAATTCAAATTATCTTGCAAAATCATTAAACCATAATTAGCCATTTCGCCACTTAACCATGTAGAGCTTAAAGTTATTTCGCAATTATTTGATATTATATGTTTTGAAGATATAGACCACATACAATCATCTCCGTTTGTTCTAAATATATATTCACCATTTTCAAAATATGTTTGTTTAATCATTTTTTCGCTTGGCGCCCATTTAGAAGAAGGTGTTTCAAAACTTTCTTCAAAAACTATTTCATCATTATCAACATTAATAATTTTTAAATTATCAAAAGCAACTTGCTGTTGGCCACATGCTCTAAGTCCAATTCCGCTAATATTTAAACCAAGATTACCTTCTTCAACAATATTATTATTAACATAATAAGAAAAATTACCGGCTCTAACTTTTACTAATTGAGTATTTGGCTTTTTCATTTCGGATGAATTTGCCTTTTTACTTTTCCAACTTCCCTCATATACCCATTTAGTTTCAACTACTTTTCCATAAAATGCCGTTCCATCAGCTTTAATCTGAAAAGCACAGTAATTATCGCTATTTTGATGCAATGTAAATCCGTAACTATCAAACTTTCCATGTTTCCATAAAGAATTTACATATACATCATAATTTTCAGGAAATTCAATATTTATATCGTCCCAATAACACCAACCTTCAACATTAGGTTCAAAAATATAAAAACCATTCTGAATAGTTTTTTTATATTTATATTTATCAAAAATATCCCAACCATAAGTATTATCGGTAAAAGAATCTTCTACCAAAACTTCTTTTAAAGGCGCTTCAGGCCAAAATATTATTAAAAAAATCAATATTACAAAAGATGCAGCAATAGAAAGATATATTGTCTTTTTCCTATTTTTATCAGCTTCCAGCTTAACTTCAGATCTTACTACTTTAGCAATTTCCTCAACTTCTTTTTTCGACAGATTAGTAAGTTCTGTAAGAACTTCGATATTAGCTTCGCGTATTATTTCATCTTCGTTTTTTTCTTGTAATTCTAAATCTTTTTCAATAACTCTTTTTCTTATTTCAGCTAGAATTTTTTCTTCTAATCTTTTATTCATAATTCATGAATTTCAATAGTTATTATTAAACAATAAAAATAATAAAAAAATAGATTTAATCTAATTCAAAAGCTAATGAAAAATTTAATTATAGAGAAAATTTTAATATTTAGCTGTTTTTTTTGGAAAAATAAGATATTGATAATAATATTGTCGAAAAAAAATCACATAAAAATATATGAAACCAACTTTATTAATTCTTGCAGCAGGACTTGGAAGCCGTTATGGCGGATTAAAACAACTTGACAAAATTGGTCCTTCGGGCGAAACAATTATGGATTATTCTATTTTCGATGCAAAAAGAGCTGGATTTGGAAAGGTAGTTTTTGTAATTAGAGAATCATTTGAAGAAGATTTTAAGAAACATGTTTTCAATAAATATCAAAACTTTATAGAAGTAGATTACGTTTTTCAGGAAATTAATAAACTTCCACATGGTTTTACTGCTCCAAAAGAACGAGAAAAACCTTGGGGAACAGGCCATGCAGTTTTGGTTGCGAGAGAAAAAATCAAAGAACCTTTTGCTGTTATAAATGCTGATGATTTTTATGGGAAAGACTCATTTTCAGCTATTTCATCATACCTTATGGCTGTAGACGAAGGTATTAATAATAAGTTTTGCCTAATGGCCTATAAATTAAAAAATACACTTTCAGAAAATGGTTCTGTTTCAAGAGGAGTGTGCTTTTTAGATAAAAATAATTATTTAGTCAACATAATTGAACATAAGAAAATATATCTGCAAAATAATGAAATTTATAGTGATTTTGAAAAAGAAAAAATAATTTTAGATGAAAACACGCCTGTTTCAATGAATTTAATGGGATTTTCACATTCTACATTTCAATATTTTGAGTCTTATTTTTCAGATTTTCTTAAAAAAAATATTAACAGTCTTACTGCAGAATTTTATCTGCCATCAGTTGTTACAAACATAATTAAAAGTAAACAAGGAAAAGTTAGAGTACTGCCGAGCAACGAAATATGGTTTGGAGTAACATACAAAGAAGATCGTGAAACTGTGGTAAAAAATATAAACGAAAAGGTGGAAAACGGTATTTACCCGAAAAGTTTATTTTAAAATCAGTTTAAATCATTCATATTAACTATTTTATTTAAAATTGCATAAACGGTTAAACCCGATAATGTTCTGATTCCCAGTTTTTTAACAATGTTTTTTCTATGTGTATTAACTGTATGCACGCTAATAAAAAGTTTTTCTGCAACTTCTTTATTTGTTAAGCCTTTTGCAAGCCATTCTAAAATAGCCTTTTCCCTATCCGACAATTCATTATCGTGTCTTAAATTCTCATTTTCAATATTTAAGCTTTTCAAATGATAATTAAATTTACTTATTATTTCCATTCTATTTTCGTCATAATCAATAGAGTCAACAAAAATTTCATCAATTTGTTTATCATCATTTTTATTAATTCCAATTACTAAAAATTTATATTTAGATTTTAATTTTTTAAAAAGTTCAATTGGAATTTGGTTGTAAATTTCGGTATTTAAAACAATAACGCTAGGTTTTGACTGCTTAATAATGATTTCAAAATCATCAAAATTGCTAATAATTGCCTCAATATCAAATTTATTTAATTCTCTCAACAATGATTTCAACCCTTTGGCCACTAAAAAAGATTTCTCGAAAATATTTATCGTAATTTTTGGCATTTTATTAACGTTAAATTTCCAGCATTAATATTTTAAAGTTTTATTTTAGATTTTAAAAACATTTCCATTTCCATAATTTTTGGAACTAGAATTTTCTCTTCTATTCTGGCATGATTATTTAAATCTTTTTCTAAAAGAAATAATTGGAATAAAATTTTAATTGCGGTTTTCTGATTTTGTGGAGGTGGTAAATATTTAATAATTATATTTTTCAAATCAGTTAATTTCTCTTCAATATCATCATGGTCTTTCGCATAATCTGTTATCGAATAAACTTTCATTTTTTTATAGCAATCGTCTAATTTGTCTTTGTATTTGCAATTTTCTTCAATATAAACAGCATAAGGATAAACTGTTTCTTCTTCATGTAAAGTATGAGCTTTCACTTCAGTTTTATATTCATAAAAAAACTTCTTCAAAATCGACAAATTTCTATCATGATCGTCTGTATTCCAGTACAATTCATCAATTAAAGATTCAATAAAAGGAATTTTTTCATCATTGTAAAAAACATGTGAATTTTTTAAAAAATCAACTATTAATTTAATAGAAAAAGATTGAAGCTTTTTATCCGGAAAATATTCTTTATCATGAAATATATTAATGATTTCAATAAAAAAATTATGATTAATATTATAGAATTCACAAATTTCTGAAATGTTTTTATCGCCAAATCCAAGTTTAATACCAAATCTTTGAAAAACAGTAAGCAATTCAAAATTTGAATGTATTATTTCAGATAATGAATCATTTAGCTTAATTAATTTTGAATATTTCATCTGTTGATATTTTTTTATTTTTTATTATTTCAGATGGAACACCCTCATTTTAACAAATTTACGATATATCAAAAATTTTTCCCTGAAATTATCTTTCGTGTGTGTTAAAAATTTATCGTGGGTGTTTCATTTTATCTTTTATATGAATTTAATAATCAAAGCTAATTTTGAAGTAAAAGTATTTAATAAAATCTTTTTTAATAATAATCTCAAAAAAATAATTAAAAATATTTCAATTTTTAATCTGAAATATTAAAAAAAATATTATTTTTACCCTAATATTTAAATACTTATAAAGTTTCATAATTAATTTTTCAGTATTAAAAATCATATTAGATTTTTAATTAATTATAGTTAAATTTCTATTTTTTTTCAAAAAAATAAAATAAAAGAAAAAAAATCATAACCATTATTTAAATAATTAAAATGTAGAAATTGTTGATATCAAAGGCTTCAGCTAATAAAGAACTAGTGCTAACTCAATTAATTTAAAAAAAAGGTAGTTGATAGTTTTTAAATTTAGATAAAAGCTCTATATTTGCAGCTCGTTTTAATTATTGTAAACTCTTGATAATTAAATATATTATAAAAATGACAAAAGCAGATATTGTAAACGAAATTTCGAAAAACACCGGAATTGAAAAAGTGACTGTACAAAAAACCGTTGAGGCTTTCATGGATACAGTAAAAGGATCTTTAGCTAAGAATAAAAATGTATATCTTAGAGGATTTGGTAGTTTTATAGTGAAACAAAGAGCAGAGAAAACTGCAAGAAATATTTCTAAAAATACTACAATTATTATCCCTTCACATAGTATTCCGGCTTTTAAACCATCAAAAACATTTACTACTAAAGTAAAAAATAACGTTAAATAGTTAAGTTATTATTTTAGTAAAAAAAAGGAATTATATTTATAAAAATTAAAAAGTTGTAATTATGCCAAGTGGAAAAAAACGTAAAAGACATAAGATGTCTACTCATAAACGTAAAAAACGTTTGAGAAAAAACAGACATAAAAAGAAGAAATAGTTGCCTGTAATTTAAGTAACTTAAATTATCATTTTATTAACCAAAAGGGTCAAAAAGACTCTTTTGGTATTTTATATTGGTAATTTCATGAAAGAAAAATTAAAAAAACAACACACACATAAAAATATTTCCGAATGAAAATTTGATTTTTATAATGTCATTTTTTTATAAAAAAATAACTAATTAAATTGCTTAAAATCAGTTTATTTCTTCCATGTAAATTACATATCTCTTTATATCAAAACCAGACGGAATTGTGAGTAATGAATTAGTAATAGATGTTAGAGAATCTGAAATACAAATAGCTCTTCTTGAAGATAAAAAATTAGTTGAATTAACTAAAGAAAAGAGCAACAAAAGATTTTCTGTAGGCGATATATTTCTCGGAAAAGTAAAAAAAATAATGACCGGCTTAAATGCTGCTTTCGTTGATGTTGGAAGCGAAAGAGATGCTTTTTTGCATTATCTTGATTTAGGTCCTCAGTTTATGTCTCAACAAAAATACTTAAAGCAAGTATCTCAAAATGAAAATAAAAGAATTTCTTTACAAAATTTCAAACTTGAGGATGACATAAACAAAAATGGTAAAATTTCAGATTTACTTGAAACCGGAAAAAAGATTTTAGTTCAGGTTGCAAAAGAGCCTATATCCACTAAAGGTCCAAGAATTACTTCTGAAATTACAATTGCAGGAAGAAACCTTGTTCTTATACCTTTCTCCGATAAAGTTTCTATTTCGCAAAAAATAAAAAGCATAGAAGAAAAAGAACGCCTAAAAAGATTAATACAAAGTATTAAACCTAAAAATTATGGCGTAATTGTTCGTACTGTTGCAAAAAACAGAAGAGTTGCAGTTTTACATGCAGAACTTAACGAACTTGTTGATAAATGGGAAAACATGTTTATTGAGCTTGAACATGTTGAGCCACCAGAATTAATAATGAGCGAGTTAAACAGAACATCTGCTTTATTGCGCGATTTATTAAATAATTCCTTCAATAGTATTGTTGTTAATGATAATAACTTGTTGCGTGAAATTAGAGAATATGTAGAATCTATTTCGCCTGAACAAAAGAAAATTGTAAAAAAATATACCGGACGAACACCTATTTTTGAACATTTTGGTATCGAAAAACAATCTAAAAGTTTATTCGGCAAAACAGTTACAATTAAAAATGGGGCATATTTAATTATTGAACACACCGAAGCTCTTCACGTAATTGATGTTAATAGTGGAAATCGCTCTAAAAAATCAAACGATCAGGAAACTAATGCATTAGAAGTAAATATCGCATCTGCAGAAGAAATTGCACGCCAACTTAGACTTAGAGATATGGGTGGAATTATTGTTGTTGATTTTATTGACATGCACAGCGCTCAAAATAAGCAACTTGTATTTGACAAGATGAAAGATGCAATGGCTTCTGATAGAACTAAACATAATATTTTGCCTCTTAGTAAATTTGGTTTGATGCAAATTACAAGACAGCGTGTTAGACCGGAAATGGCTATAGAAACACTTGAAGTTTGCCCAACCTGTAACGGTACTGGAGAAATAACTGCAAGTATTGTCTTTGTAGATGAAATTTACAATAATTTAAAATATCTTTCTAAAAGTTCTAACCTCAATAAAATCATAATTAAACTTCATCCATATATTGCTGCGTATATACTTAAAGGTCTTATATCCAAAAGGTTAAAATGGGCATTGAAGTTAAAATTGTGGATTAAAATTGTTCCTGTTTCTTCAATGTCTTTGCTGGAATATAAGTTTTATAACAGCAAAGAAGATAGAATATTTGTATAATATTGATAAGAAACTTTCATTCAAAACTATAATTCTTCTTTTAAACATAATTTTTGAGAGTTTCCTATCTGTTTTAAGAGAAGAGAATTATAAAAAATATTAAATAATCTTAAATTCTCTGATTCTTCTTTTTATTTTCATCCCCTTTTATATATATTGCGCAATATTTAAATATAAATACTGATTAATATATGAAAAATCTCAATTTGTTATTTATCTTATTATCAATAATATACACATTAAATATTAATGCACAAATTATTGATCCTGTAAAATGGACTTATTCAACAAAAAAAATATCTGACACGGAACTTGAATTAATTTTCAAAGCAAATATTGAAGCCAAATGGCACATGTACTCTCAATACTTTCCTGATGGCGGACCAATAAAAATGAGTTTCAATTTTAAAGAAACATCTGACTATAAAAAAATTGGAAAAGTAATTGAAAATCCTAAACCAAAAATTGAACACGATGATATTTTTGATATTGATGTTCAATATTTTGAAAAAACAGCAACTCTTATCCAAAAAATTAAAGTTATTTCAGATAAAAACTTTATTATTAAAGGAGAATTTGAATATCAGGTTTGCTACGAAGATAAATGTGTTCTTTTTAATCCAGAATTTGAATTTAAAATTGAAAGGATTCAAAAAAAAGAGAATAATACAAATCAATTGCAGAATATTACTGAAAAAGTTCTAACAACAGATACAATTTTCAAAGAAATTGTATTTCTTAAAGATACTATAACACAAACATCTGAAAATAAAATAGATACAAGCCAAATTGCAACAGTTACAAATATTTCTGATAATATAACCTTAGAAAATTCGTCTTTATGGTGGCTATTTTGGGTGTCGTTTTTAGCAGGTTTATTAGCGATTTTAACACCATGCGTTTTCCCAATGATACCAATGACTGTAAGCTTTTTTATGAAAGGCGGCGAAAACAAAATTAGAGGTAGATTTCAGGCTATTTTTTATGGCATTTCTATTATTGTAATTTATACTGTAATTGGAACTCTTGTAGCAGTTTTATTTGGAGTTAATTTTGCTAACTGGCTTAGTACACATTGGATTCCTAATGTTTTATTCTTTATCATTTTCATGATATTTGCTGCTTCATTTCTTGGAATGTTCGAAATAACTTTGCCTAGCTGGATTGTAAATAAAAGTGATTCTCAAGTTGATAAAGGCGGATTTTGGTCCCCATTTTTCATGGCATTTACATTAGTTCTTGTTTCTTTTTCATGCACTGGTCCATTAGTTGGAGCTATTTTAGTTAAATCAGCAGGCGGTGCTGTTCTTGAACCAATAATTGGCATGTTAGGCTTT
The DNA here is from genome assembly GCA_016937695.1 of Bacteroidales bacterium. GTDB lineage: Bacteria > Bacteroidota > Bacteroidia > Bacteroidales > NBLH01 > NBLH01. Next base: position 38,889 of record JAFGWC010000017.1, read on the forward strand.
TCTTTAGCTTTTGCTTTACCTTTTACATTATTTGCATTTTTTCCATCTTGGTTAACAAATTTACCAAAATCAGGCGGTTGGTTAAACTCAGTAAAGGTAGTTTTGGGTTTTATAGAAATAGCTCTTGGTTTAAAATTTTTAAGCATTGCGGACCAAACATACCACTGGGGAATTCTTGACAGAGAGATATATCTTGCAATTTGGATTGTTTTAGCCATTCTTTTAGGAATGTATTTATTAGGGAAATTAAAATTTGCACACGATAGCGATTTACCATTTATAAGTGTTCCCAGATTAAGTTTAGCAATTATAACTTTCTCATTTGCAGTATATTTAATACCCGGAATGTGGGGAGCACCTTTAAAAGCTTTATCAGGATATTTACCGCCAATGTCGAACCATGATTTTAATTTAACTCAAATAATAAGAGATAACAATAACAGCAACAATACTTTACAAGAACAAATTGAGAAACCAAAATATGGTGAATTTTTACACCTGCCTCACGGAATGAAAGGATATTTTGATTACGAACAGGCATTAAGAGTTGCAAAAAAAGAAAATAAACCCATTTTTGTTGATTTTACAGGACATGGTTGTGTAAATTGCAGAGAAATGGAATCAAATGTTTGGTCAGATCCACGAGTTTTAAATATATTGAAAAACGATTATTTAGTTGTAGCACTTTATGTTGACGACAAAACAGAACTTCCTGAAAATGAATGGATAACATCAAGTTTTGATGGTAAAATAAAAAAGACAATTGGTAAAAAATTTGCTGATTTTCAAATTACTCGTTTTCAAGTAAATGCTCAACCATATTACGTTCTACTCGATTCAAACGGCAATCAACTTTGCAAACCCAGAGCCTATGATTTAGATATTGAAGGATTTATTCAGTTTCTGGAAAATGGAAAGAAAAAATTTGAAGGAAAATAAATATTAAGATTACAATAAAAAAAAGCTTGTCAAATTAATTTTTGACAAGCTTTTTTTATATTTTAATAACAAATTTAAATTCGAAATTATTTAACTTGCATTTTCTCTCTAATCTTAGTTTCTAATTCGTCTGCAAGTTCAATATTATCTTTAAGCAGTAATTTTACCGATTCGCGTCCCTGACCTAATTTAGTTTCGCCATAACTAAACCACGAGCCACTTTTCTTTATTATTTCAAACTCTACACCCAAATCAACAATTTCACCAACTTTTGAAATTCCTTCGCCATACATAATATCAAATTCTGCCTTTTTGAAAGGTGGAGCTACTTTATTTTTAACAATTTTAGCTCTTGTTCTGTTTCCTTTAGCATCTTCACCATCTTTAATAGAACCAATTCTTCTAACATCAACTCTAACAGAAGCATAAAACTTTAATGCATTACCACCGGTTGTAGTTTCTGGGTTACCAAACATAACACCAATTTTTTCTCTTAATTGATTTATAAAAATAACGCAAGTATTTGTTTTACTTATAGTTGAAGTTAATTTTCGTAATGCTTGAGACATTAATCTTGCTTGCAAACCCATTCTCGAATCGCCCATTTCTCCTTCAATTTCAGCTTTAGGAGTTAAAGCAGCAACAGAGTCAATTACAATTATATCAATTGCACCCGAACTAATTAAATGATCAGCAATTTCTAAAGCTTGTTCACCATTGTCGGGCTGCGAAATAAGTAAATTTTCAATATCAACACCTAAAGTTTCTGCATAAAATCTGTCAAAAGCATGTTCAGCATCTATAAAAGCAGCAACGCCACCTTCTTTTTGAGCTGCTGCAATAGCATGAATTGCAAGTGTTGTTTTACCTGAAGACTCCGGACCATAAATTTCAATCACCCTACCTCTTGGATATCCACCTACACCTATGGCAATATCTAAAGCCAAAGAACCACTTTTAATCGACGGAATATCTTCAACAACAACATCTCCCAATCTCATTATTGCACCTTTTCCAAAATTTTTATCAATTTTATCTAATGTAATTTGTAAAGCCTTTAGCTTTTCTTTATTGATATCTGCTTTTTCTTTTGCCATTTTATTTATTTTTTTTATAATCCGGATTATATAATATTCAAATTAAATTTATTCCAGCCTAAAATTCATTTCTATCAAGACTTTTGCTTATTTTTGATAAATAAATCTCAATAATTATCAAAATTTAGATTATTAGTTGACTACAAATATATAGACTAAAACCGAAAAATAAATATTAATTTATAAACATGTTAATAAAAATTAAAAATTGATTTTTTTTTTTAGTATTTTTGATGATATATAGTTTACTTTACATATTTTTGAAATTTAAATTATAACACCAAATAAATTCTTATGAACAAGCTTAAATTTATAAATATTATTATTGCTCTGCTTTTTGCAACAAATTTATTTTCAAGCACTTACAATAGCAATCTTAAATCTGGATATGAAAATAGAATAATTATTTCCAAATTATATTTGCAATTATCTAACTTGAAAAATAAAGATTATTACGAAAAAATATTTACAAAAGACGAAAGAAAACAACTTGCAAAATCAGATAAATATCTAAATTCTGCAAAAAAATATATGGAACAATACGAATCTTATCAAAGTGAAATAGATAAGTATTATACAATTGCAGAAGCTACAAGCAGCGAAAAGAGTAAAGATAAAGCCTTAAAAAAAGCAAAAAAACTTGAGATAAAAGCTTTAAAAAAAGGTGAAAAAGCTTTATCATATTACCAAAAAGCAAATTCTATCAGAAGTAAAATATACTCTACTGCAATTAATAGAATTAGATTAACAGATGATTCTGAAAGCGCAAAATTAGGCAGAAAAATTGAACTTAGAGCAAAATCGCTTTTTGATGAGGCTATTTCAATTGAAAAAACAGCGCCAATTCATGATAAAAAATTAAAATTTAATGCTTATAATGAAGCTAATAACAAAAAACTACAATCTTTTTCTTTACAAGAAGACGCTTTTGGATTTTATGCAAAAGATAAAAAATTCGACCCAAAAGAATATTCAAACGACGATTTTGAAATAGATACAGATGATGTTGTAAAAACAGACTCTTCACTTTTCCCTGTTTATGTTGAACAATACAATCCGTTAGTAGATAACAACTTATATAAGTCAAAAGCGAATATAATATTGCCAAAACTTAATTTAAGTAATGAAGAATTAAACTTAATTGTTGAAGCAAATCGTAAAAATCAGTTTGCAAATGAATTATTACATCAAGTAGATGAAGCATATATTGTAATAGATTCATTGAATATTGTTGCAGAAATGGTTAAAGACGAAACAGAAAAAGACAGAATAAAACAAAATGCTGTTTCTAAAGAACAAAATGCTTTTTATAAACTTTTAAAAGCAACAAATACTTATCTCGAAGTAAATAAATTGAGATATGAAATTTACAAAAAGCATATTGCTGAAGTAAAATCAAATAGAATTGATGAAAACAATAAAAAAGCTATTTTTTATGAACAAGAAGCAGATAACTACTATTCAAAAGCAAATAATGAAATTATAAAAGCAAATAAAATGATGTATAAATCTGATCAATATATAAGTCTTATGGGCGCAAATGATCTACAATTATACTCATTACAGCTAATAGAAAGCTCTTATGGTTTATATATGAATATGCCAAATATAATTTCAGAAAATGTAGATACTTTATATATATCTGATAATACAATAAATACAAATACAACAGGAACAGAAAAAGAAAAAGTTTCAACTAAATTAAGCTGGGAAGTTCTATCAACATACTCATATACAAAAGAAAAACCAAAACCTGTTAAATATCAATCAAAAAAAGGTGTTGTTTTTAATGTTCAACTCGGAATATTTAAAGGCTATCTCCCACCTCACCGATTTAATACTGTTGATCCAGTGATTTTTGATAAATTTGTTAAAAATCCTTATAGAAGATATATGGTTGGCGAATATTTCACATTCGAAGCAGCAGAATTAGCATTACAAAAAGTAAAAATTATTGGATATTCTGATGCATTTATTGTTGCTAAGCATGATGGAATAAGAAAAAATTATGCTTCTGCCAAATCTCTACTTATTTTAGATAATAATTACAACTACATGAGAGATAAGGAACTAGCTAAACTAAATGGCATTAACTCATCTACAAACAATAATTTATCTGTAAATTCAAATAGAAGCGGAAATGTTGTTGGTCAAGAAATAAAAAACACAAATGGATTAGTTTATTTAGTTCAATTAGGAATGTTTAAAAATCCTATCAGTTATGAACAAATACTATTTCTAGAACCGGTTTATACTGAAATAATTCCAAATCAAGGCACAAAATATATGATAGGAACTTTTGCAAGCCTTTCTGAAGCTAGAAATCAAAATAATAAAATAAAACAAAAAGGGATTAAAGATTCTTATGTAATTGCTTATTATAATGGTAATCATATAAAACTTGACGATGCAAAAAAGTTTGAGAAACAACCAAATACTTATACACAAAATCAAACAACATATACAAAAGAGCCTGTCAATTTCAAAATTCAAGTTGGTGCATATAGCAATCAATTAAGTAGCAATGACGAACAAAAATTAAAAGCTAAATTTTTAGCCTGGGATATTGATAAACAATTAACAAATGGAATGAACATTTATACAATTGGAAATTATAAAACGTATAATGAAGCAAACCAACTTAAGAAAAAAATAATGATTGAAGGACATAAAGATATTTTTATTGTAGCTTTTAAAGGAAATCAAAAAATATCAATTAGTGAAGCAATAAAAATAAGCGGAAAATAAAAAATTAATTGTAAATTGTAGATTACAAATTATTAATCAAAATTAGTAATTTGTAATTCATCATTAATTAAATTTTATGTTTAAAAATAAAAAAAAGGAAAATCCCGAAGAAAATAATTCTTTAAGCACTATAAACGGTAATAATCAATCACTTATATTGTACAATGATGATTATCACACTTTTGATTTCGTTATTGAAACACTAATTAATATATGCAGACATAATGATATTCAAGCAGAACAATGTGCATATATTGTTCACTATAAAGGAAAGTGTGATGTTAAAAATGGTGACTATGATTTATTAAAACCAATAAAAGAAGCCTTAACAGACAGAGGATTAAAAGCTAATATTGAATAACATTTGGGAATTAGTAATTGGTAATTAAAAATTGGGAATTGGAAAAATAAATAGCTTTTATCCAATATACTAATAACTAATATATTAATGACTTTTAATATTTTTTTTGAGAAAATTAATATGAAAACAACATAGTTATTTTAAACTATAGCCAAATATTACAATAATTTACAAAAAAATAATAAAATGGCATTAAGCGGAATCATTATATTAATAGTTCTTGGAATCATCTTAATTCTTTTAGAATTTTTTGTAGTACCTGGAATTACAATTGCCGGAATTGGCGGTGTGTTATTATTGGTAGCAGGTGTTTGGGTTGCATATGCAAATTATGGAATTACTACAGGAAATTATGTATTGCTTTCAACAATAATAGCATTAATAATTATACTAATAATTGCTTTTAACTCTAAAACATGGGAAAAAATATCATTAAAAGCACAAATAAACAGCAAAGTAAAATCAGATGATAATTTTAGTGTGAAAATTGGTGACAAAGGAAAAACAATTTCAAAAATGTCACCAATGGGAACAGTTATCATTAACGATAAATTATATGAAGCGGAATCAAAAGGTATTTTTATTGATGAAAATACTGAAATAGAAGTAATTAAAATAATCAGAAATAAATTAATTGTTAAACTAGATAAATAAATAAACATGGGAGTATTAGGATTTTATATCGTGTGGGCAATAATAATTATCATCGCTTTGATGGTACTTTTATATTTTGTTCCGATTGGACTTTGGTTTCAATCACAAATAACAGGCGTACCAATATCATTATTACAACTAATATTTATGCGTTGGAGAAAAGTTCCACCATCAATAATTGTTAATACTTTAATAATATCGAAAAAGGCCGGTTTAGATTTAAAAAGAGATGATTTAGAAGCCCATTATCTTGCAGGTGGAAATGTAATTGCCGTAGTAAAAGCCTTAGTTTCAGCTGAAAAAGCTAATCTTGGATTAACATTTAAAGTTGCAACAGCAATCGATTTAGCAGGCAGAGACATATTAGAAGCTGTTCACATGTCTGTTACACCAAAAGTAATAGATACTCCAGCTGTTTCAGCAGTTGCTAAAGATGGAATTCAATTAATTGCAAGAGCCAGAGTTACGGTTAGAGCTTCAATCGAAAATCTTGTTGGTGGTGCAGGCGAAGAAACTGTTTTAGCTCGTGTTGGAGAAGGTATTGTTTCTTCAATTGGTTCTTCACTATCACACAAACAAGTATTGGAAAACCCCGATTCAATTTCTAAAGTTGTTCTTTCAAGAGGTTTAGATTCAGGAACTGCATTTGAAATACTATCAATTGATATTGCTGATGTTGATGTAGGAAAAAATATTGGTGCTGTTTTACAAGAAAATCAGGCAGAAGCCGATTTAAAAGTTGCAGAAGCAAAAGCAGAAGAAAGAAGAGCAATGGCCGTTGCTTTAGAACAAGAAATGAAAGCACTTGCTCAACAAAAAAGAGCAATGGTAATTGAAGCTGAAGCCGAAATACCAAAAGCTATGTCGCAAGCATTTAGAGAAGGCAATTTAGGAATTATGGATTACTATAATATGAAAAATATTATGGCTGATACATCAATGAGAGATTCTATTGCTAATCCGACAACCGCAGCTACTATTAAAAAGAAAAAATAGTTGCTTAAAAATACTAGATTGCTAGATTGTTAAATTGCTTAATTGCAATGAAACAATTTAGCAATTTAACAATGAAATTATTTATAAATAAATTTATCAACATGTCGTTTCAATTCATTTTAGTGCTTTTAGGCATACTATTGCCTATAATTTTGCTTACAATATTAATTGCAAAATCGATTGGTATTTGGCATTTAGTTAGAGCCTCGCATGTTAGAATGTCTTTTTTGGGATTTCTATACAATTATATTGAAATGATTATCAGACAGATACCAGCTGATTTGATATTTAAATTACTAGTAAATGCAACAAAAGGTGGAGCCATAATATCTATTAATGTACTAAAAGATTTTTTCAAACTTATCGATAGAACTGTTACTCATTCTATTTATTCCTTTAATAAAAATTTACACGATGGTGAATTGCTATTAACAAGAATAAGCAGCTATTATATAATGAGTGGAAATGTTGAAGATTTATTATATCTAATTTTAGATTCTATAAAAGCTGAAAAAGAAATATTCGTTAAAATTAACAGCAAAATAGTTGCTGATATCGAAAAGTTGAAATTTATCAATAATCTGTTAAAAGCCTATAGATTAAGTCTAAACAAAGCTCACCAAGATTTAATAAACATAGAAAGTAAAGATGAAGAAATAATAAAAAAAGCAGAAGATAAATTTAATTCTTTGCTTTATTTATATGCATCAGATATTTTATCAGCTTTTAAAGAAAAAAGAATCTTCATGTCAAAAGCAGAAAACTTAAAACTTCTGAAACATGAGATTTTTGAAAACGCAGCAAAAGCGCTAATTAAAGCACATCAGTCAGGATTAAAAATAAGCCTTGATGAATTGGAAGTATATTTTGGAATGAATGGCGATGTAGAAAAAACTGTTGATATATTACTTAAAACCAGATACTTAGGATTTAATATCAGCTTAGACGATTTAGAAAAATTTAATGTCGCAGGTGGTGATATTGAAAATACATTAATAAATTTAATAAATGCAAAAAAAGCCGGACTAAAGATAGAATTAGAAGATTTAGAAAAATATCATCTATTAGGCGGGAATATTGAACAAGTAGTAAAATCACTAATAAAAGCGCATCAAGAAGGAATGCAAATTTCCATTGTTGATTTAAGTGAATATCTTTCTCAGGGTGGCGATGTTGAAGTTTTAGTAAATGCATTAATAAAATTAAAACAAGAAAATATTGATATAAAAATTAACGAATTAAGTGAATATAATGCCTCTGGCGGAAATGTTCATCAAGTTGTTTTAGATATTATAAAAGCTCACCAGTCTGGCATCAAATTAAGCATGTTACAATTAAAATCATTTAGAGCGCAAGGTGGTGATGTTGAAAAATTAATAAATGTGCTCTTAAAATCTCATAATAATGAACTTGATTTAAATATTACTGATTTAGAAAAGCTTGCAAGAATTGGCGCTGATATTGAGAATGCTTTTAGTGCTTTTAAACTAGCTAAAAGGTCAAATATTGGCATCGAAAAAGAAGAATTACTTGAACTACAAAATGCAGGCGGCGACATACTTACGTATGTAAAAGCAATTTCTATTTCAAAAAGATTGAAAATTGAAATTCAAAAAGAACAGCTAGAAGCTGATGTTGTAGAAGGAAGAGATGTTTTAAAAGTAATTTTTGCAATCATTTATGCAAGAAAAGAAGGAATAGTTTTAAGCTATAATAAAGCCATCAGATTTGATAAGGAAAATCATGACGTGGCTGAAGTAGTACAATGGGCAATAAACCCACAAGTAATTAATATTCAGCCTATTACAATAATATCGCAAGATGCAGTAACTCTTAAATTAAATGTAAACGTAACAGTAAAAGGAATAATTGACCAATATTTAAGAGGCTCAAGAAATGAAGTCTTAAATGACAGAATTAACGAAGCAGCTGTAAAAGAAGTAAGTAGACTTAAATCATATCAAGAAGTTCTTGAATCATTAAATGCTATTGCTGAAAGAATATTAAACAGGCTTTCAGGAAAAATTGAATCTGATGAATTTCCTGAAATGGATGCAGATGAAATAAATGAAATTAATAAAAAAGAAATAAAATTAAATTCCGGAAGCGCCTACGAGATTATAGACGTTAATATCCCAAATATTGAAATAGGAAAAGATGCATATTCTGAAATTAGAAAAGAAAAAGCAGAAATAGAAAAAATAGTAGCTAAAACAGAATCCGATAGAAGAAGAGCAACTGCAATAGCACAAGAACTAGAGGCTAAAGCTAAATTAATTGAATCAGAAGCCGAACTTCAAAAAGGAATGGCACATGCTTTTAAAAATGGAAATATGAATACAAAAGAATATTATAAAAGGAAAATATTCGAAGACAAACATCACGAAAATGACTTAGGCGAACATCAATAAAAAGTAATTTATATTAAACTTTTTTTACTGTTTTTATATAATTTGTTTAACTTTATTGTAAATTTTATTGTTTTTTCAAATAATAATTATAATTTTGTAAAGTATTATTTATATAAGTTAAAAATAATTTAATTACTTTTCTTAACTTTTGCCAAATGAAGCTAAAATATATTTTAATTATCTTAAGTGTTTTAGCAATAATGCTAACATACTCATGCAAATCCGATAAAAATAACAATCAAGAATATCAAACAGATGGTATAGAAGAAATTAACTTTGAAGAAGACGATGTTACTTCAGAACCTAACGGTATGGGAACAGGTATGCTTATATTATTAATTGTTTCAGCAATTGTTTTAGGACCGGGTTTAATATTATTTTTCTATTATTTTGTTCCAATAGGCTTATGGTACGAAGCCTGGTTATCTGGTGTAAAAGTATCATGGCTAACATTAATTGTAATGCGATGGCAGCGAGTCCCGCAAGATTTAATTTTAAAAACACTTATAAAATCTGAAAATGCAGGCCTTCATATCGGAGCCAGAGATTTATCAGATCATTATTTGGCAGAAGTAGATATTGAAAAAGTTGTAAATACATTAATCAGAGCAACTAATGCCGGTTTAGAAATTCCATTAAATGATTTAGCCTCACAATATCTTGCAAAAGTAGATGTTGAAAAAGTTATTCATGCTCAAATCACAGCAAAAAATGCGGATTTAGAAATTCCATTAAAAACTTTAGCTTCACACTACTTGGCACAAGTAGATGTTGAAACAGTAGTAGATGCTTTAATTACAGCACATAACTCTGGTTACGACGAAATGACACTTAATGATTTAAAAGAACATTTTTTGTCAAATGGAGATGTTAAAAAAGTTGTAAATGCTTTTATATCAGCTAGAAAAGCAGAACTTCCTAATTTTACTTTTAAAGATATTGCAGCTATTGATTTAGCAGGAATTGATGTTGTAAAAGCAATTGAAGCATCAATTACACCAAGAGTTGTTGAAACTGATGGTGTAACAGGAATTGCAAAAAATGGCGTTCAACTTACAATGAAGCTAAAAATAACATTAAGAGCACACATAAAAACGATAATTGGAGGTGCCAGCGAAGAAACGGTACTAGCAAGAGTTAATGAAAGTTTAGCCTCTGAAATTGGTTCGTCCGAAACACATCATCATATACTTAAAAGCCCTTATGAGTTAGCAGACAGAGTTGAGCAAAAGAATCTTGGTTTTGGAACGGCTTTTGAAATTTTATCAATTGATGTATCAGATATTCAGGTTGGTAGGGATATTGGTGCTGAACTTGCAATAGAAAGAGCAAAAGCAAATGCAGAAATGGCAAAAGCAGATGTGATAAGAGCTGATGAAAAAGTGCGTAAAGCAATGGCAGCAGCATTTACTGATGGGAATTTAAGCATTCATGATTTCCATAATATAATGAATACTGAAGCTGATACAAAAATGAGAGATTCTATTGGTAATTCTGCGATGAAAAATAAATCTAAACAAAAAAATGAAGATGATGAAAATGAAAATCATGATTAAAAATTTCAATAAACAAATTATATAATTTATTTATTATCAGCCATATAGTATAAAAACAAATAAAAAAGAGACTATTTACTTTTATAAAAAAACTAAATAGTTTTTTTTCTTTAAATATTTTTATTTTACCTTTACCTTTATTAATCACACTAAAAAAAAATATTATGCCTAGAGTAGTAACAGAACCATGTGTTGGATGTAAACACGGAGATTGTGTTGAAGTTTGTCCAGTAGATTGTTTTTTCGAATTAGATAACATGCTAGTTATTAATCCTGATGAATGCACAGACTGTGGTGCTTGCGAAGCAGAATGCCCTGTTGAAGCTATTCTTCCTGATGATGAAGCAGATGCAAAATGGATAAAAATTAATGCAGAAGCTGATTTTGATAATCTAAAAAATATTACATCAAAAGATGAAATAACTAGATAATTTAAATTCTGTTTTAATTCATAAAAAAAGGTGCTTTTTATCTAAAACAGCACCTTTTTTTGAGTAATGTATTTCATTACCATTCAAATATATATTAGACCCATTCGACTAAATAATCAGTTGAAAAATCGCCTTTACCCATTGATTTTAAAAGTGTTACCTTTGGCGAGTTAAATTTAGAAAACTCAAAAGTTGTTTTAATCCATCCTAAAACTCTATAATCAACTACAACATCAGATTCCGGAAAATCAATTATTGAAAGAACAGCCATTTTTTTTGAACTTTTCGTAACATCCATGATACATGGTCGATAATAACTAGACATTATCCCGGAAGTTCTATTTACGACAAATGAAGGCGAGCTAATTTGAACAAGCATTCTGTAAATTCCTTTAATTGCTGATTCTGAACTAAATATGCCAAGTTCAAAAGCTCCTTTTTCAATATCTTCATAAAACATTTCACCAATCAATCGTGTTGGGAGTATTAATGCTTCTTTAATTGGGTACCATTTTGAACTGCTTATCTTTTCATTGAAAATTGTTTTCGAGCCATCAGGTAATGCATTAAACCATCTAGAATACTCTTCAGGAAATTTCTCTTTTACAAATTCCGGAATAGTTTTTATTGCTGTTCCCTTAACTTCCATTTTAAATTTTTATTTAAATAGACTATAAAAATATAATATTTATTTTTAAAACTTTAGTTTTTTATAATTTTATTGCAAAATTTATTCCGAACATTATAATTATCTATATTTATAGATATAAAAATAATAATTAATAATCAATAGCCAAAAAATCTATTAAAAGATCTATTTCAAAAGCGTCTATTCCAAATTTTATAAGATTTTCTTTATCTTCAGAGAATTCTTTAATAAATAATTCAAAATTATTATTAAACCCTCTTAAACTTTTCCTGTAATATTCAACTGCAGCTTCAACATTATTTGTTATCCACTCCACGTGCCCCATATCCATATAGTCAAAATGATTAATTTCATTTTTATCAATTAATTTTTTATAATATTTTAAAGAATTATCAAATTTGCCTTGCATAAAAGAACACCAAGCTATTGGTCTAAGTATTAACATATTAGAAGGCGCAAAATATTCAACTTTAAAATAATGTTTTAGCGCTTTTTCATAATCTTTTAATCTTAAATAAGTATGCCCTAAATGGGCTTGTACATAAAGATTATCGGGCTCATTTTTTTCTGCTTTCAAATAATATTCTATTGCCATCTGATTATTTCCAAGTTCTCTATAACAGAGTGCAATTTTTTTTGTTGTCCACTCAAGATGAGTTTCAAATAATTCGGATTTTTTATAAAATTCTAATGCATTTTCATAATCTTTTAATTTTTGATATGAAAAAGCAATTTTTTCAATAATATCTTGATCTTTTATTCCTTTTTCAAAAACAATTTTATATACATTAAGTGCATCTACAAAATATTCTTTATCGAAATAAAACTCTCCTATTTGTTTAAATAAATCGATAGAAAACCAACTGCTTGAAATAACATCTTTACTATAAAAATCAAAATCGTCATTAAAAATATCGATAAATTCATTTTTATATGAATAAAGTTTAAAAAATCTATATAAATCTTGAATATATTGAGTGAAAATGTATTTGTTTTTCATTGATTTATTTAGAAGTTCATCATCTTTGACAAGTTCATTCATGCTTTCTAATTCAGCACTAAACATATCAAGAATCATCGATTTTTGAGCTTCGGGCATAAATTTAATATTCAAAACAAAAGAATATTTATCGGAATTACACAAAAAAGCAGATTTTTCAAGTCCTTCTGTAAATAATGTTGAATTAAAACCTTCTTTTTCAAATTTCATAGCATCTTCAATTGTATTATTTTCTTTATAAAAAGGTAAAAACCAATTATAAGTTTCTTTAAAAAAATCGAAGTGTTTCAACATTGCAAATGCGCTCATAAATACATCACCACCTTCAGTTTGAAGTTTAGAAAATTCTTCTAGTTTTTTCAAAAGTTCAGGTGAATCACCAAAAACGGTTTCCCAATCCGGATTTTTATCTTCGGAAAGAGAATCGTGAATTATATCATCAAGTTTTAATTTATCTTCAATTTTAGGTTTAAATTTTGCAACTTCAGGCATTATCTCGTTATGAAGTTTACGAGTTATCTTTTCAGTTTCTTTTGTACTTAAAATTTGGGCTATTATAAGTGTAATGTTTTTCTTAAAATCATCATCTTTTATGATTTTTTTTATTTTATTATTTAATTCAGGATAAAAATCAAGCCTGTCAGAAAACAAATAAACTCCAATAACTATCCCAACCAAAGCTCTATGCCATACTTTTTCTTGTTTTGTTTTATAGAATTTAAAAAGCAATTCAAACTTTTTATCATCAAAACAATTAAATAAACTTATGCTTATTGCACTAACAATAACTGATTGACTTACCCAATCTATTTTTTTTTCAGAAATTAATGAATCAATAAATAAAAAATCACTTTCTAATATTTTTTCTGATAGCCATATTTTATTAAAAAAATAGGCGAAATTTTTATCCTTTTCATTATTAATAATTGCATTTTCAATTATAGCTTTATTAGTTTTGAATTCAAAATCTACTTCATTTTTTAAATTAGAAGTTACAAAATTCTTGTTCTTTAATATCAAATTAGATTTTAAAGAATCAGTAAGTTGAATAGTAGATTTTTTTAAATTATTGAAAATTTTATCTCTTTCAGGATCTTTAATTCCTGTAAATGAATACTTTAAAATATTTTTATAAATATCAAAAAGTTTATTTTTCTGCTCTTTAAGCAAGCTTAAATTGTATTTTTCAATTAATAAATCAATTAAATTAAATGCTTCAAATAATTTATTGATTTTAATTAACTTAATAATTTTTATAATTTCCTTATTAATTTCTATAATTCCCATAGCATTAATTTCATATTTTATCAAAAATATAGCAATTTAAACTATTTTCAAACAAGTTTTTACATTTATATTGTATTCAATAATAAAATCATATTTAAATACTATTTTTTTACGAATTAAACAAATGCTTTGACCAATATAAATCATAGTTTGATAATACTAAAATATATTAATATAAAGACTTGTGAAATGACATGAAATAATAATGTTTTGTGAAACAGCATATTTTTTTTATGTAAAATATTAGTTAGCTTTGAATAAAATTAAACCATTTTTTAGTAAAAATTCAATATTTAAAAATCGTTACTAGATTGAAAAATTACTTATCAATTTTTCACATTCTTATTTTAAAGTTACTAAAAAATTATTTGTAATTATAAAAAATTAAAAACAACCAAATGAAATATAAATTACACAAAAGAGGAAATCTTTTGATAATAAGCAGTCTTTTATTTTTGCTTCTATACTTAAGCTCATGCGTTACTCAAAATAAAGTTAAATATGTACAAACTAAAGTTAACGATACACTAAATACATTTATTTTAAAACAACGCCCATTAAATAAAATTCAACCATTTGATAATTTATACATCAAAATAATCAGTCCTGATATTGTAACTTCAGCCATGTTTAATAGTGAATCGATGAACGTGCAAACTGTAAACTACAATATGATAAGCTATTCTGTAAATGAAGAAGGAAAAATCATATTTCCGTTTGTAGGCGAAATAAGTGTAAAAGATTTAACAATAACTCAAGCAAAAGATTCAATTCAATTAGCATTAAATAGATATATCAGTAATTCTGATGTAGTTGTAAAATTTGTTGGAAAAGATATCACAATTATAGGAGAAGTAATGAGGCAAGGTCAATATGTAATATATTCTGATAATGTTAACATTTTCAGAGCATTAGCAATGTCTGGTGGCCTTACTGATTTTGGTAATAGAAAAAATGTTACTATTATACGTGAGTTTAATGGTGAAGCAAAATTTTATTATATAGATTTAACAGATAAAAAAATAATGTTATCCAATTTTTATTATTTAAAACCAGATGACATAATAATCGTTCAGCCATTAAAACAAAAAACTTTTGGGTTTGCATCAGTTCCATATACTTTACTGCTTACAAGTATTACAACAATTCTTGCGTTTATGACATTTTTGCGAACCATGTAAAAAGTAGTACTTATTTTTTATTAAAAATTGTATTCTAAAAAAACAAAAAAGTGAAAACAATAAAACATTCGGAACAAGAATCAAATATGGATTATTATAAATCCTTATTGAAGAAAACAATAAAAAAATGGCACTTTTTTGCGATAAGTATAAGTTTAGCAATGATTTTTGGTTATTTTATATATAGATCATCAGCACCATCTTTTAAAAATAGCATAATGATGCTTATGGCAGACCAAAACTCTAGACAAAGAGAAAATGCAGGTGAGTTTATACAAATAGGAATGTTTGATACACAAAGTAATATTGAAGACGAATTAGGAATCTTAAATTCATTCCCTGTTGTCAATAAAACTTTAAAAGAATTAAATTTAACAAGCTCATATTATCTGAGCGAAGGTCTTTACATAAAAGAAATTTATAAAAGCTCGCCATTTATAGTTTTAGTTGATTTAAATTTTGTTCAACCTGTAGATTTAATGTTTGAAGTAAAAATAATTTCAAACGATAAATTTGTATTAAAAGCTAAATCAGAAGAAGAAGTACCATTGTATAGTTATAGCAAAAATGAAAGAGTTGGATCAATTTATAGACTTAACTTTTCTAAAGAATTTTCATTTGGAGAAGATATTGAATTTAAAAATATAAAATTTAAAGTTTTATTAAATGGTAATTTTGAAAGTGGAACTTTTGATGATAAAAATTTATACTTTAAATTTAATGATATTGAACAACTTACATATCAATATCAAAGCGCTCTTACAATTAGTAGAGTTTCAAATCAATCATCAATTGTTAATTTAGAAATTAAAGGTGGAAATTCATTACTTGTTACTGATTTTTTAAATAAATTGGCAGAAGTATATTTAACAAAAAACCTTGAAAAGAAAAACAGAATTGCAACAAAAACAATTGAGTTTATAGACAATCAAATCTCAGAAGTCGCTGATTCTCTTGACTTTACAGCAAGTCAATTACAAGATTTCAGAACTACACATAAAGTGATGGATATTGGTTTTTTATCACAAAATGTTTACGAACAAATGATTGTATTAGAAAATCAGCGAGCCGGTTTAATGGTTGAATCAAAGTATTATGACTATATAAAAGAATATTTTGAAAATAATAAGAATTTAACAGATTTGCTAGCTCCTTCATCAATGGGAGTTGATGATCCACAACTGGTTTCACTTATTAATCAATTAACAGAGCTAAATGCAGAACGTTCTTTGATATTAGACAATAAAAGCATGTTAAACCCAAATTTACCTAATGTAAATGCTAAAATTAACAATCTAAAAAAAACAATATTAGAAAATATAGACTATATAGTAAGAACTTCTATTATAACAATTAATGATATTGATAATAGAATTGGGATATTAAATCAGCAGATTAACAGATTACCTTCTACTGAAAAAGAATTAATAAATATTGAGAGAAAATTTCATTTAAATGATGCTATTTATACTTTTTTATTACAAAAACGTTCTGAAGCAGAAATAGCACGAGCATCTAATTCACCTGATTACGAAATTATTGATCCGGCAAGATTGAGCAGTTCACAACAAGTGGCACCTAAGAAAAAAATGATATATTTCAGTTCATTTTTCCTTGGTTTAATTGCACCAATCGGCTTAATATTAATTTTATCAACTTTTAATGATGCACTAACAGAAGGACGAGATATTGAAAATGCATCCATTTTCCCACTTATTGGAACTATTGCCAAAAATGATAAAAAAAGTATGATTCCGACTATTGAAAATCCTACTTCATTAATTTCAGAATCTTTCAGGTCTACAAGAACAAGTTTACAATTTTTTCAAAAAGATAAACCGAAACAAAATATATTAATAACATCATCATTAAGTGGAGATGGAAAAACATTTGTTGCAATTAATTTAGCCGTTGTTTTTTCTTTTTATGGTAAAAGAACATTGCTTTTAGAATACGATTTAAGAAATCCAAAACTAACAGAATATCTTAATCTACAATATAAAAAGGGTCTTTCATCGTATTTAATTAATGATGCTAAACTTGAAGAAATAATTCATAAAACAAGCATTAAAAATCTTGATGTTATTGCAACCGGTTTAATTCCGCCAAATCCTGTTGAACTAATTGCTTCTGATAATACAAAAAACTTAATTGAAATTTTACAATCGAGATATGATTATATTATAATTGACACGCCACCTATTGGAATTGTAACAGACTCTTTCTTACTAATGGATTATTCTGATGTAAATTTGTTTATCGCCAGATTAAATCATACAAATAAGAAGATGTTTTCAGCAATGATGAGGGATATTGAACAAAAAGAAATATTAAATTTCGGAATAATTATTAACGATGATGATGAACAAGCGAACTCAGTTTATTACGAAAAAGACGTAAAAGCTTCTTATATGTTAAAAAAATTCAGAAAATTAAAGGAATTAGTTAAAATAAATGGAATAAATAGCGAACCTTTATTAAACAAATTTTCAAAACTAAAAGGATTTTTTAAGAATAAAAAGAAATAAAAAAAGGCTGTCTGAAATATTGATTTCCTGACAGCCAAAACCTTTTTATTAATATTTTAATTATCTTAATTTTGCTTCTAATTCTTTCTCAAAAACACTAATAAAATTATTCATAATTTTATCTATCTGTTTGTCATTTAATGTTTTATATTTGTCCTGAAGAATAAAATTAATAGCATATGATTTTTTATTTGCTCCAAGTTTTTCACCTTCATAAATATCAAATATAGATACTTGTTTTAATAGTTTTTTTTCATTTTTAAAAGCTAGTTCTTTTATTTGACTAAATTTTATAGATTTATCAACAAGCAAAGCCAAATCTCTTTTTACTTCAGGAAATTTAGAAATTGTTTGAAACGATTTTGTATCAGGCAAATTAATAAAAAGATTATCCCACTGGATATCAGCATAATATACTTCTTTTGAAATATCAAATTTCTTTAAAAGTTTTTTATTAATCATGCCAAATTGAGCTAATACTTTATTATTTAAAGAATATTCTAATGCAAATTCAAAAATATCATTTGATATTTCATTTTGTTTAAAAAATTCAATATTATAACCAAGCCTTGTTAAAACAATTTCGGCATATGATTTTATTTCATAAAAATCAGAAACTACTTCTTTTTCATTCCAATTCCCAATATTTTTATTTCCGGAAATAAATAATGCCAAATGTTCTTCTTCGCTATATTTATTTAGCGGATTTGAAACGTCATTTGATGTTTTATAAAAATAGCATTTACCAAATTCGTAGATTTTAATATTGCTGATTTTCCTATTTTCATTGTAGCTAACTGCCTCTAAACCACCAAATAACAATGACTGTCGAAGCACGTTTAGATCTGAACTTAAAGGATTTAATATTTTAACCGAGTTTTCAGCTTTAAATGATTC
Organism: Bacteroidales bacterium; assembly: GCA_016937695.1. GTDB lineage: Bacteria > Bacteroidota > Bacteroidia > Bacteroidales > NBLH01 > NBLH01. The sequence goes on from JAFGWC010000017.1 coordinate 57,624, forward strand.
TAAATTTTCAAAATATTCAGCTTTTGTCAATGAATTAGACATTGCTTCATTAAAAGTTTTATTACTCAACAAATCAGAAATAATATTTTTCCACTTATTTTTGTCAGGTTTTGGTGCGTATGAAATTGTTGATTTTACATTTGTAGAAATTTCAACATTATTATAACCATAAATTCGAAGTATTTCTTCAATAATATCAGCTTCTCTAGTAACATCTACTCTGAATGGCGGAACAGCAGCACTTAAATTATCGCCATTTTCAGAAATAATTTTAATTTCAAGTGCAGCTAAAATGTTCTTAATTTGCTGATGTTCAATCTTTTTGCCAATTAATCTATCAATATTTAAATATGATAATTCAATTTCGAAATCTTTTACAGGATTTGGATAAACATCAACAATTTCTGATGAAATTTGACCACCTGCAATTTCTTTTACTAATAAAGCTGCTCTTTTTAAAGCGTAAATAATGTTATTTGGGTCAACTCCTCTTTCGAATCTAAATGAGGAATCAGTTTGAAGAATATGCTTTTTAGAAGTTTTTCTAACAAAAACAGGATTGAAATAAGCACTTTCGATAAAAATATTTTTTGTTTTATCAGAAACTCCAGAATCTGCTCCGCCAAAAACTCCGGCAATACACATTCCTTCATTTTTATTACAAATCATTAAATCAGTAGAAGCAAGCTTTCGATGCTGTTCGTCTAACGTTTTAAAAGTTGTACCTTCATCCAAAGTTTTTACAATAACTTTTTTGCCAGCAATCATATCTGCATCAAATGCATGTAAAGGTTGACCGGTTTCGTGAAGAACAAAATTTGTGATATCAACAATATTATTTATCGGCTTTTGTCCAATTGCTTTAAGCCTATTTTTCAGCCATTTAGGCGATTCTTTTACTTCAATATTGCTTACAGTAATTCCTGCATATCTATGACATGCCTCTTTATTTTGAATTTCAACATCAATAAAATTTGAATTATTATCAATTTTAAAATTATCAACCGAAGGTTTTGTATAACTTATTTTTTCTTTTTGGCTTAAATATGCAGATAAATCTCTAGCAACACCAATATGAGAAGCACCGTCAATTCTATTAGGAGTTAAACCAATTTCAAAAATAATATCATCTGCGATTCCAAAAAATTCTTTTGCAAGAGTTCCAATATTTGCATTATTATCAAGAATCATAATGCCTTCATGAGAACTTCCAAGTCCAATTTCATCTTCAGCGCAAATCATTCCATGTGATTCAGCTCCTCTGATTTTGCCTTTTTTTATTTTAAATTCCTCATTGCCGCTATAAAGAGTTGTTCCAATAGTTGCAACAACGACTTTTTGACCTTTTTCAACATTAGGTGCACCACAAACTATTGGAAGTAATTCTCCTGTACCAACATCAACTTTTGTCAAGCTAAGTCTATCAGCATCAGGGTGTTTAGACACTTCCTTTATTTCACCAATAACTAAACCTTCAAGTCCGCCTTTTACCGATTGAAAATGCTCAATACTTTCAACTTCTAATCCAATATTTGTTAATATTTCAGAAAGTTGATTGTAGCCTAAATCTGTTTTAATATACTCTTTAAGCCAATTATAAGAAATCTTCATTTTTACTGATTTTATGAATTGGCAAAAATAGTTAATTGTATCAAATTTTAAAAGATGATTTTAGTATTTCTATCAAAAATAAATTATTTATTGATTTGAAATATTTCTTTGATAGCTTTTTCAAAAGTTTCTTTAGGAAATGCACCAGAGGCCATACTTGGTTTGCCTTTTTTTGGAATAAACAAAAAAGATGGAATACTTTTTATACCAAATGCTGCAGAAACTTTAGGATTTTGATCTGTATTTATCTTGTATACTTTAATTTTACCATTATATTCTTTTGCTATTTCTTCTAAAATTGGCGCGACTCTTTTACAAGGCCCACACCAATCGGCATAAAAATCAATAATTGCAGGTTCATCACCTAGATAATTCCAAACCTGACTATTTTCATAATCAAATACTTGTTCTTTAAAAGTTTGATCTGTTAAAAACACAGGTTTTTGAGCTAAAGCAGTTAAGCTTAGCAATAAAGAAAAAATAAATATTGTGCTTATTTTTTTTATCATTTCACATTTTTTTAAATTATAACTCCATCACAAATAGAAACATCTATATATTTAGATTTGTATTGAAAATAAAAAGGTTATTCCTTCGAACAACCTAATTATTAATAAACTGCTATTCTTCAACTTTTAAAACATCAGCAATAGCTTTTTTAAATGTTTCTTTAGGTAAAGCACCAACAGCCATTTGAGGTTGTCCGTCTTTAGGAACAAATAATAATGAAGGAATACTTTGAATACCGAACATACCGGCTAAATTTCTTTCAGCTTCAGTATCGATTTTATATACGTTAATTTTACCCTGGTATTCTTCTTGCAATTCTTCAAGAATAGGTGCTACCATTTTACAAGGCTGACACCAATCAGCATAGAAATCTATTAAGCAAGGTAACTCGCCTTCAAATTTCCAATCTTTGCTTGCCTCAAAATTAAATACTTTAGTTTTAAAACTTTCTTCTGTTAAAAATTCTACTTTTGCCATTTTATAAATGTTTATTAAAAATAATTTCAATTTTGACTGAATTACTCAAACAACATACCATTATCAAAAAAAGGATAATATGTTCTAAATAATGTTTATTTATTGTAATTTTGTCATTATATTTTTTCAAATGTCAGGTTTTATAAAAAACAACTGCCATTTTGCTGATTAACTTTATATTTTTTTGTGAAAGACGTATTAAAAAATAAAATATTCGAGATTATTTCAAATATTGCTGAAGAATTAGATGAAGATATTTATGTAATTGGAGGTTTTGTTAGAGATAATATTCTAAAGAGAGAATCTAAAGATATTGATATTGTAGTAATTGGAAACGGAATAAATTTAGCCAAGAAAATACAAAAGCATTTAAAAGAAGACTGTAAACTTTCGATATTTAAAAATTTTGGAACTGCTATGTTACTTTTTGAAGATATGGAAGTTGAAATTGTTGGAGCCAGAAAAGAATCTTACAGAACAGATTCAAGAAAACCAATTGTTGAAAATGGAAGCCTTGAAGATGATCAGAAAAGGCGTGATTTTACTATAAATGCGATGGCCATAAGCCTAAATAAAAAGACTTACGGCAAATTTATTGATCCTTTTAACGGAATTGAAGACTTAAAACGAAAAACAATCCGCACACCGCTTGATGCCGAAATAACTTTTTCTGACGA
>JAFGWC010000071.1 GCA_016937695.1 Bacteroidales bacterium
ATAAAAACTACTGTAAAGCAAATTCATTCTGGCAATGTTGTTTTATTAAATTATAGTGAATTAAATTGTATAATAGCAGATGAGTTATTACTTTCGGATAAAAATATAACAATAGTAACTAATTCTTTACGAATTTTTGATAGGACAAAAGATTCAACACATATTAATAATATCTTATTAGCAGGATTATACAATAAAGAAACAAAAGCATTTTCTGGGACTACGACATACTCAATTTTATCTACGTTAAGAGCGGATTGTTTTGTTATGCATCCTTCAGGTATTGATTTTCAATTAGGATTTTTAGCTGACCCAACTGAAGATTTACCCCTATTGCAAAATATGTTAAATGTAGCAAGAAAAGTGATTCTATATATAGATGAATCTTGTATTGAAAAAAAATCTGGATTGTTAGTTTCAAATTTCAATTTAGTAAATACAATAGTAATAAATAAAAAAATTTATGAAAAATATAAAGATGAATTATCTTTATTTGATTTTAAAATAGTTATTACAGAAGAATAATAAAATACAAAAATATAAATTATAAAAATAAACTTAGGAGTTTTTTATGAAAACTACATACCCTCAATATCATTTTAGACCACATAAAAATTGGATTAATGATCCTAATGGAACAATTTACCATAACGGATATTATCATATATTTTACCAATATAACCCTACTTCAGACTCCTGGGGAAATTTGCACTGGGGACATACAAGAACTAAAGACTTTATAAATTATGAAGTTCTTTCAGATAATTTATATCCACAAAAAGAAACAGGTGAAACAGATTGTTTTTCAGGATGTATTGCAATAAATAAAGATGATATTCCTGTTGCAATTTACACTAGTGTTTCTTTCGAAAAAGAAGATATCCCAAATATTCAAAAATCAGTATTTTTAAATGAAGATTTAACAAAGTTTGATAAGAACAGAATTGAATCAATCAAAATTAATCAAAGTGATTTACCAATTATCAGAAATGATTGGAGAGATCCTTATGTATTTAAAGTTGAAGATCGCAATTTTCTTGTTTTAGGTGCTGCTATAGGCGAAAAACAAACACCTGTGGTTCTTCTATTTGAAAACACAGATGGAAGTTTAACTAATTGGAAATATATAAAAGAATTAATTAGTTTTAGACCTGTAATTGAATTATTTGAATGTCCTAATTTTTTTAAATTACAAAACAAATGGGTTTTATTAGGTTCCCCATATCAAGAAGTTGAATTTTATTTAGGTTCTTTTGATGTTGAAAAATTGGATTTTGTTGTTGAAAAATCAGGTGTAATTGATCACTGTGCCCAATATTATGCAACTAATACTATACAAGATGACAAAATGAGAACTATTATTTTTGCATTTGAGAGAGGTTTTAGTAAAGATCAAGGTTGGAATAATGTTATTTCTACTCCAAGAGAAATTTCGATTAATGATAAAAATGAAATCATTCAAAAACCAATAAATGAAATATATAGTTTAAGAAAAAAATTATTAATTAATGATTTATCATTTGATTTAACAAATGTAAAACAATTTACAGATGAAAACTTTGTACAAAGTGAGATAAATTTTAATTTAAAATTAAAAGACAACTTAAAAACAAATTTGGTTTTACGTTCAGAAAAAATGGGTATTTGTCAAATCTTATTTTCCCAAACTGGTGTAAAATTTGATAATATTTTTATTCCTTTCGAAAAAACAAATTCAATTGAAGTAAAATTGCTTATTGATCATAGTATATTAGAATTATTTTTACTCGATGGAAAACATTGTGCAACTAGAATTATTGAATCAATTAAAGATTTAAATTGTATAGAATTTAGGGGAAATGGAGAAATTAAAAATTTAAATGCCTATGAGATGGGAAATTTAAATATTACTGAAAGTTAAAGTAGCAGTCTATTTTTTTACTACGAATTAAGTTATAATATTTTTAATCGTCTTTATAATGTTTTTAAAATGATAAATTAATTTTTTTTTAAATTTTATATTGACCTTTATGATAACAAATGGTAATCTCTCATTCGTTACGGGATGTCGCCTAGTGGCTATGGCGCTTGCTTTGGGAGCAAGATATCGAAGGTTCGAGTCCTTTCATCCCGATAAGCACTCTAAAAGTGGGTGCTATTTTTATGAACAATAATTTGTTTAATATATATTATTTATACGGGATGTCGCCTAGTGGCTATGGCGCTTGCTTTGGGAGCAAGATATCGAAGGTTCGAGTCCTTTCATCCCGATATTTAAAAAGCTACTATATAGTAGCTTTTTTTATTCTATAATGATCATAATCAGCAGTTTTATTATTTACTGTCTCTTCTTTTATATAATGTGTCCAAGTCATCCCACATTTTTTCATAACTTTACCAGATGCAATATTTTTTCTTTCATGCATAGCATATATTTCTTTTATATCTAATTCATTGAATAAATATTTTATAAAAGTAGATAATGTTTCGCTCATATATCCCTTGTTCCAATATTTACGGTTTAAAACATAACCAAAAGTTGCAATAT
>JAFGWC010000072.1 GCA_016937695.1 Bacteroidales bacterium
CCATTTCCATTTCCATTTCCATTTCCTTTTCCTGAACCTTTATTTTTTTGTCCATTTTGAAAAGTTTCAATATTTTTCATTGCATTTAGATTAACGTTAATTTCCAGTTCTTCATTATATGCAACTGATTTTTTAAAAAATATGTTTTCAAATGGAATTTGAATTTCGTAAAACATATTTTTTTGTTCATCAACGCCAACATCAATTTTATTGTTTTTCAAATTTATAAAAGGAACTTTTTCTTCATTCATGTCAAAACCGCTTGCGGTTATATTTTCAAACTGCAGTTTGTACGAAATTGAAATTCCTTCAACAATATTGTCAAATTCTGTGTTATTATCAATTTTAGCTTTTGTATTAATATTTTGTTCTTTAAAATTTGATCCAATTGGCGGAAAGTCTATTATTGCTTTAAATTTATTGTTTTTTTCTTTTGACGAAATTAGTATACTCCATCCTGCGTTTACAATTTTTCTGAAATTTTGTTTGTTATAAACCGAAACGCAAAAATATAAATTGCTACTATCATTACTTATCGTATACATCATTCCGGTTTTGTCGTTAAAAAAGTTTAGAGGTTTTTCCCATTCTGCATTTTTTCCGTCAATTTTAACATCAGATTTCCACTTTGATTTTGAAATTAATTTTTGTCCGTATATATCAGATAATGAGAACAATATAACTAATGCTAAATAAAAATATTTCAGTTTCATTTTTTATACTTTTAATTGTGATTTATGGATACGAAATAAAACAAATTTTATCTTTATAAAAAAAATACTTTTTAAAATTTATTCCTTTTTAATATTAAAATACAAAAGTGTTGTTTAAAATGTTTAAAATAAATTTATTTATATGATTTAACTTTAATTGATTAAAAATTTACGAAATGAGAAAAAAAATCAAGATTATTTTATTTTTAATGCTTGCTTCTTTTGCAGTTGAAGCACAAAATATTCAAATGCATTACGATTATGGAAAAGGAACTTCATCAAATGCGCCAGCAAGAGGATTTTATACCGGAACTTTCGAAATATTTAAACCAGATAGTTTTGGGTCAACATTTATGTTTGTAGATTTTAATTTTAATGGAGCTAAAAGTTCTCCAGCTTTGGCTTATGCCGAAATTTCAAGAAATTTTAAATTAGGAAACTTTCCATTGCAAGCTCATTTTGAATATAACGGCGGCTTAACAAATAATTTTTCGTTTGATAATGCATATCTTTTTGGAGCTTCGTATCCTTTTAATTTAGGAAAAGCTTCAATTACAGGAATGATTGCATATAAAAGTATAGCAAATTCAACAGAAGGTGCTGATTTTCAACTTACTACATCGTGAATTGCAATGTTTTTTAATGGCAAATTAACTTTTAAAGGATTTTTAGATTTATGGACTCAAGATTATTCTATGAATGGAACTGCTGACGGCAAAAAGTTTGTTTTGCTTACAGAACCGCAATTGTGGCTTAATATTAATAAACGCTTTTCAATTGGCGGCGAAGTAGAAATAAGTAATAATTTTATTTTCGGAACAGATGCTATTGATGTTTATCCAACAGTTGCTTTAAAATGGAATATGTAAAACCTGATGCTCAAAATAGGTTTAATGTACTCAAATATTAACTTTATTGTAAGTTTTGCTATAAAAAATGCAATGTAAAGCGCTATAAAATACTTGAGTTAAAGGCTATAACACTCAATATATCAGCCAGTTAAAAAAATTATGTAAACCTATTATTCAAGCTTGAAAGTAAATTATTATTTATATTTTCTAATAATAATTTACTTTGCTTTTAAAATCTCCATTTTACAAAAAAAATGAATTTGTGTACCAAATAAATTAACACAAAAAAAAGTCAATAAGTAAAAATATAATCAGCAAAAAATCTGTATAATAAAAATTAAGAAAATGCGTTGTAATGCTGATTATTAAATAAGTACAGAAAAAAACTAAAGTTTAAAATAGAAGTTATAAAAAAGAACATTAAAGTTTACATTTAGCGTAAATTTAATAACTAGCTATATTTCAACTAATTACAGACCAGTTAATTTTGTGGCGATTTTTCATATTTAACTGTTTTACCAAAACTTGGTTATCACTGTGTTCCAATAAGTTATCGTTTTTTAAAATGTCAATAGCTTTGTTTCTTGCAATTTGTAAAATATGGCTGTCTTTTGTAATATTTGCAAGCTTTAAATCGAATGCAATACCACTCTGTTGTGTACCCTCAATGTCTCCGGGACCTCGCAATTTTAAATCGGCTTCAGCTATTTCAAATCCATCGTTTGTTTTTACCATTGTATCAATTCTTAACTTAGCTTCTTTACTTAATTTGTAGGAGCTCATTAAAATACAATAAGATTGATCAGCTCCACGTCCAACACGGCCTCTAAGTTGATGCAGTTGAGAAAGTCCGAAACGCTCAACACTTTCTATTACCATAACAGATGCGTTTGGTACATCAACGCCAACTTCAATAACAGTGGTTGAAATCATTATTTGTGCATTTCCTTTAACAAATAATTGCATCGCTTTTTCTTTTTCTGCAGATTTCATTTTTCCATGCACAACACTTATTGTAAAATCGGGTGGGGGAAAAGCTCTAGAAATGCTTTCCAGTCCGTCTTCTAAATCTTTGTAGTCCATTTTTTCCGATTCTTTAATTAAAGGATAAACGATATAAATTTGTCGTCCTTCTTTAATTTGTTCTTTCAGAAATGAGAAGAGTCTAAGTCTCTTATTATCAAAGTAATGATAAGTTTTAATTGCTTTTCTTCCAGGCGGAAGTTCATCAATAACAGATACATCTAAATCTCCGTAAAGTGTCATTGCAAGTGTACGCGGAATTGGAGTTGCTGTCATTACTAAAACATGAGGCGGATTTATATTTTTTTTCCACAATTTAGCTCTCTGTGCCACGCCAAATCTATGTTGCTCATCAATAACTACTAATCCAAGGTTTTTAAATTTAACGATATCTTCTAATAATGCATGTGTACCCAATAAAATGTTTATCTTCCCGGAAATCAGGTCATTATGAATAATTTTTCTATCTTTGGCTTTTGTAGAACCAGTCAAAATCCTAATATCTAAATCCATTCCATCAACAAACTTAGATATACTGTTAAAATGTTGGTTAGCAAGTATTTCTGTAGGCGCCATAATGCATGTTTGATATTCGTTATCAATTGCAATGAGCATACTCATTAATGCTACTAATGTTTTTCCGCTTCCTACATCTCCCTGTAAAAGCCTGTTCATCTGCTTTCCTGAGCCAATATCATGTCTTATTTCTTTAATAACTTTCTTTTGAGCATTAGTCAATTCAAAAGGCAATTTATTATTATAAAAATAATTTAGATTATGTCCTACTTTTTTAAAGGCAAATCCTTTAAACTTGCTTATTCTCAAGTATTTAAGCTTTACTAATTGGACTTGAATATAAAAAAGTTCCTCAAATTTTATTCTGAAAACTGCATTTGATAAACTATTAGCATTAGTAGGAAAATGTGTTTCTTTTATAGATTTGCTTAAAGACATGAGTTTTAAATCGTCTATAAGGTATTTGGGCAAACTTTCAGGGATATCTATTTTAATAAGTGAAATTGCATTCTGCATCAAAGTGCTTATTACTCTTGAAGTTATGTAGTTTTTCTTTAGTTTTTCTGATATCGAATAGAAAGATTGTAAGGAAGAAGTAATCTTATTCTCCAATTTAGCAATTTCTTCTAATTCGGGATGAACAAAACTAAATTTTCTGTTAAATAAATTTGGTTTCCCAAAAAGAATATATTCGTGGTTTGTTTTAAGGTTTTGCAAAATCCATTTTACTCCGCTAAACCAAACCAGCTCAACTGTTCCACTTTGATCGGCAAATGTTGCGGTAAGTCTTTGCTTATATTTTTGCCCTTCCATTTTAATAGAAACTATAACTCCTCTTAGCTGTATATAAGAATAATCATCTGTTATATCTATTATTTTATGAAATTTTGTTCTATCAATATGTTTAAAAGGGAAATAGAATAATAAATCCTGAATTGTGTAAATATTAAGCTCAACATTTAATAATTCGGCTCTTTTCGGACCAACTCCGGCAAGGTATTTTATATCTGTATTTAGAATATCCGATTGCATAAAAGCCTTTATTTATTTACTTAAATTGCTTATAAATTCAGATTTTATGCGAAAATAAATTTATTTATGGCATGTTATGATTTTTAAGAATAAAATTTATTCCAAAGTTATTAACATTATAAAATTCAAGTTAATAAATGGTATAGTAATTGTAAATTATGATAGATATATGTAAAGCATTACAGTAATTATGTATATTATAATGTACTTTAAATTTTTATCTGTTTGATAATCAGTAATTTGTGAAGTTTTATTAAAATAAATATTTAACAAAATTTAATTTTTGTTAAATTAGTTTAAATAATATTACAAATTGATTATCAGCCACTTAAATCATATTTCTAAATTTTTACACACAGAATATATGCGAAATTAACTCTAAAAATTCAAATTGATATAGAAAAAGCACATATTTTATATATATTACTGTATATCAAATAAATATAAATTTTAATTAATTTTTTAGTTTAATTTGATATCTGTAGGTATCTGATTATCTGATAGTTTAACAATTATTTTAGACAACTGCTCGGAAACATCAGAATTACTTTCTACAAATTTCTTTGCTTCTAAGTAATTGCCATTTCCTTGAATTACAACAACTTGCGAAATTAAATCAGGAATAGCTATTTTTAATTTATCAAAATCTAATTTAAATTTTTTATCAGATGTATAAGTAATACAGCCTTGCTTTTCAATAAAATTAAAAATAATTGTACTTGCTCTGGCGTAATCATTAGAATATCCAAAACGTAAAGTTCTTATCAAACTTAATAAAAATACGGTATAATTTTCCCGTATATCTTTAATTTCACCAACAGAATAAAGCTTTTCGGCAAAATACAAACCAATTGTATAAGCCTTTACAACATCCAAAACAGTAGAATATTCTTTTAATGCATCTCTAACTTTAATATCTCTATTAATAAGTTTTTTTAAGCCCAAATTTAATCCTAATTCAAAAAATATGCTGTTAAGAAAAAAGGCTTCAAAATTATTAAATTGCTTAAAATCCTCATCCAATACATGATTTGCAATAGGATTTAATATATTATCATATTTTGCTTGTAGAATATTTACAAATTGAATATTTCTATTATTTCTATTATCTAAATATTTTGATAAATTAGGATAGCTAACAGAAATTGCATATCCACCGGCTTTTGCAAAACCACCCAGCGCAACTACATCACAAACCTCTAATCTATTTTGTATCTCAGGATTTTCTTTTCTGTATTCCTCCGGAACAGGTAATGCTTTTTGCAAAAAAGGAAGCATTAAAGTATATTTAGCAAGCCTTTTAGTCCATTCTTTTTGCTTAATTAATAAATATGAGCTATGTTCAGTTTTATAACCAAACAAAGCGTCTTCATTTACATCAATAGGGCCAACAATAAAATCTAAAGTGTTATTGTTAGTTTCAAGCCATGCTAAATCACTTTGATCATATTCATCAGTTAAAAAAGCTTTTGCTCTTTGCTTTAAATAATTGCTAAAATCTTTATCTTCAGCTAATGATGCTGCTGTTTCTAATAAATTAGCAATTCTATCAACTTTTTCTTTTAAAATAATATTGTATTTTATAGATTTTAAGCTGCCTAAAGAATCTCTTCTAATAAAAGTATACTTGTCATTTTTTGTGTTTGATTTAAATCTTTCAAATTCTTCTTTTGTTATGTCAAAAGGATAAAAATTTGCACCTTTTGGCTTTTCACTTATACAATTAATAATTCGTTTATTATTATTAAATCTGTCCCAAGGTCCAAAATTCAATTTAACCAATTGTCTAAGTTCTGGAATTGTTATTCTACATAACGAATCTTTATTTCCAAAAGATTCATACCAAAAAATATCATCTATTAACTGATTGATTTCCATAAAAACAGGAATCATCTGTTTTTCTTTTTTTGATATCAAACTATAATCTACATTTAGCTTTGAAGGAATATACCTATTTAGCATTTTTTTATATATTTGGGTAGAATCTTCCTCGTTAATAATATTTTTTGATGTAGTCTCATTTCCACAAGAACTAAAAACTAAAAAGAACAAACTTAAAAATAGGAATGATTTCATGGTTTCATGTTTTTATTACTCAATAGTTCAGATTTTCTGTGATAATTAAAATATATGTATTTTTCATTTTTGCAAGTAATTAATAATTTCTAATTGCCTGTTAAAAACATTAAGTATAACAGCTATAATAAATCAAAGCCTTCTATTATTTAAAGGACATTATAAAATTGATTTTTAAAACATATTAAACTTAGAAATAATTTACTTATACTGCAAGAAAGTTTTTGTTTTTTTACTGATATTTTTTTATTTATTGATTTTATTCAAAACTTAATTTACATAATTTCAATATCACGAAAAATAGAATAATTTTGCAAATACTATGGAAGAAAAAATAAATTTAAAATCAAATAGCATAAAATTTATAATTCAAGGTTTCTTTTTTGCCGGAGCAATGGCAATTGCTGATACTTCAACTGTTTTACCATTAATTGTTCATTATTTTAGCGGCAGCAATGTTTTAGTTGGAACTTTTTCGGCACTTTTAAGAGGCGGTGCAATTTTAATGCAGCTTTATGCAGCTTTTTATGCTCAATCTTATCCTAAAGTTTTACCTTATTTAAGAGTTGTGTTTATTTTCAGATTTCTATCATGGTTTTCTTTAGGATTAGTAATATACTATTTCAGCACTTATTCCGATGTTGTTTTAATACTTTTTGCCTTAGGAATGTTTATATTTTCATTTTCTGCTGGTTTTGGAGCAGTTTATTATCAAGAGCTTCTTGGAAAATCTTTTTCTAAAGAATATAGAGGAAAAGTTTTAGCTGGTCAACAATTCGCTTCAGGATTTGCCGGTATTTTAAGTGGCGGACTTTCTGCCTTTCTTCTCGAAGCATATCCAAAGCCAGAAAGCTTTGCTTATATATTCATTATTAGCGGTTTAATTATGCTATTAAGCTTTTCATTTATGTACTTTTTTAAAGAAGAAGAAAAAGTAAACCTTTCAGTTAAAGAAAAAAAGTTTTCTGACTTTGTTAAAAATTCAATTAAAATTTTAAAATCAGATAAAAATCTTCGAATTCAAATAGTTTCAAGATTAATTGCATACAGTTTTTGGTTTATTTTACCTTTTATAATTCTAAACGCAAAAGATAAAGTTGGAATTACAGGAAATAATATCGGGATTATAATTTCACTTCAAATGGCCGGCGCAATGCTTAGTAATATACTTTGGGGTAAATTATCTTCTGCAGGAAAGAATAAGCAAATTGTTTTAATTTCATCTATATTAATGATTTTTGCAATTTTTTTAAGTATAATTGCAAATTCAATTTATTTTTATTACATCTTATTTTTCTTTGCAGGTGCAGCTATTGATGGTTTCAGACTATCTTTTAGTAATCTGATTTTAATAATCTCGCCTGAAGACAAACGACCGGTTTATGTAGCTGTACAGAATAATATTACATCAATCGGGATGTTTTTCTCAATTCCTGGTGGTGCTTTTATTAGTTTTTTAGGTTTTAATTTTACTGCAATTTTTTCTACTATCTTATTGATAATCGGTTTTTTATATAGTTTTAGGTTAAAAAGAGCTTGATAAATTTGTATTTTTTTTAAAATCAACACAAAGTTTTTAGCTATTTAACTTGACTTGTGATTAATATTGTTGTACATTTGATTCAAACACTGGCTATTTTTTGTTTTGGTAATAGTTTGTAGTCTGTCACAAACGTTTTTTGATAAGTTGACACATTTTTACACATTCAGATAGACAATTTAGGGTAATTACATGGGTATTATATTGATAATAAACTAAAACAAAAAATAGCCTTTTTAATGTCCTTTTTATAACTAATAAAATTTAAAGCAAAAGACTCTGATACAGAGTCTTTTGCCATTTTAGGATTTTCATTTACAATATCTTTTTATAACTGGATAAGCTTTTTCAAGACCTAATTCGCCAGCTTTACTTAAAGCAATGCAAGCACTTTCAGTTTTACCCAAATAAATAAGCAAAAGAGCTTTATTATACCATGCTTCTGCAAATTCAGGCTCCAGACTTAATGCTTTATCAAAATCGTTAAGTGCGCCATTATAATCTCTTGCTCGTATTTTTAAATTTCCACGATTATAATAAACAAAATAATTATTATTTTCTATGTTTAATGCTTCCTTATAATCATCTAAAATATCTTTATAATCAAAATTGGTATTTTGTTTCTCAAAATTATTGTTTGCTTGGATAAATAGTTCTATTTCAGTAGATTGATAACTTATTGAATTTATAAAATCAATCATTTTTAATTTTGTAAAAGCCCTGTTTATAAATGAAAATATAAATGATGAATTGTATTCTATTGATTTATTATATGCATTTAAAGCTAAATTATAATTTTGCATTTGCTCTTCTATAATTCCTTTATAAAACCAAAAAAGATAATTTGTACTGTCAGAATTTAATAATTTATCTGTAATTATCTCAATTTCTGATACTTGCAAGCTGCTATCTTTTTCATTGCTTAATATCAATTTTAATTTATTATCATAGTCATTTATTGTATTAAGTTGTTGGCTAAAAACTATATTATTAAAATTTGCATTACTTTTTAAAGTTGTAAAAACAGAAAAATCGGCCAAAGGCTCAATACCTGAGAAAATGCTGTATACCTCTTTGCCGCCAATTAAATTACTGTTAAAATCAGCTTCAAGCTCTATTATTTTTTTATATTTTTCAGAATTTACAGATACTATAGAAGAATCAATACTTTTATTATTCATTAATTTTGAAGCTTTTTCGTAATCCCCTTTTGCTGAATTATTTAAGCCTAATTCAGTTTTTGCCAAAGCTCTTAAATAATATGCTTCGCCAAAATCAGAGTAAATTTCAATAGCTTTACTGAAATCGTAAAGGCTTGATTTATAATCTTTTAGTTCAATATAAATAATTCCACGATTATAATAAGTTAAAATATGGTTTGGATTTAATTCTGTAACTTTATTTAGATCATCAATAGCTGAATTTTTATCTCCAATTTTAGATTTTAACAACGCTCTGTTGTAGTATATCAATGCATTATAAGGATTAAGTTCAATAACTTTATCATAATCTTCTAAAGTTCCTTTAATATCATTTAAATTATATCTGGCCAAAGCTCTGGCATAATATGTAAAAGCCTCATTATCTTTAACTTTCAAAGCTAATTCGTAATCTTTAATCGCATCTTCATAATTTTTTTGCTGATATTTAATTAAACCTCTTCTAACATAAGCTGAAGAGCTAAATTCATTTAGCCTTATAGCTTTATTACAATCTTTAATAGCTTCGTCGTAATTTTTTAAACCTGCTTGTGCAACAGCTCTATAAATGTATATTTCAGGAGTTTGCCAATTAATTCTTACAGCCATATTAAAATCTTCGATAGCTGCGAAATAATTTTGAATATTAATTTTTGTTAAGCCTCTGCTTATATATAAACTTTGATTTCCAATATCTAATGAAATTGCTTTATCATAATCGATAATCGCACTGTTGTAGTTTTGCAAAGCGTCTTTTGAAACTCCTCTGTAATGATATGCTTGAGGGAAAAATGGGTTCAAACTTATAGTTCTGTCAAAATCGCTTATAGCACCAATAAAATCTTTTAAAGAAAATTTAGCGATTGCTCTAAAAAAATAGGCTTCATATAAATTTGGGTTGATTTTAATAATTCTGTTTAGCTTTTCAATAGCAATATTATCATTTGCATTATAAATATCAATTTTAGCCCGTTCGATATAAGCAGGAATATTTATTTGTGCTTTTAAATTACTAAAAACCAAAAGAATAGCAAAAAATAATAAAAGTGATTTTTCAATTAAATATTTTGCTTTTTGTTGTAAGTTCAATATTATATTTTTTTGAAAGAATTGTCTTTTTGGTTATAAGCTAAATTATTAGATTTAAGGTTGTTCTCAAATATTTGAGTAGTTAATTTACCTGTTCGCCAAAGTCTCAATTC
>JAFGWC010000073.1 GCA_016937695.1 Bacteroidales bacterium
ACTCGTTTTTTCAATTTCATTTTTATAATCTCTGAATGCACGAAAAATAGCAGATGCGATAAAAGATTGTCCTTGATCTGTCATCAAATATTTTTCTTCGTTTGAATTGCTTATAAATCCTGTTTCAACAAGAATTGCAGGCATTGTTGCATTCCAAAGTACTACCAAAGCGGCTTGTTTAACTCCTCGGCTGTTTCTGCCAACTCTTTTTTCAAACTGATTTTCAACTTTTTCGGCAAGATTTAAACTTTTTTCGAGATTTGCATTCTGCAAAAGTGAAAAAACAATATACGAATCAGGAGAATTTGGATCAAATCCCTTATAATTTGACAAATATCCATTTTCTTTTAAGATTACTGAATTTTCAGTTTGTGCAACTTCCAGATTTTCTTTGGTTTTATCTAATCCCATTACATATGTTGCTGTACCATAAGGCTTTGAGCTTGTGTTTGAATTTACATGTATTGAAATAAATACATCGGCCTGTTTTTTATTTGCAATTTCTGCTCTTTTAAAAAGCTCAATAAAAACATCAGTTTTTCTAGTATATTCAACTTTTACTCCACTTAAATACTCTTCTATATATTGTCCTAATTTTAAGGCAATTGCTAAAGCAATATCTTTTTCTTTTGATTTTTTACCGATTGCACCAGGATCTTTTCCGCCATGTCCGGCATCTATTACAACTTTTTTTATTTTATACTGAGCCTCAATAAAATTTTGATTAATTAATAAATTAAACAAAATCACTAAAATTAAAAAAAAATGTGTGTTCTTTAATCTAAATATTTTCAATGCTTTGTAATGTTTTTTATAAAATAGCGTTATTTTTATCATACAAAAAAATAAGTTTACTTAAACTAAACTATATTAATTTAGTAAATTTTCTTAGTTTTGACGGCTGAATTTTTTTTTGAATAATCACAAATATAGTACTAAAGTAAATTGTTTATTAAAATTAATATAAAAATATTCGCATTTTTTCTGTTTTCTTTTGTAATTCAGTCTGTTTTTGCGCAAGAAAATAATCTAAAAGCTGACTCTTTATCTATGCCTAAAGATTCAATACTTGTAGATTCTACTTCTTTTAACAAAAATAAGAGTAATGAAATAAAATCGCCAATAAATTATTCGGCTAAAGACTCTATGATGATGTCGATAAAAACCAAAATGATTTTTTCTTATGGCGATGCAAAATTATCTATGGATGATATGCAACTTGATGCCGGTTTCATTAAAATGAATATGGATTCTGATTATCTGTTTGCAAAATCTTTCGAAAACGACAAAGGCGAATTAAGTGGGCAACCAAAATTTGTTCAAGGCGATAAAAGCTTTGATGTTGAGACTATTAGATATAATTTCGAAACAAAAAAAGGTGTTATTACAAATGTAATTACTGAAGAAGGAGGCGGATATCTACATGGTACAAAAACAAAAATCCAACCAAACAAAGAAATTCATATTTTAGATGGTAAATATACAACATGCGATGCAAAACATCCACATTTTTATATTGAATTAACAAAAGCTAAGGTTCTTCCTGATGATAAAATTGTTTCGGGTCCTTTTTACTTTGTAATTGCTGATATTCCTATCCCTATTGGTTTACCTTTCGGATGGTTTCCAAACCAAAAAGATAATTCTTCAGGTATTATTATACCAAGTTATGGCGAAGAAAAAAGGCGCGGTTTTTATTTAAGCGAAGGTGGATATTATTTTGCAATTAATGATTATGTAAATTTAGCCGTTTTAGGTGAAATTTACACAAATGGAAGTTGGGGCGTGAGAGCGCAATCAAGCTATAAAAAAAGATATAAATACAGCGGAAGTTTCAATATAAAATATCAGGAAAATATTATTTCGGAGCCTGATATAAAAGATTATTCTAAAAGTACAATGTTTTGGGTTAAATTGTCTTATAACAGAGATACTAAAGCAAATCCAACTAGCTCATTTAATACAAACTTAGATTTCGGTACTTCAAAGTTTAAACAGTACAATTCATACGATCCAAATGATTTTGCAAATAATACAGCTTCATCTAGTATTGCATATACAAAATCCTGGCTCGGATTGCCATTTAATTTTTCGGCAAATATATCTGCCACCCAGAATTTAACTGACCAAAATGTTAATATGGAGGCACCAACTCTTTCTTTTAATATAAATAAACAGTTCCCTTTTAAAAGAGCTTCATCAACAGGCGGTTCAAAATGGTACGAAAAAATTGGTGTTGGTTTCTCTTCTAATTTAAGAAACACTTTAAATATTGGCGATTCCCTTGTATTTACACAAGAAGCTGTCGAAAAAATGCAAAACGGATTTAAATATAATATTCCGATAAGTACAAATTTTAATATTTTCAAATTTATTATTTTTTCGCCCGGATTTAATTATAATGGCAGAATTTACACCGATTATCTAAATAAAAACTGGCATGATTATGAAATTTTAAATGGCGACACAATTCAAAATGAAGGTTTTTACACTGATACAATAAGTGGTTTGAGACATAATATGGATTTTACTTTTTCTGCACCTTTAAGTACAAAACTTTATGGTATCGTTCAATTTAAAAAAGGCAAAATTGCAGCTATCAGACATGTTGCAAGTCCAAGTATATCATTTAGTTACAGACCTGATTTTAGTGATGATAAATGGGGATACTATAAAACGGACCCTTCTGACACAACCTTAAAAACAAGTTATTCAATATATCAAAACGGTATTTTCGGAACTCCGCCATCAGGAAAATCAGGAACGATTAGCTTTGGACTTTCAAATAATCTTGAAATGAAAGTACATTCGAAAGATACAACAGAAGAATTTAAAAAAATAAAACTGCTAGAAAGTCTAAATTTTAGTACTGGATATAATATAGCTGCCGACTCTTTAAATTGGTCGCCCATAAGCATAAGCGCAAGCACTACTCTTCTTAAACAAATAAATGTTCAATATAGTGGAAGTATTTTATTATATACTTTAAATGATTTAGGACAACAAACAAATACTACATATTTTGAAAAATACAAAGTTCTTGGACATTTAAGTTCAAGCAGATTTTCATTGGGCGGCACATTAAGTTCCGAAACTTTTAAGAAAAAATCAGATACTAATACTAATGAAACAAATTCAAATGATAGATTAGATAGAAATACATCTAAAAATCAATTAGAAAATGATGATTTAAACAGTGATTTATATAATGATTTGAATACTCCTGAAAACACCAAAGTTCAAACAGGAGATTTTTCGTTTAATGCGCCATGGAGCTTAAATATAAATTACAGCTTAAACTATAATAGCACATTTAATATTGACATAAAAAAATACGAACCAAAATATACTCAAACTGTAAATTTAAGCGCTAATTTAAGTCTGACACCAAAATGGAAAATTAGCGGAAGTATGCAATATGACATTCAAGAGAATAAAATTGTTTACACATCAATGAATATTTACAGAGATTTACATTGTTGGGAAATGAGTTTCAATTTTGTTCCTTTAGGTACATACAAAAGCTACAACTTTAGAATAAATATTAAATCTTCTATTTTCAAAGGCATTGAATACAAAAGACAAAACAGTTGGCGAGATAATATTGAATTTTAATGAATTATTCATTTCAAAATCAACAATATGATTTACACATACAAATCACTACTTATCACGATATTAGCAATTCTAAGTTTTAACTTTTCATACTCACAATCATCAACTTTAAAAATTGCTTTATTGAAATACAAAGGTGGCGGCGATTGGTATGCTAATCCAACATCTCTTCCAAATTTAATAATGTTTTGCAACGAAAATTTGCATTCAAACATTCAGCCTAAATGTGAAACAGTTGAAGCAGGAAGTAAAGATATTTTCTATTTTCCGTTTATACACATGACCGGACACGGAAACGTTATTTTTTCTGAAAATGAAGCAGAAAACTTAAGAACATATCTTATTTCAGGTGGATTTTTACATATAGATGATAATTACGGCCTAGATAAATTTGCAAGAAGAGAAATGAAGAAAGTTTTTCCCGAGCTTGAATTTATTGAATTGCCATATACACATCCAATTTATAATCAAAAGTTTAATTTTTCCAGAGGATTGCCAAAAATTCATGAACACGATGGCAAACAAGCACAAGGCTTCGGTTTAATTTATGAAGGAAGATTAGTGTGTTTTTACACTTACGAATGCGATTTAGGTGATGGATGGGAAGATACAGATGTACATAACGATTCAAAAGAAAAACATTTACAAGCATTACAAATGGGTGCAAATATTATAAGTTATTGTTTTACAATGTAAATTTATTTTTTTTAGATAAAAAATTATGCTTATAATGTTTGACATCAAAAATTTATGCTTATTTTTGCAATTCTGTTTTTTTTACTAAGAAAAAATATAGTTTTAATATAAAAATATCTATTGTTCTTGTCTTAATAATTTAAAATTACAAGAACAAAAATTGAAATAAAAATAAAAAATGTTGAAAATAACTTTTCCCGACAATAGCGTAAGAGAATATAATATTGGCGTTACAGGTATTGAAATTGCAAAAAGCATAAGCAACAGCTTAGCAAAAGAAATTATTGCAATTGATGTTAATGGCGAAACTTACGATTCTACAAGACCAATAAACATTGACGCTTCAATAAAATTATACAAATGGGAAGATGAAGAAGGGAAACATGCATTTTGGCATTCTTCTGCACATTTAATGGCTGAAGCATTAGAGTTTTTCTATCCTGGAATTAAATTAGCTATTGGCCCAACAATCGAAAATGGATTTTATTACGATGTTGATTTACCAGAAGGTGCAAGCATTTCGGACAACGATTTTACTAAAATCGAAAATAAAATGCTTGAATTGGCAAGATTAAAAAATAATTTTGTTCGTTCTGAAATTAG
This sequence comes from Bacteroidales bacterium, assembly GCA_016937695.1. GTDB lineage: Bacteria > Bacteroidota > Bacteroidia > Bacteroidales > NBLH01 > NBLH01. The sequence continues at coordinate 4,915 of JAFGWC010000073.1, forward strand.
TAAAAAAGAAGCTCTTGAGTATTTTACAGAAAAAGGCGATGAATATAAAATCGAATTAATTTCGGAATTAGAAGACGGAACAATTACTCTTTACAAACAAGGAAATTTTACCGATTTGTGCAGAGGACCACATTTACCTGACACAAGCTTTATAAAATCAATAAAATTATTAAAAATTGCAGGTGCATACTGGCGTGGTGATGAAAAAAGAAAGCAACTCACTAGAGTTTATGGAATTAGTTTTCCAAAACAAAAATTATTAGACGAATATCTTGAAATGCTCGTAGAAGCTCAAAAAAGAGACCACAGAAAAATTGGTAAAGAATTAGAGCTTTTTGCATTTTCTCAACGCGTAGGACAAGGATTGCCGCTTTGGTTACCAAAAGGGGCTCTTTTAAGAGAACGACTTGAAAACTTTTTGCGTAAAGTTCAAATAAAATACGGTTACGAACCTGTTATTACACCACATATTGGTCAAAAAGAACTTTATGAAACATCAGGGCACTATGCAAAATACGGTAAAGATTCTTTTCAACCAATAAGCACACCTGCCGAAGGCGAAGAGTTTTTACTAAAACCGATGAACTGTCCGCATCACTGCGAAATATATAAAGTAAAACCGCATTCATATAAAGATTTGCCAATAAGATATTCTGAATTTGGAACTGTATACAGATACGAGCAAAGTGGTGAGCTTCATGGACTTACAAGAGTAAGAGGCTGTACCCAAGATGATGCCCATATTTTTTGTCGTCCTGATCAATTAAAAGAAGAATTTATAAAAGTAATTGATATAGTTCTATATATTTTTAAAACCTTAGATTTTGCAAATTTTGAAACTCAAATTTCATTGCGCGATAAAGACGACAATAGTAAATATATCGGCTCTGACGAAAATTGGGAAAAAGCAGAAACTGCTATTATTGAAGCTGTTAAGGAAAAAGGATTAAATGCCGCAATAGAATATGGTGAAGCTGCTTTTTATGGTCCTAAATTAGATTTTATGGTTAAAGATGCTATTGGAAGAAAATGGCAATTAGGAACAATTCAAGTAGATTACAATTTGCCGGAAAGATTTGATTTAGAGTATATTGGCAGTGATGACAAAAAACATAGACCAGTTATGATTCATCGTGCTCCATTCGGTTCTATGGAAAGATTTGTAGCTGTTTTGATTGAACATACTGCAGGAAAATTCCCTTTGTGGCTTACTCCAGAACAAGCAGTAATTATTCCGATCAGTGAAAAATTTAACAATTATTCAAAAAAAGTTTTAAATATTCTAAATAATTACGATATTCGCAGCTTCGTAGATGATCGTAATGAAAAGATAGGCAGAAAAATAAGGGATAACGAAATGAAAAAAATACCTTATCTACTTATTGTTGGAGAAAAAGAAGAAGCAGATGAAACTATTTCTGTTAGAAGACAAGGCCAAGGCGACATAGGAACAATGAAACTAAAAGATTTTGCTGATTTTATTAAAAAAGAAATAGACTCACAATTATCTACTGATGTTTAACTAATTATAGGAGGATAAAACAATAGCTAAAAAAGTAAAAAACTTTTCGGGTAGATCTGAAGATCAAAAATCAAAATTGTACATCAACAACCAAATTAGATCAAAAGTTGTTCGAGTTGTTGGTGATAATATTGAAGAACAAGGCGTTATGTCTATTGAAGAGGCATTAAAAATTGCTGATGGTTTAGATCTGGATCTAGTAGAAATTTCACCAAATGCGACTCCGCCGGTTTGTAGAATTACTGATTATCAAAAATTCTTATACCAGCAGAAAAAGAAGCAAAAAGAAATGAAATCTAATGCAACTAAAGTTATAGTTAAAGAAATTAGATTTGGACCGAATACTGACGAGCATGATTTTAATTTTAAACTTAATCATGCCAAAAAATTTCTTGAAGAAGGCGCTAAAGTTAAAGCTTATGTTTTCTTTAAAGGACGATCAATTTTATTCAAAGATCAAGGAGAAGTTTTACTCCTTAAATTGGCAACTGAATTAGAAGATTACGCTAAAATTGACCAATTGCCTAAACTCGAAGGGAAGAGAATGATTATGTTTTTCTCTCCTAAGAAAAAGTAAAACTATTTTAAAATAAATAAACTTATGACATGCAAATTTTTATCTTTGCATGTTATTATTTATATATTAACTATTAAATAAGTACAAGATGCCTAAAATGAAAACCAATGCCGGCGCAAAAAAAAGATTTAAGCTAACCGGTACAGGAAAAATTAAAAGAAAGCATGCTTATAAAAGTCATATTTTGACTAAAAAAGCAACTAAAAGAAAGAGAAACCTTTCTTATTTTACAACTGTTGATAAAACTGATGAGAAAAACATCAAGTTATTATTAGCAATGAAGTAAAAAATTAATTAAAACAGGAGTTATTAACCAGAAATTTAGTAAAAAAGATTCTTTGTAAAACAAGAACACTAACTTTCAAAAAAATTTGAAATTATGCCAAGATCGGTAAATGCAGTAGCATCAAGAAAAAGAAGAAAAAAGATTTTAAAACAAGCCAAAGGTTACTTTGGTAGAAGAAAAAATGTTTACACTGTTGCAAAAAATGCAGTTGAAAAAGGTTTAAAATACGCATATCGCGATAGAAGAAATAAAAAGAGAAGCTTTAGAGCTTTGTGGATACAAAGAATTAATGCTGGCGTAAGAGAATATGATATGTCTTATTCTGAGTTTATGGGAAAAATCAACAAAAAAGGCATCAATTTAAATCGTAAAGTACTTGCTGATTTAGCCATGAACCACCCAAAAGCATTTGAAGCTATAGTTAAAGAAGTAAAATAGCTTTTTATTGAAATAAATTTTTATAAAATGCTATCTGAAATTATCAGATAGCATTTTTTTATTTTCTTTTTTTAACTTTAAACAAAAAAATAAAACGAAATATTTCTCAAAATATTTTTTTAAATGTAAATGTAAATATCAGTATATAAGATAGTTATATTATAATAATTAAAACATACTTGATTAAATAAATACACATATGAAAATTGCAATTTTAGGCTACGGGAAAATGGGAAAAGCCATTGAAAAAGAAGCTATTAAAAAAAATCATTCTATTGATTTAAAAATAGATGACTCCAACCTTAAGGATTTAACAATTGAGAATTTAAAAAAAGTCGATTTGGCATTCGAATTTTCTACTCCAGACACAGCTTTTAAAAACATAAATCTTTGTTTTGATGCTGATATTCCAGTTGTTTCCGGAGCTACTGGTTGGCTTGATAAATATAATGATGTAATTAATAGATGCAAACAAGAAAACAAAGCATTTTTTTACGCTTCAAACTTTAGTATTGGTGTTAACATTTTCTTCAAACTAAATCAATATTTATCAAAAATAATGAATAATTTTAATGAGTTTGATATAGAAATTTCAGAGACTCATCATATTCATAAACTTGATGCACCAAGTGGAACTGCAATAAGCTTAGCAAACGACAATATTAATAATATAAAAAGAAAAACTTCTTGGGTTAAAGAGAATCCAAAATCAGATGATATTTTGATAAATTCTTTTCGAGAAGGTGAAATTGCCGGAATTCATGAAGTTAAATTTGAATCCGAAGTTGAAAAAATTGAAATAAAACATTCATCTAAAAGCAGAGAAGGTCTTGCTAAAGGAGCTATTTTAGCTGCTGAATTTGTAATCAACAAAAAAGGTTCCTTCACTATGGACGAGCTGCTTAAGTTGTAAAAAACAGTTAAAAATATGAAATTCAGTAATAAAAAAAATTTTTTAATGAAAAATTTAATCTATAAATGGCTTATACCCTTATTATTAGCTATTATTTTTGTTGCTATTCTACAGATATTTTTTATTGATGTTTTATTTATCAATATTGACAATAAAAATCATATTGCTTTAATATTGAAATCAAAAAGAGCCAAGCGTGGGAATTTTATTTTATATACGAAACATAATGATACAATAATTCAATTTAACAGGTGTGTTGCTGTTCCACAAGATAATTTATTTATTAAAAACTCGACTTTATTTATAAATAATTTTGAAAAATCATATTCTAATGAAAAACATGAATTTATTCTAAAATCTGACAGTAATATTAATTTAATTTCTAAATATCTGGAATCTAATAATATTGAATTTGATAAAAATTATGCTGAGTTTTCAATTTTTAATGTTAATCTGAATAAAAAAGACTTGAAAAAATTTAAAAGAACTAAGATTTTCAATAATATTAATTTGATTTATGATAAAAATTCTTTGTATTCTGATGACACATATCCGTATAATAAGCATTTTTATTGGAATAAAGATAATTTTGGTCCGATTCCTATTCCTTTTAAAGGTAAAAAAATAAGTATAAACAGGATTAATTATTTTTTATACAAATCGATTATTGAAATTGAAACAGGAAATAAATTTATAGTTAAAAACAATAAATTTTTATTAAACAATAAGGAAGTTCTAGATTATACTTTTAAAGAAAACTACTATTTTGCATTAAATGATAATCGCTCAAATGCAAATGATTCAAGAAGTTATGGTTTTATATCTGAAAAAGACATTTTAGCTAAGCTTATTTTTAAAATTAAATTTTGATTACAAAACACAATGAAATTTTTCAATTTCCATATGTGAAAATCAGTAAATAAAAATCATCTATGTAAATTATTGTTTGAAAATTATTTAGTTTATTGTATTAATTTGCTCTTTTAATTTGTTATAAGTAGTATGGCTAACAGGCGATAAAGGTAATCTAAAATTATTTGGACAAATATTTAATATATCTAAAGCGGCTTTAATTCCGGCAGGATTTCCATCAGAAAACAATAGATTAATAAAATCCATCAACTGATTCTGAATTTTCATTGCTTCATTAAAATTTCCTTCTAATGAAAGATTTACTAAATTAGAAAATTGCTTAGGGAAAGCATTTGCCACAACAGAAATAACACCATGAACGCCCAATGAAATTAAAGGTAAAGTTAAAAGATCATCACCTGAAATTACCATAAAATCTTTAGGTTTACCTTTAATTATTTGCATGATTTGTTCAAAATTACCTGAGGCTTCTTTTACAGCAACAATATTATCAAAATCAGCAGCTAATTTTAATACTGTACTTGCATTTATATTAACTGATGTTCTTCCCGGAACATTATATAAAATAACAGGAACCGGACTAATTGTAGCAATTTCCTTATAATGATAATATAATCCTTCTTGACTTGGTTTGTTATAATATGGTGCAACAGACAATATCGCATCAATGCCTTTAAAATCATATTGTTGTATGCTGTTCGAGATTTCATTTGTATTATTGCCTCCAAAACCGGCAACAATTGGAACTCTGCCATCTACATAATCAATAACAAAATTTAATAATGCTTGTTTTTCGTCTTTATTTAAAGTTGCAGCCTCACCAGTAGTTCCAAGAGCAACTAAATAATTTACTCCATTACTTAATAAATGTTTAAGTAGTCTTTCAAGAGATAAAAAGTCAATATTTGAGTCTTTATTAAATGGCGTAACAATTGCAACACCTGTACCTTTTAATTTTTCTTGAATACTCATAACAATTTGAATTTTAGCTTTTTATACTATTTTTTTGGTTCAATTACTTCTAAATAATGTTTGATTTGCTCAATATATTGTTCTAAATTTTCAGGCTTTTTAAGTTGTAAAAAAAAATCGGCATATTTTGTTTTTGGAGAATCATTACAAATCTTAAATTTAGCTTTTGATAAAGCAAATATATATTCTATCGAAAAAAGATTGGATAAGCTTAAATCAATTAGTATGTCAAATGGTCTTTCTATAAACTCGTCAACAACAGAGCTTTGAGCTTTACCATACCATAGTTCTTTATCTAAACCAAAATAATCAATTCCTTTTTTAAAAGGCAAATATCCTATTAATTCTGATTTTGGAACAAAACCAATCGAAAAAACTCTTGCTCCGCTTTCTTCAACATAAGCCATAAAATCTCTTGCAATATGATAATTTTCTTTATTAACAGCATCAAAAATAATTCCTACAGTTGACGAAGAAGTAAAATTATTGAATGTAACAATTCTTTTACGGGCTTTTAGGTCACTATTTAGTATAATATAACCTACTTTTTCTTTTATGTTCTTAATTAATTTCACAATGCAATTATACAAAAAAGAAAATTAACTCGAAAGATAATACTTTGATATTATTTTCAATTACTTGTTATTTTATTTCGGAGTGAAATATTAATATTGGAATTGTACTTTGAAACACCATTTTTTTAAGATTATTTGGAATAATTAATTTTTGAAGAATATTCCTTTTTGGTGATGTAAATGAGATTATATCAATTCCTTTTAAATCTATAAATTCCTGGATTCCTTCAATTAAATTAGGATGTTTAATAATATGACATTTAATATCATGCTCTGAATAGTTTTGACCTAAAAATGATTCTAATTTAAACATTTGCATTTCTTTCCACGGATTACTTTCATCGATTTCGATATGAATGCAATCGAATTTAGTTTTAAACGGTTTTAAAATTTCCAATAACTTATTAAATGCTGTAAAATCAGAATCATGAAAATCGGTTGCATATAGAATATTCAGCAAATCAAATCCTTTAAATTTCCATTTTTCCGGTATTGCTAAAACAGGAACTTTCGTATTCTCAATAACTTTTAATGTAACGCTACCTATTATATCGTTTGGCATATGTCCTACTCCTTTTGTTCCCAATATTATTAAGTAAGGTTTGTATCTTTCGCTTAGCTTAACTATTTGATATTCAGGTTTTCCTTTACTTAAATTATAATGATATTTAACATCTCCAAGTCCTTGAGTTACTAATTCGTTTTTTAAATCATCAATAAATTTAAACATATTATTTTGTGCCATATGCTCAACTTCTTGCAAAACAGATTGCGAAAAATTTTCATAGGATATTCTATTTTTAGAGTAGGAACTATCAGCAAAAGGGTCGTTATAAACATGTAAAATTTTGATTTCTGCACCAATACTTTTTGCAACAGCAAATGCAAATAAACAAGCTGTTTTTGAATACTCAGAAAAATCAATTGGAACTAAAAGTCTTTTTATGTTTTTAATTTGATTATCAATATTTAAAAACTCTGCATTTGCTCTCATTTGGCATAAAACATTAACAGATTTTTCAACATCTTGCAACGCTACTTGAACTTTTAAAGGTATTTTGCCGCTTGAATCTGCATTTTTAAGATTAGCTTCAACTATGTATGCTTCAATACCTTCAAGTCCTAATTTAAACTTTAAAAAGTATGCTTCTCTGGGATCAGAAAAGGTAGAAATAATTGCACTTGGTTCCATGACAAATATTTTTTTAAATTTAAAGCTCCTATAACAAATATACGAAATTATACAATCGCGAACCAATTATTTCACATATTTCATTTTAAAGAAAAAATATTAATTCCTAAGTTCGATTTTAAATTTAATAGAATTTATATCGCTATTATTACTTGTTAGGATTAGATAATTCAGAAATTTTTAAACTGTTAAATTGCTGAATTTAAACAATTTAACAATTGAGCAATTTTAAGTTTTTTTAATGCGAAAAGGATTAGTTAATTTATCTTTTTTTATATCTACCTGGTTAATATTAATCATTCCGGAATATCAAAAGCTTAGCTTTAAAGATTTGTAATTAATTGTATATCAAAAAAAAAGGCATCTCTTTCGAAATAGCCTCTCTTTTTTGAATTTATAGAAATAGCAAAATTATGCGTCAATTTTAGCATAAGTAGCATGTTTTTCAATAAAAGCACGCCTTGGTGGAACATCATCACCCATTAGAATTGAAAAAGTTCTATCTGTTGATGCAGCATTATCAATATTAACTTGTCTAAGAGTTCTTTCATCAGGATTCATTGTTGTTTCCCACAACTGTTCTGCATTCATCTCTCCCAAACCTTTATATCTCTGAATTGTAACACTTGATTCTGCGCCTTGTCCCAATTCATCAATAGCCCTTAATCTATCATCTTCAGACCAACAGTATATTCCTTTTTTCCCTTTTTTAACCAAATATAATGGTGGTGTTGCAATATATAAATAACCTTGTTCTATAATTGGTTTCATATATCTAAAAAAGAATGTCATAATTAACGTTGTAATATGGCTACCATCGACATCAGCATCGGTCATAATTATAATTTTATGATACCTTAACTTTTCGATATTAAGTGCTCTACTATCTTCTTCTGTACCAATGCTAACACCAAGTGCCGTAAAAATATTCTTAATCTCCTCATTTTCAAATACTTTATGCTGCATTGATTTTTCAACATTTAATATTTTACCTCTTAAGGGGAGAATCGCCTGAAATTTTCTGTCTCTCCCTTGTTTAGCTGTTCCACCCGCAGAATCACCCTCGACAAAATAAATTTCGCTAAAAGCCGGATCTTTCTCTGTACAATCTGCAAGTTTACCAGGTAAACCTGCGCCTCCCATAACAGTTTTTCGTTGAACAAGTTCTCTCGCTTTTCTAGCAGCATTTCTTGCAGTTGCAGCTAGTATTACTTTTTGTACAATAATTTTTGCATCTTTTGGATTTTCTTCCAAATAATTTTTAAGCATTGTACTTACTGCTTGATCTACAACGATACTTATATCTGAATTACCTAGTTTTGTTTTGGTTTGTCCCTCAAACTGAGGTTCTTGAACTTTTACAGATATAATTGCAGTTAAGCCTTCTCTAAAATCATCTCCATTGATTTCTAGCTTCAACTTATTCAACATTCCGGAGTCGTCTGCATATTTTTTTAGAGTTCTGGTTAATCCTCGTCTAAATCCTGATAAATGAGTTCCTCCTTCTATTGTGTTAATGTTATTAACATAAGAATGTATGTTTTCTCGAAATGAAGTATTATATTGTAATGCTATTTCAACAGGTACTCCATTACTTTCAGTTGAAATATTTATTACTTGTTCTATTAAACTTTCTCTTGATTCATCAAGGTATTCGATAAACTCTTTTAATCCTTCATTTGAATAAAAAACATCGCTTTTGAATTTTCCTTCATCATCAGTTTCTCTTTTATCTGTAATTGTAAGATTTATACCTTTATTAAGATAAGCAAGTTCTCTAAGTCTTGTAGTTAAAATATCGTATTTATATTCTGTTGTTGTAAAAATGCTTGCATCTGGTAAGAATGTTATTTCAGTACCAGTTTTGTCAGATTCACCAATTTCAGCAATTGGGGCTTTTGGTGCACCAATTGAGTATTCCTGAAAATATTTTTTGCCATCTCTAAAAATTGTGGCTGTAAGTTTCATAGATAAAGCATTTACGCAAGATACACCAACACCATGCAATCCTCCCGAAACTTTATATGATTCTTTATTAAATTTTCCGCCGGCATGCAAAACTGTCATTACAACTTCAAGTGCTGATTTACCTTCTTTTTCATGCATATCTACAGGAATTCCTCTACCATCATCAGTAACGGTAACAGAATTATCTTCATTAATAATAACATCAATATTAGAACAAAATCCGGCAAGAGCTTCGTCAATTGAATTATCAATCACTTCATAAACAAGATGATGCAAGCCTCTTTCGCCAATATCACCAATATACATAGCTGGTCGTTTCCTTACAGCTTCTAAACCTTCAAGTACCTGAATACTATCTGCGGAATATGCATTGTTGCCATTACCAATTTTCAATTCGTTATTTTCCATATTTATTTTTTAAAAACCCAATCTAAATTTAAATATATTCTCTGAAAAAATTTAAATTAAAATTTACAATTTTCCATTTTTGCAGAACTACAAAAATACTCATTTTTATTGGCTGTTTAAAGGAAAATTGAAACAATTTATCAACTAAATTTGTGTAAAAGTTTAACTGAATTTTTAAATTTGGCATATTGATTCAAAAATCAACTCTTAAGTTTTATATAGTATTAATAATCAATACTATATCTTTACAAATCTTAATCAATAATTTAAGTTTAAATTAATATATTGTTGTAAAAAACAATAACCTTAGTTCGATATAAGAAAGGAATAAATTAACTAAGCCTTTTTGCATTAAAAAACTTAAAATTGCTCAATTGTTAAATTGTTATATTGTTTAAATTCAACAATATAACAATTTAAATCTTTTTTTTTAATCTTTATGTATTACATTTTACTCTTTTTTCTAATAATACTTATTTTTTTTCAAAATATATTGGTAAATAAATTCTAAATTTGTTATTTTGCTAAATAAAAAAATCATAAAATGTCGAATTCGTTAATTGATATAAAAAAAATTGCAGTTGTGCAATCTAACAAAATTATCATACAAAATGTTAGTTTTCAGCTATTTGCCGGAGATTTTACGTTTTTAATTGGTAAAGTTGGCTCAGGAAAAACAAGTCTTATTAAAACTTTATATGCAGAACTTCCTTTGCTAATCGGAAATGCTGAAATTGATAATTTTAATTTAATGAATATCAAAAACAAAGAAATTCCTTTTTTAAGAAGAAAACTTGGTATTGTTTTTCAAGATTTTAAACTTTTAACAGACAGAAATATCCATGACAATTTAAAATTTGTTTTAGAAGCAACCGGATGGACTGATAAAAACAAAATTTCTGATAGAATTAATGAGGTTTTAACAGAAGTAGATTTGTCTGAAAAGGAATACAAAATGCCTAACGAATTGTCGGGCGGCGAACAACAAAGAATTGTAATTGCAAGAGCTATTTTAAATAAACCACCAATAATAATTGCTGATGAACCAACAGGGAATTTAGATCCGGAATCGTCGTTGAAAATAATGGAAATCCTTAATAATTTGGCAAATAGCGGTAGTTGTGTTATTATTGCTACTCATCAATATAATTTAATAAAGAAATATCCGGGAAGAATTTTAAAAATAGAAAAAGGTGCGTTAAGCGAAATAAATTACGAGGAAGTTGATGATTTAATTTGGGCTTAAGGCATAATTGATTTGAAAATTTCAATGAGTTTTTTTTCTTCAATTTCCCAACAGTATTTTTTTGATAAAATCTTCATTTTTTCTTTAATTCTTAGTGTAAAATCTTTATCAAATAGTAATTTTTTAATTTCTTTTGCCAAATTTTCAGGTTCAAAATTATTTGTTAGAATTCCAATATTTGCTTGTTCAAAAATTTTTCTTCTCTCGGGTAAATCAGATGATAAAATTGGAACTCCGAATTGTATAAAATCAAAAATTCTGTTTGGCAAAGAGAATTCATAACTTTTACTGATGTTTTGACAAAGTATTATTCCAACATCGGCCTGTTTAGTGTAATAAATTAAATCTTCAAAAGGTATTTTTCCTAAAAAAAGCACTTTATCTTCAAGATTATTCATTTTTACTGATTGTTCCAATTCCGATTTAACTTGACCATCTCCAATAATAACAAGTACTGCGTCGTTTATAAATTTCATTGAATCAATAACATAGTTTATTCCACGGCCAACATTTACAGCACCTTGATATAAAATAATTTTTCGACCTTTTACGAAATTATCTATATCATATTTTCTAAATTCAAATTCCCTTTTATCACAAATTGGCATGTTTCTTACGACCTTCATATTTATATTGTATTTTTGGTTATAAATATCAGATATTGAGTTACATACGGTATATGAATATTTTATTTTTGGAAGTATTAGTTTTTCTATAAATAACCAAATATTTTTAACTAGTTTTCTATCATTTAATTCAGGAACTTCGGTATAATACTCGTGACTATCGTATACTAATTTTAAATTTTTGACTTTTGAAACTAGATAATTTGCAAGCAAAGTGTCTAAATCATTAGCTACTAAAAATGATACTTTTTTAAAAATCAGATAAAAAAATAAACGAAAATTATATTCGGCATAAAATAAAAATGTTCTTTTAAACAAAATCCTTAATTGTTTTGTTTCATACAAATTATTATTGTGTTTTTTACTGTTATTAAATCTAATGCCAACTAATACAGGTTTAAAACCACATTTAATTAAAGTTAAAGCAACTTTATGAACTCTTTGTTCAGCAACTAAATCATTAGTAACAGAAAGGTAAACTTTTTTGTTTAAAGATTTTTCTGACATTTACGAAAAAAATAGAAAGTATAAATTATTTAACAGGCAAAATTAATAAATTTGCATTCATAAAAATTTAAAACGGTGGAAATAAGAACAAATTATTCTGTTAAAAATCTCAATTCATTTTCGATTGATGCAGAAACAAAATATTTTATTGAAATAAATTCAGAAAAAGATATTTATGATTTCATAAATACTGAAAAATTTAAAAATGAAGAATTAATTATTTTAGGAGGCGGAAACAATATATTATTTACAAAAAATTTTTCAGGCATAATATTACATCCAAATATTAAAAGTATAAGCATTGAATTTGAAAATTCAGATTATGCAATTGTTAAGGCCGGCGCCGCCGAAGATTGGGATAGTTTTGTGGAATGGACAGTAAATCAGAACTTTGCAGGAATTGAAAATTTATCTAGTATTCCGGGAACTGTTGGTGCAAGCCCAGTTCAAAATATTGGTGCATATGGTGTGGAAGTAAAAGACCTTATTACAAAAATTGATGCTTTTAACTTAGAAACAGGTGAATTAAAAACATTTAGCAATAATGAATGTAATTTTTCTTATAGAAACAGCATTTTTAAAGAGAAATTTAAAAATAAATATCTTATAACATACGTGTATTTTAAACTTTATAAAAATCCAGAATTTAAAATTCATTATGGAGATATTAAAAACGAACTTCTAAAATATAAAGAGCTGAATTTGAAATCATTAAGACAAGCAATTATTAATATTAGAGATTCAAAATTACCAAAACCCGAAAAAATTCCTAATGCTGGCAGCTTTTTTAAAAATCCTATTGTGAATAAGTCAAAATTTAAAAAGTTAAAAGCTGAATTTCCGGAAATTGTGAGTTACAAAATTGATGAATATAATTTCAAACTTGCTGCTGGCTGGCTAATAGATTTTTTGGGTTGGAAAGGGAAAGTGATTGGGAATGCCGGAGTTCATGACAAGCAAGCTCTAGTTTTGATTAATAAAAACAATGCAAGCGGTTTAGAAATAATAGATTTAGCTCATGAAATAAAAAAATCTGTATTTGATAAATTTGGAATAGATTTAGAGTTTGAAGTTAATATAGTTTAATAAAATTTTTAATTATTCTATGTTTTGTTTTTTGTTTTTTTGCTTTTCGCTAATAACTTCTTTATTTTGGTTAAAAATAATTTTCGTTCCGCCTTTAAATGCTTTTATTTTTCCTGTCGAAGTTTTCAATTGTTCTCTTTTAGCTAATATTCCTTCGATAACTTCGCCTTTTTCATTAAAACTTATTCTTGTTTTTTCTTCAAATTCTATAATTTTATTTTCAAGTTTGTAGCTATAATTATTTTCAGGTGAGCCGGAAATTACTTTTCCATATTCATTAAATGTAACATCTGTATTCCTTGCAAAATCTAAATACCCATTTATTGTAGACAAAGGCGTTACAGAAGCTAAATACCCTTTTATAACTTTACCGTTTTCATTAAAAACAATTTGGTTTAATGCTTTAAATTTTATTAATCGTTGATTTGTCCATAAATAAGAATCTTCTGCCAAAACACCCAAAACAACCTCATTATCAGCATTTAATTCGACATAATAATTTGCCGCAAATTTAATTTTGGCTCCGCTCGACCAAATAACAGAATCATTTTTAAGATAAATTGTTTTTTGAGAAAAAAGCTTTAACGAAAAAAAAACAAAAATTGATATTAAAATTATTTTTTGCATAAATAGTTTTTTAATTATTGCAATATAAAAATATCTTCGTTTTTAAATAAAAATAAAAAAAACCGAAAGCTAAATTAATATAGTTTTCGATTTTTTCATTGTTTTTTTTATTTTAAAAATTAATTGTAATTCCAGCTAAGAAATTAGCACCAGCTTGAGGGAAATATCCATCCATGTCATAATATTTATTATCATAATAATAAGAATAAACCCAAGCGTTTGTTTCATACAATTCATTAAAAATATTATTTATTAATAAATGAAATTTAATTGATTTAATAATTTTAGTTTCAATGGAATAATCTAATTTAATGTTATTTACAAAATATGCATCAAGCATTCTGTTTTCATTTGAAGTATTATCAATATATTGTTTATCAACAAATTTACTAATTAAAGCAATATTTAGGTTTTTAATAATCTCAACAGATAAATTGCTTCCGGCAATAATTTCGGGAGAGAAAGACAAATTAGTTTCTCCAAGATAAATTTCATTTTGTCCGCCATCGTCCCAATTATCAACATATGAAGTAAAACTGCTGATTCTATTTCTGCTGATAGTTGTATTAATCTGCCAATCAACTCTTTCCAAAAATTTTATTCCTGCAGATACTTCTATTCCGGCTCTATAGCTTTTCGGAATATTTGTCATTATAGCATTTCCAACATCATTTATTTTTCCGGTTTGCACCAACTGATTATTATAATCCATAAAATACAGATTAAAGTTTATTTTTGATTTTTCTGATGTTAAAGTATATCCTAATTCATAATCTATTAAAGACTCTTGAACTGGCATTTTACCATTTACAGCATCTTTTAAATCAGTTCTTGAAGGCTCTCTGCTTGCAATTCCAACAGAAAAATAAACGTTTTGAACGTCTGTTAAATTTAAACTTGCACCAAATTTAGGATTTAAAAAATCATAATTATGAATTTGTGAGATATCGGTTAAATCATCATCAATTCCATCAATTTTATAATTAATAGTTCTATATTGAAAATCAGCATAAAGATTTAGCTTATTGAACATTTCGTATTCAAATTTGGTAAAAACATTAAAGCCTTTTTTATCACCCAAATTATAATACCATTGATGCCTTATTTCTGAAGGTCCTGAAAATCGTGCCCAAATAACATTTCCAAAATGCTTGCCTTCATAAATTGAATAAGAACCGCCTAAAGTAGCTTTGAAATTTTTATTTTGATAATTTGATGAATAACTCAAAGCATAAAAATCATTATCTAATATTTTTCTTCTGATTAAATCAGTTTCACTTATTATATCATTCTCTGTTACAGCATTTTGCATATTATAATCTGCTAAATTCTGATTTTTCTTATATTGCTCGTAATAGCCTTCGCCTTTAGTATAATTAAATGCTAAATTCAAATTCAAATTATCTAATATTTCTCTCGAAAAAATAAGCTGATAATGATTTTGAGAATAGTTATCTACCTCATTATCATATGTATAGTAATTATAAGTTCTATTGTTTGAATTTAACATTTGCAGTGTTTCTTCTTCTGAATATAAGTAGTGATCCTGATAACGTTGCATACCATCCATATCATTTTCTAATCTCACTTTCGGCACACCATTCCAAGCTTGATATGTTTCTTCATTTCCTGAAAGAATAATAAACTTAAGCAATGTTTTTTTATCGGAATAGCCTGTAGAAACAGCAAAAGAGCTCAAATCAGAACTTGCTCTGTCGATAAAACCATCAGAATGAATTTTTGACAATCTCAAATCCATTGAAAAATGCTCGTTTATAAGTCCTGAACCAACTTTTACACTTCCTTTGTAAGTATTAAAAGTTCCATAACTTGAATTTAATTGAGCATAAGCTTGTTTATTTATGACATTAGTCTGAAAATTAATATTTGCACCAAAAGCTGCAGGACCATTTGTTGAACTGCCAACGCCTCTTTGGATTTGAATATTTTCAACTGATGCAGCTAAATCTGGCATATTTACCCACCAAACTCCATGAGATTCAGAATCGTTTAAAGGAATTCCATTTGTAGTAACGTTTATACGCGTCATATCTGTTCCCCTTATTGAAAACTTAGAATATCCAACTCCTGCACCGGCATCTGAACTAACAACAATTGAGGGTGTAAGGCTTAGTAAATATGGAATTTCTTGTCCAATATTATTTTTTTCAAGTTCATCTTTTTTTATTATTGTAGATGCTACAGGAACATTCTCGCCAGCTCTAATTGCACTTATTATAACTTCTTCTGTTATGTTGGCTAAAGTTTTAAGAGAAATTGTTAAATTAACATCTAAATTATTTATATTAAGTCTTTTTACAAATTTTTCATATCCTAAAAAGCTGACAAGCAATTCGTATTCGCCTGAATTTAAATTCTTTATCTCAAAGAAACCATTTTTATCAGTAATAGTTCCTTTTGTAGTATTTATAATATTTACTGTTGCTCCTGCAAGCTTTTCACCGCTTTCCGACCCAACGTATCCGTTTATATTTTGTGAGTATGCAAAAACCAATTGTAATTGCATTAATAAAATAAATGCTGTTTTTTTCATTTCTTTTTTATTTAGTTGTTGAATTTATATTTTATTTAAATTTTAAATAAAATTTCAGGGAACTTAAAAAAAAGAAGCATTAAACAAATAGATAGAAATTTCTTATCTCCCTACGTCAGCATTACCTGTGTCAGGTTCAAAGGGTTTGATCTCAGCCTGTTTATTTAAGGCACCCCAAAAGTATTCGACAAATTTATAACTTAATTGCTAATAAAAAAAATTAATTCAGATATAATGATAAAATTGTGAAGAATGCAAATATCACACTTGCAATTCCATTTGTAGTAAAAAACGCCAGATTTACTTTTGTTAAATCATCAACTTTAACTATGGTGTGTTGATATGCTAAAAGCATTATAAATATCACTGCACCAAGCCAATACCAAAGTTCAAAATTTCCGTAAATGCCTGCTACAATAATTAAGATTGCAGAAAATAGATGTAAAATAAAAGATATTATTAATGCATATTTTTTGCCTGCTAAAACCGGAATTGAATTAAGTAAATTATCTTTGTCAAACTCGTCATCTTGCAAAGCATAAATTATATCAAATCCGCTGGTCCAGAAAAAGACTATGGATGAAAATAAAAGTGGTAATAAATCAAACTTTCCAGTAACTGACAAATATGCTCCAATTGGAGCTAAAGCTAATCCTAATCCCAAAACAAAATGACAAAGTACTGTAAATCTTTTTGTGTAACTATAACCAAGAACTACTAATAATGCAACAGGCGACAAATAAAAAACAAGAATATTTATAAAATATGTTGCAATAATAAAAAGCACAGAATTTATAATAACAAAAGCTAAAGCTGATTTAGATGATATTTTTCCTGCAGGAATTTCACGTGTTGAAGTTCTTGGGTTTAATACGTCTATATCTTTATCAATCAGTCGATTAAAACCCATTGCTGCATTTCTGGCAAAAACCATACATAAAACAACAAGTAAAAAAACTTGCCAACTAAGCGAATAATTTGCAAATTTTACTGCTAAAAAAAATCCTATTAAAGCGAATGGAAGGGCGAATATTGTATGACTAAACTTAACTAATGTAAAATATTTTGCTATTTTATCCATATTTGAATTTTAATTGCGCAAAAATACTAAATATCTATTACAAATTAAACTGAAAAATAAAGTTGGAATTATTTATAAAATTAAAAGTTTGTAAAATTTAAACACTAAGCTTAGATTTTTTCTCTTTCTAACTTTACGAGCTTTGTTCTTAAATTTTATTCTTCAAAAATAATAACATTTATTTTAAGGTCGCTTTCTTCCATATAATCATCAACTTCTTCCTTAATTACTTCAAAATCAATTTCTCTACAATACCAATTAACTTTTACAGTACCTCCATTATCTTCATAAATTTTCAATATATCAAAAATATCTAAAATTGATCTTGAAGATGAAGTATTGTAATAACTCAGCCGAACGTTAAATTCTATTGGTTTATCAACTTCATCAAAATATTGATCGAGCCACTCAAGAAGTCCCAAATAAAAAATTGTAGTATCTTCTAGATAAGATTTTCCTGAAATTGTACAAATTCCTGTTTCATAATTAAAATCTACAGTTGGGATATAGTAATTTGTTTCTTCGCCTTTTATATATAAGTTTTCCATTTCCTTATTTATATTTTAATTCCCATTATTGTAATGTCATCTATCTGAAATTCAGAGCCTTTATGTAAATGTAATGTGTCCACAATTATATCTTTTTGTTCCTGTAAAGATTTTTTTGAATTTTCTTCAAGTATTTTCATAAAATTTATTCGTCCAAACTTTTTTCTGTTTGGCGATTGCAAATCAAAAAATCCGTCTGTTGTTAAATAAAGGATTTCTCCTTTTTTTAAATTTAGCGTGTGCTTTTCAAACTCTTTCTTCGATTTCTTTCTAAGTCTTTTTCTTCCGCCAATTCCTCTAACTGTTCCTTTTATATATTTTATTTCATTCAAATCATTTTCGGTATAAAACAATGGTCTTTTTGCGCCAGCAAATTCAATTTTTGAATTATTATCGTCTATTTTTTCGATAACGCAAATACCTACATCCATTCCGTCATTATTTGAAGTTTCGTCTTGCATCAAAGCATTGCGAAGGCTTTTATCTACTTCTTCAAGAATTTGAACTGGTTCAAATATTTCTTTTTCTGAAACAACTTCAACTAGTAACCTATTGGCTATCATAGACATAAATGCACCAGGAACTCCATGTCCTGTACAATCAACTACTGCAAATACACTTTTATTTACACTTTCATAATGATTAAACCAATAAAAATCGCCCGAAACAATATCTTTTGGCTGAAAAATTATAAATGATTCAAAATGTTTATCAATACTCTCTTTAAGTGGAAGTATTGCTTGCTGTATGGTTTGAGCATATCTTATACTATCAATTATTTTTTTATTCTTATGTGCAATATCAATATTCTGTTTTTCTAAGATCGCATTGGTTTTTTTCTTAATCCTAAAACTGTTGTATACTAAAATAAACAAAACAATAAAAAATATTAATGCCGTAATTGCAAAAAACAAAAATGTATTTTTTTGTTTTATTTCTAATTGCTGATATGCTATTTTATCTTTAGCTGCTCCAATCTCTTTTTCTGCCAAAAAAATCATTACTTCTCTTTGCTGAAGCTTAATGCTGTCCGATTCTGTTTTGGCATTTAATTTATCAATTTTCAATTGCAGTTTAGCCGATTTAACTAGTTCTTCATTTACAAGAACCATCGCACTCATATATTCAATATTCTCTTTTGCTGTTTTATTTTCGATTGTTTCAAGCTTCTCTATTTCAGTTTTATGCTTTTTTATATCTTCTCTATCATAAAACTTTTTTTCATCAACAACAAACTTGTCTAAAACTTCTTTATTTGGAAGCTCAGTATTCATGTTAATTTTTGTTTCTTTTTCTATAACTTCGGGTAGTTTATAATATGCCTCTGAAATAATTTTGTCGGCTTCTCTTTTTGATGATTTTATTATAATATCGGATTGATTTTCAGTATATTCAAGTATGCTGTCTATTTGTAAATTTAAGCGTTCAAATTTAGAGCTCAAATCTTTATATTCATCTCCTTTTAATTTACTAATTGAATCTTCGACTTTAATTTTATCATTATTTACAATTTCCTTTATAATTTCAATTTCTTTTTTATTATCAAAAATTTCATGTTCATAAACAACACTTTTTGACTCTGTCATTCCATTATTATCAATCTGATAAGCAGTTATTACATCACTATCCTCTAATTTTGAGGAATTTGAACTCAAACTAAAAATCTGATTTTTGGTTTTTATCATTTTTTTGTCTTCTCCGTCAAAATTTGTATAAACCATTACAGATAATTCAGGCAGTTCATCAACTTTAAATTTTATTACATATTTTTTTTTATTTTCTATTTGTAATTTAAAGCTTCCATACTCATCAGTATTTGAACTTAATAAAAGTTTTGATTTACAATATACATTTACTCCTGCATTTTTAATGATTTTTTTATCAACCATTAATTTCCCTCTGAATTCAAAATCAGATTGACTAAAAGCCAAATTAACAGATAATAAACAAATTGTAAATAAAAACGATAATTTTCTATAATACACTTTACACATAATATACTGTAAACAACATATTTAAATTAAAAATTTAAATTTAGTACATTTAATGAATTTTAAGAGCATTTTATACAAATATTTATAAACAGCCTGTTAAATAAATCGATATTTGAAACTGAATGAGTACTAATGAATTACAAAAGACTAAATTCTTTTAATTAAAATCTATTAAAAAAATGTTAAAAGAACTTTATTTTTATTATAAAAATATACATTTGCTAAATTAAAACTACATTTTTGTTATGGAAGAATTTTTCTCACAAGCTTATGTTACATTGTTTATAATCATTGCATTTGGAATGATTATTGGCAGAATAAGAATTTTTAATTTTTCATTCGATATTTCTGCAGTTATTTTTGTCGCTCTTTTTTTAGGACATTTTGGGTTTATTGTTCCTGATAATTTTATGAAAGTTGGTTTACTTCTATTTATTTTCACAATCGGAATTCAAGCAGGTCCAGGATTTTTCGACTCTTTTAGAAAATATGGCCAAACTTTAATTTTAACAACATTTATATCTTTATCGGGAGCTACAATAGTTTTAATCATTCTTACTAAAACTTTCAATATAAATCCGAATCTGGCTATTGGGATTTTTAATGGTGCATTAACCAGTACTCCGGGATTAGCTGCTGCAATTGAAGTTACAAATTCGCCATTAGCTCCTGTAGGATACGGAATTGCATATACTTTTGGAGTTATTGGAGTTATTCTGCTTGTTAACATATTACCTAAAATTTTCAAAATTGATTTAAAAGATGAAGAACTAAAGTTTGAAGAAAGTATAAAGTCTGATTTTCCTGATATTAAAGGTGTTAATCTTATTGTTGAAAATCCGAATATCGACGGAAAAAAAATATCGGAATTGAAAATACAAAAAATGGCTGAAGTTGTTATTTCAAAAATGATACATAACAATATTGTTTATCCGATAACTAAAAGCTCTAAACTACAAACTGGTGATATTGTGAGAGTTATAGGTATTGACGCAGAAATAGAAAAGGCTAAAATTTTAATCGGAAATATAACTGACATTGAATTTCCACCAACTCAGATGTTTGTTACCGAATGGATTCTAATCAGCAATAAAAAAATTGTAAATAAAAGATACAATGAAATTAGTTTAGGAAAAAATTATAATGCTACAATTTTAAAAATCAAACGAAGTGGAATTGAACTTACTCCAAAATCTTCAAGTCAATTTAAATATGGCGATAAAGTTCAGATATCAGGTGAAAAAGCAAGTTTAAATGCTGTCAAAAATATTTTAGGAAATAATGAAAAAAAACTTTCCCATACAGACTTTTTACCTATAGCTCTTGGCATCTTAATAGGTGTTTTATTAGGACAAGTTGACATTCCACTAGGCAGATTTACACTTAATCTTGGAATGACTGGCGGAACACTTGCTGCAGGAATTATTTTAAGTCATTTAGGAAAAACCGGACCTGTAATCTGGTCAATGTCTGGAAGTGCAAACCAATTATTAAGAGAGTTGGGTTTGCTGTTATTCATGGCAGCTGTTGGAACAAAAGCCGGAATAACTTTTCTATCTACAATTAAAGAATATGGATTTGAATTAATTTTAGTTAGTGTAATCTTAACTATTGTTCCTGTTTTACTTGGTGCTATTGTTGGAAAATTTGTTTTTAAGATGAATTTCTTAAGTTTATTAGGAGTTATCACAGGCGCTATGACTAGTACGCCAGGGCTTGCTGTTGTGAATTCAAAAAGTGAAAGCAATGCTGCTGCTATCGCATATGCGACTGTTTATCCTGTAGCTTTGGTATTTATTATAATTATATCACAAATTCTTCCTAAAATTCTTTAAGTTTTGAAATATAGAACTAAATAGATATATCGAATCAGGTTATTAGATATTCTTTAAATTATCTCATAACTCCTTTAAAATCGAAACTAACTTTTGTTTGAAAGTCTGAAATTTGAGAAAAAATCTTTTTCAAGACAGTTCGTTCAATATCATTTAAGTTTTGTGGATTAATGAAATTATTAAGTGTTTGCTTATTGTAAATTTCGTGTAACTGGTGTTTTATCCTTAATAAAGTTAAATAATTGTAAATTTGATTTAATATTTCCATTTCTTCTTTCTTAAAAACACCTTTATCGAAAAGGATTTTAATTCTTCTCAAAGTATTTTGCTCAGAAACATTATTTTTTAACGAATACAAACGAGCTACACTAACAATAGGAATCAGTACTTTTTTTATATCAAAAAAAGATTTGTTTTCTTTATCTGATTCAACAACAAAATTTCCAAAAAAACTTATTGGTAACTTTATCGAAAGTATATTTTCAGCCATATGATGAAAAAAAATTTCCTTATTTTGCAATCTTTTATTCAAAAACTGGCGTAATTCATCTGAGATACCGGAATTTCCATAAATATTTCTAAAATCAAAGAAAATACTGGAATTCATAATTTCTTTAGGATTCGGACTAACAATCCAATCAGAAAACTTTTCTTTCCATTCACTAAGAGAAAGGCACCATAAAGAATTATTTGCCATAATTTCACCTTTGCAATAATGATAGCCAATAAAATTCAACATTTCGGTGATTTTTTCCCCAAGATTCAAAAAGTAGTTTTTAACCAATTTATAATTTTCAGCATCCACATCTTCAAAAATAATTGCATTATCTTGGTCTGTATATAGTGTTTCTTCTGCTCTACCAACACTTCCAAGAACAATAAGCGAAAATTCTACTGGTGCTTTGCCAATTATTTGCAAAGCAATTTCTGATGTTTTTATAAATATTTCATCAGAAATGCGACTATTAATATGATTAATCGTTTTTGCGTTTGCTCCATTTTCGATAAATGCCTTTAACAAAATAGGGATTAATTGGAAAGCGGCTTGCAATTCTTTTTCGGTTTTCGAATTTTGGATTTTTTTTATAATCAAATCAGGTGTTTGATGCCTTGCTTCGCTTAACTCTTTGATATTGATAATATTTTCAATCCTATTTTTTGAGTTTTTCACGCATAAATGCATTATCTTTTTCTGCTTCATTGCAAGAATAGCTTCAAACAGTAAAGAATCTTCCGAAATACTTTGTAAAGGTGAACTCATAATAGTTCTTACCGGTTCAGAAATATTAATGCCTGGTGCGATAACTCTCATTCGCAAATCGCGATCTGTAATAATTCCAACTGCCTCATTATCTGACGTTTTAACAAGCAAAGCATCATTGTCTGATTCTGTCATTTTTATAACCGCATTTTGTATACTTTCATTCATTTGACATTCTATTGCTTTTGTTGTAATTGATTTTACAGACTTATTCATAAACATATTGGCGGCAATCATTTCTTCAACAATATTTTGCCTTTCATCTTCAAACTGTTTCATTTCTGTAATATCCTGAATAACGCCATCGCAGAATGTTATTTCACCATTATTGTCTTTAATAACAGAAAGCGAAATTTGTGTGTTTATTATTTCACCATCTAATCTTTTTATTCTTATATGCTTCTTCTTAATATTTTTCCCTAAGGATATCGTATTAAGTATTTCCTTCTTTTCAAATGAATCATAGAATAAATCTAAAATATTTATTCTATAAATTTCTTCTTTATGCTTACATCCCAATATTTCAACAGCCTTATCGTTAATTTCTATAAACTTTCCTTTTTTACTGATTAATGTTCTAAAAACACCAATATCAATATTATTGCTGATAGATTTAAATTTAATTTTGCTTTCGTCAAGTTCTTGCTCATTTTTTTTATGCTCGCTAATATCTTTAATTGCAAGAATTATTCCTTCTTGACCTTGAAATACTAGATATGATAACGAAACTATTACGTCTATTTCTTCTTCATTATTTGCCAAGATTTTTGTTTCTATACTTAAAGGTAATTGTTCTTTTATTTTACTTTTATCATTTTCAATTAATAAATTATAAAGTTTAGATTTGCTATTTATCAATTTGCTGATATTAAGATTATTAAAATCAGATTCAGAATAATCGAGAAGCTTTTGGATATATCTGTTAACATAAACGATTTTACCTCCTAAAAGCATTATAATACCTTCGGTAGAAGCTTCTACCAATTTTCGAAATTTTTCACCAGATTCTTTAAGCTGTTGATATGCAACTAATTTCTTTTTTTCAGAAATAATATTTATACGAACCAAATAAAACAAACCTAATCCAATTAAAAGAGAAATCCCTAAAGAAATAAAGATTAAATATTTCTCTAATTCAGCAATTTCATCATCAACATCATCTAAATAAATTCCCGTTCCAATAATCCAATTCCATGATTTAAAGCCTTTTACAAAAGACAATTTAGGCACTATTTTAGAAGAATCTGTTTTATGTTGCCATCCATAATCAACAAATCCCTGATTTTTTCTCTTTACTACTTTTACGCATTCAACAAACAATTTTTTTCCATTTGGATCTGCATATTCCGATAATTCTGTTCCGTCTAAATCTGGTCTATAAGGATGCATTATCATTTTGGGTTGCATATCTGTAATCCAAAAATAATCTTTCATTTCATGTCCATATCTTAGATTTTTTATTATCAAAACAGCTTGGTTTTGAGCTTCACTTTTAGATATTACACTGTCGGCAACTTGTTTATCAAATTCATCGAGCAAACTCCAAGCTGAGTTTGTTAATTCTTGTATCATTTCACGTTTACTTTCAAGCATATTTTCCTCAAAATAAGGAATAACACCAGCAAAAAGTGCTGTTATAAAAAAGATAATTGTTAAAACAGCAGGAAGAATTATATTTAAAATGAATTTTTGATTTATTTTTTGCATAAGTAAATTTTTAAACCAATTCAATAACTTCAAATTCCATTTTAGAATCATCGATAATCAATAATCCACTTTTTCTTGAACTGTTTGCTATTGATGATGTAAATATTATTTGGTTTATATTTTTCAAAATTCCATTGCCAAATCCATTGAAAAAAGCTCTTTTATTTTCATTTACTCTTGCAAAACCTTGAACATGACCATGTCCAACAATACTTAAACTTGTATTATGCGATTTCATAAAATCAAAATGCTCAATAAAATGCCTTTTCTTTGAAGGAAAAAAATTTGTAGAACCTGTTATGTCAGGAAAAATAAAATGACTAAATAGTATATTTAAATTAGGTGTTTTCTCTAAGTAAAATTCAGGCAAATTCATTAGATAATTAATATTTTCATCCACCAAATTGCAATCTATTTCTGTTTTATAAAACCAAGCCTTGTAATTTGATATTTCAGCTCTTTCTTCAAATTCTAAATCGAACCAATTGTCAGGATAATTATGTTGTTTAAAATATGAAGGCATTTTTTTTATTGCATGTAAATCATGATTTCCTGTAACAACTATATCACAGTTTTGCTTAATTATATTTACGCATTTATTTGCATCTTTTGTATCTTTAAATTTATAATACTCTTTGGCAAAACCAACAATATCACCAAGACATACAATTTTATCACAATTTGCTTTGTCAATCATTCGAAAAGATTTTTCGAGATTAACTATATCTTCGTGTATATCTGAAATAACTGCAAATTTCATGATAAATATCTGAACTTTAATTACATAAAAAGCATTTGCATTTTAAGAAAAGTTAT
Source organism: Bacteroidales bacterium (assembly GCA_016937695.1). Classification (GTDB taxonomy): domain Bacteria; phylum Bacteroidota; class Bacteroidia; order Bacteroidales; family NBLH01; genus NBLH01. The sequence goes on from JAFGWC010000073.1 coordinate 30,527, forward strand.
GCTTTTTTATCCAAATTACAATCAAAAATATAAGAAATTTATTTAACAAAACTAAATTCACGGAACATCTTTAGCTTTTTGTTCGCATGAGCTTAAAAAAAGGAGAACATAACGGCAATCAATAAAATAAATTTTCCATTTTTTTATATTTTTAAATTATTAATAATATAAAAACAAAGAATCAGCTTATAAATATCGGAAAATAATTTACTCCCACTCTATTGTTGCAGGTGGTTTTGAACTTATATCATAAACAACTCTGTTTATGCCTTTTACATTATTTATTATTTTATTTGAAATCTCAGCTAAAAACTCATATGGTAAATGCGACCAATCTGCTGTCATTCCGTCTGTTGAACTAACTGCTCTTAACGAAACAACTTGTTCGTAGGTTCTTTCATCACCCATTACACCAACAGAATATATTGGAAGTAACATTGCTCCTGCCTGCCAAACTTCATTATATAAATTATGTTCTTTTAAGCCATCAATAAAAATTTTATCAACTTCTTGTAAAATTCTAATTCTTTCAGCAGTAATATCTCCCAAAATTCTAATAGCCAATCCTGGTCCGGGAAATGGATGTCGTCCCAAAATATCATCAGGAATATTTAAAGCTTTTCCAACTCTGCGTACTTCATCTTTAAAAAGCAGACGAAGCGGTTCAACAATTTTAAGTTTCATAAAATCAGGTAATCCGCCAACATTATGATGTGATTTTATTGTAGCCGATGGTCCGTTTACAGAAACAGATTCTATTACATCTGGATAAATTGTTCCTTGAGCTAACCACTTAATATTCTGTAGTTTATGAGCTTCTGCATCAAAAACATTAATAAACTGAGAACCAATAATTTTTCTTTTTTGCTCAGGATCAGAAACTCCTTTTAAAGCTTCTAGAAATCTATCACCTGCTCTAACTCCAACTACATTTAGCCCAATACTTTTATAAATTTCTAAAACTTCATCAAATTCATTTTTTCTAAGTAATCCATTATCAACAAAAATTGCATGTAAATTTTCCCCTATTGCTTTATTAAGTAAAATTGCAGCAACTGTAGAATCTACACCTCCTGACAAACCTAAAACTACTTTATCATTTTTTAATTGATTTTTTAATTCAGATATAGATTTTTCCGCAAAAGAATCTGGTGTCCAATTTTGAGTACATCCGCAAATATCAACAACAAAATTATGAAGCATCTTTTTTCCTTCAACAGTGTGATAAACTTCAGGATGAAACTGAATTCCATAAGTTTGCTCATTTTCTATTTTATACGCTCCGTATTTTACATCTTTTGTGCTTGCAATAGTTTTATAATTATCTGGTAATTTGGCAATTGTATCGCCATGCGACATCCAAACCTGTGTTCCAATATCTACACCTTTAAAAAGCTTATTTTCTTTATCGATAAATTGCAAGTTTGCACGTCCGTATTCTCTGTGTTTTGATGGTAAAACTTCGCCACCAAAATTATGTGCTAAATGCTGTGCACCATAACAAACTCCAAGTAATGGATAATCAGATTTTATCCCTTTTAAATCAGGAATTGGTGCTTCTGAATCTCTTACAGAAAAAGGACTGCCGGATAAAATATATCCTTTGATATTTTCATTTTTTTTAGGAGGTTTATTATATGGATGAATTTCGCAATATACATTTAATTCTCTTACTCGTCTGGCAATCAATTGAGTATATTGAGACCCAAAATCCAAAATAATGATTTTTTCTTGCATATTTCCTTAGTAATTGGTTATTTGTAATTGGTGTATTGGTCATTAGTAATTTACTATGTTCTTCTGGTTGTTAAATTGTTAATTTAATGCTATTTTATTAAGTAAAATCTGCGTTCTGTGGATTTTCGTGTTGCACGTTACGGCTTGCGAGTTAACCCGTAACATGCAACACGAAAAAACTATGAAAAATTTTAACTTAAACAGACTCCTCTAATGACCAATTACTAATATACTAATTTAAAATTTCTTTAAAATATCTTTTACTGCATCTTTATGAATTGTAAAACCCATCATTTTAAGCTTAATATAATCGCTTCTGAAAAAATAATATCCAAATTCTTTTGCATTATGATCATTATTTCTTGAGCCCGAACTTGAATCTTTTATCAAATACCATTTTTCGCCATTTCTTTCTAACCATCCGACTAGATGCATTCCGTGATCATCCATAGTACTTTCATTTGAAAAACGAAATTGTCTGGCATCTTCATCAATATAATCGGCAGGAATGTCAAAAGTTGGGACAACAGCGCATTGTGTTGAACGAACAAAACCTGCTTCAGAAACATCGCCGCCAATACTCATTGAATATCCTTCTTTTATCGATTTATCAACAATTTCCATAAAAACATCTAACGGAACATTGTAATACTCTTTGCTATGCCACCAATTATCAGGTACTTTATATTCAACTTGTTGCCAATATGGTCCTTGCTTGTATGATAAAATTTCAACAAAATCATTAGGATTTAATTTAACATAATCGCTTAAATATGATTTTGGACTATATTCTTTACCTTCCACAGTAAATTTTGTTGGCGGCACACCAATATGATAATTAAGAATGCTTTTAATTGTTGAAACAACTTGTTCTTCGTTCCAGTTATCTGTTTTTTTTACATTTTTAAGATAATTTAACATCTCTTCCATCATAGCATCATGACTATGATATTTTCTATCAAATTTTAATCCTGTATATTCAGATAAAGGAACAACACCATATTTTGCCATTATTCTTGTAACAGCATTACCTTCAGAACCTTGATCAAATAAAGATTTGCCTCTTGTATTTACAAAAGCTTTTGCTTTTTCAACATATTCCCAATAAATTACATATGGTTCTGAAAGTTTAATTTTCGTTTTGTTGATTCTATAAATCTCTGATTCTAGAAACGATACTGTAGAATAAGACCAGCAAGAACCTGCATTTCCTTGAGAAATCACATCATTTGCCCAAACTCGTTTATATAAATTAACTTTGTTTGGTAAATCAAGTCCACTTTGATCCATTTCAAAATTCTTGAAGTTTTCTTCTTCATCCATTTTAGCTTCAACATTGCTAACATCTTTTAAAATAAAATTCTGATAAAAACCAGCTTCATATTCCTTAAACATGCTTTTATCTTTCTTTTGAGCAAAAAGCGAAATGCTAAATATTGCTAATACTACTAATAAACTAAACTTTTTCATGTGTCTATTATTTTAGATTTATATACTCGAGTTAATTAATTTCTCTTTCTTGTTCTATTGTGTATTTTCCGCCCTCAATTACAGCCAAAGTATTTTCGAAAATACTTCTAGCTTCATTTTCTAAAATTGAGATGTCTTTATATCTTGATGAAAAATGACCAATCAGTAATTTTTTAACATTTGCCATTTTCGCTATTTCTGCTGCCTGTAAAGCTGTTGAATGATAAGTGTTTTTAGCTCTGTCTTTCATTTCTTCAGTAAAAGTAGCTTCATGATATAAAATATCTGCATTTGAAATATATTTAACAATTTCAGGATAAAACGCTGTATCTGAGCAAAATGCATACGCTCTGGTTTTATACGGCAAATGAGTTAATTGAGTATTTTTTATTATTTCACCATTTTCCCAAAAATAATCATTTCCTTGCTTAATACTTAAAATATCTTTTACAGAAAGTTTATATTCTTGAACAACATCTTTTCTCAAATTAAGGTCTCGTTTTTTTTCTTTAAATAAAAATCCGTTTGTCGGAATTCTATGTTTTAAAGGAAAAGTTTCAATAAAAATATTTTTATCTTCATAAATAATTTCACTACTATTTACAGGCAATTTATGAAAATTTATTTTAAACTGAAGTTCATAATATTTAAATTGATTATTAAGGATATTTTCCAATTCAGAATGAGCATAAATATTAAGTGCATTTCTTCTTCCTAATAGTGAAAAACTAGATAATAAGCCAAATAATCCAAAATAGTGGTCTCCATGCAAATGGCTTATAAAGATATGATTAATTTTAGAAAATTTAAGTTTAAACTTTCTTAATTGAATCTGAGTTCCTTCACCGCAATCAATTAAAAAAAACCGCTCATAAGCATTGAGCAAATGAGCGGTTGGAAATCTTTTAGCAGTAGGTAATGCTGAACTACTACCTAAAACTGTTATTGAAAATGTCATATAATAATTTAATCCTAGATTAAGATTCTTTAGTAATTTCTTGCATAATAAAGTGTTCTGAATCTTCTATATTATCTTTGATGTTTAATACAGTATCTAATTGAGAAATAGTAATCAATCTTTCAACAGCTGTTTGCAAGCCAGTTAAAACGAAAGTACCTCTAGAATTTTTACACAATCTATTAGCAACAAGTATCGCACTTAAACCTGAAGAATCACAATATCTGCACTCAGATAAATCAATAATCATATTTTTTTCACCGTTTCCGGCAATTAAAACTAATTCAGATTTAAGAGCTGGTGCAATATTAGTGTCCAATTTTTCAACAAGAACTTTTATAACTGTATAATTATCATTTTGTTGAATATTATATTTTTTATCTTCACTATCCATTTTTTAAATTATTTATTTAACATGAAATAAAGTTTTCAATAAAAATACAAATTGTAATTGATATCTCCAATTACTCTTCTGAATTAATATCACCTTCAAGCTTAGATTTTAATGCAGCTAAATCGGAAATATCTCCTAGAGTTGTTTTTTCAAGGTTTATATTTGCTTTTTTCTGTTTTTTTTCTGTACTTGGTTTTGTAGTTTCTTCTTTCTCTTTTTCTTCTTCAAATGTTTTTGAATGAGAAAGAATTATTCTTTTAGCTGTTTTTGAAAACTCTATAACTTTAAAGTCTAGTTTATCATCAATTTTTGCATTTGATCCATCTTCTTTTACAATGTGTTTTCCGCCTGCAAATCCTTCTACACCATATGGTAAAGCAACTAATACACCTTTTTCAATTTTGTTTGTAATAGTACCTTCATGAACTGAACCAACAGTAAATATTGTTTCAAAGACATCCCATGGATTTTCTTCAATTTGTTTATGACCAAGGCTTAATCTTCTGTTTTCTTTATCTATTTCTAAAACAATAACTTCTATTTCATTTCCAATAGAAGTAAATTCTGCTGGATGTTTAATTTTCTTTGTCCAAGATAAATCAGAAATATGAATTAATCCGTCAACTCCTTCTTCTATTTCAACAAAAACACCAAAGTTGGTAAAGTTTCTAACAACTACTGTATGTTTAGAGCCAACAGCATATTTTTCTTCTATTTTAACCCAAGGATCTTCTTTTAATTGTTTAATACCCAAAGACATTTTTCTTTCTTCTCTGTCTAATGTAAGTATCTCTGCTTCAACCATATCACCAACTTTCAAGAATTCCTGAGCACTGCGTAAATGTTGTGACCATGACATTTCAGAAACATGGATTAATCCTTCAACACCTGGTGCTATTTCAATAAATGCGCCATAATCAGCAATAACTACAACTTTTCCTGAAACTTTATCGCTTAATTTTAAATTTTGATCTAAAGAATCCCAAGGATGTGGCGTTAATTGTTTTAATCCTAAAGCAATACGTTTTTTATCATCATCAAAATCAAGTATTACCACGTTTAATTTTTGGTCTAATTCTACAATTTCTCCCGGATGTGTAACTCTACCCCAAGATAAATCTGTAATGTGAATTAATCCATCAACACCTCCAAGGTCAATAAATACACCATAAGAAGTTATATTTTTAACAGTACCTTCAAGTACTTGTCCTTTTTCTAATTTAGCAATAATTTCTTTTTTCTGAACTTCAAGCTCGGCTTCAATAAGTGCTTTATGAGAAACTACAACGTTTTTAAATTCATGGTTAATTTTAACAACCTTAAATTCCATTGTTTTTCCTACATAAACATCATAATCACGAATAGGCTTAACGTCAATTTGTGAACCTGGCAAGAATGCTTCTATACCAAATACGTCTACAATCATACCACCTTTTGTTCTACATTTAATAAAGCCTTTGATAATTTCATCTTTATCAAGAGATTCATTAACTCTATCCCAAGATTTTAATGCTCTTGCTTTTTTATGTGAAAGTACTAATTGTCCTGTTTTATCTTCCTGATTATCAACATAAACCTCTACTGTATCACCAATCTGCAATTCAGGATTATATCTGAATTCGTTTAAACTAATTATACCTTCTGATTTATATCCAATATTTATTACTACTTCTCTTGCAGTTTTTGCAATTACTATTCCGTTTACAACTTCATTTTCAGATATTGTAGATAAGGTTTTATCGTAAATCTCTTCATACTTTGATCTGTCTTTTGATGAATAGCTATCTACTTCGGCTTCAAAATCATCCCAATTAAAATCTTCAGCTTCAATAAAATTATAAATCTTTTCTTCTTTAATCTCTTCTTCAGCTTCAGTATTATCTTCTAAAAGCTCTTGTTCATCATCATTTGTTAATTCAGTTGTTTCAATTTCTTGATTATCAAAATCATTTGTTTCTTCTAAGTTTTCTTCTGTGTTCTTCATTTTTTTATCAATTATTTTATAATAAGTAAGTTAGACATTATATATAGATAAATTTGAAAGTGCAAATGTAAAACTATTATTATTAACACACAATAAGTTAGAATTATTTTTTTAAAATTTAATATGTATTTAAAGCTTTTTAACTTTATTTAATTGATTTCATTATATTTTTATATTGCCCATTATTTCATTTTTAATTTTTTAATATTTAAACTCTTAAAATAAATTCATTTAAATGCTGAGTTAATTTATCAAATAATATTTCTCAAAATAATGCTAATTATCTTGTTTTGATAATATTTCGCGAATATTTTTTTCCATTCGTCAACAAATTTTATTCATTAAACAAAATTTGGTATTCATAAACATATTGTTGTTTGCCTGCATTTTTTTTAATAGTAATTTAGCACTTTTAATTAAACCATAAAATATAAATAATAAATTAGATAAAATAATATGAAGCAAAATACAACATCGACTGAAAGAATTAAAGAATATGTAATAAACAATGCAGCAGGCACCAATAATTTTCAAATTGATGAAAGCACTCTCCTATTTGAAGAAGGACTATTTGATTCCATGGGATTTATGGCATTGATTGCATTTCTTCAGGAGGAGTATAATATCCAAGCTAATGATGATGAGCTTGTTGTAGAGAATTTTGAATCAATAAATGCAATTGTAACTTACGTTAATAAAAAATTATCAGCTTAATTTATATATATGTGCGGTATTGCCGGAGGCACTAGATTTAATTCTGATGTATCTTTAAATGATGACATCATGATTAAAATGCTTGCCAGAATAAGACATAGAGGCCCTGATGAATGGGGCATTTATAATAGCGAAAATGTTTCACTTGGAAATGTACGTTTAAGCATCATTGATATTAATACAGGTCAGCAACCATTATCTAACTCAAAATCAAATATTTGGATTGCATATAATGGCGAAGTTTTTAATTATATTGAATTAAGAAAAGAGCTTGAAAATAAAGGATATAAATTCAAAACTAAAAGTGATACTGAAGTTATTGTATTAATGTATGAAGAATATGGTATTGATTTTATAAACAGATTAAACGGACAGTTCGCTTTTTCAATTTGGGATAAAAGGACTCAGGAATTAATATTAGTAAGAGACAGACTGGGAATAAGACCTTTGTTTTACACTAATAATAACGGAAATATCTATTTCGCTTCTGAAATTAAATCTTTGTTTGAACATCCAAAAATCAATGCAAAATTAAGTTCTCAATCTTTATTTCAAACATTTACATTCTGGACAACGATTAGCCCAAACACTGCTTTCGAAAACATATTTGAAATTCCGGCTGGACATTATATGATTTTTTCAAAAAAGAAACAAGAAATAAAACAATATTGGGATTTAAATTTTCCGAAAAAAAATCTCCATTCTCAATTGAGTTTTGAAGAAGCTACTGATGAGTTTAAAGTGCTTCTTGAAGATTCGGTTAGAATAAGACTTAGAGCTGACGTTCCTGTTGCAGCTTATTTGAGTGGAGGAATTGATTCTACAATTACAACTTCTTTAATACGTAATATTGTTCCAGACTTATTGCAAACTTTTTCAATAGGTTTTAATGATAAAGATTATGACGAAAGCAAATATCAAAATTTAGCTTCGGAGTATTTTAAAACAAATCATACAGGATTTAAAATAAACAATTCTGAAATTGCTGATGTTTTTCCTGAAGTAATTTGGCATAGTGAAATGCCCTTGCTTCGGACATCGCCGGCACCAATGTTTAGCTTATCAAAAAAAGTAAGAGAAAATAACATTAAAGTTGTAATAACAGGCGAAGGAGCAGACGAACTTTTAGCAGGATATAATATTTTTAAAGAAACAAAAATAAGGCATTTTTGGGCAAATCAGGCAAACTCTAAATACAGACCTTTGCTGTTAAAAAAACTTTATCCGTATATTCCTCAATTACAATCGGCTAACAGTAGTATTTTAAAATTATTTTTCGGATATAAACTATCAGAAACGAATCTTCCAACATACTCACATTTGTTAAGGTGGAATAATGGAAATCACATAAAAAAGTATTTTTCGCAAAACATTATAAATGAGACTTTAAACTATAATCCGGCACAAGAGCTTAATGATAAATTAAAAGATAAATTTAAGGACTATGATAATTTATCAAAAGCCCAATGGCTTGAAACTAAGATATTTATGAGTGGATATTTACTTTCTTCACAAGGCGATAGAATGGCTATGGCTAATTCAGTTGAAGGCAGATATCCTTTTCTGGATTACAGATTAGTTGAGTTCTGCACTTCTTTAAACCCTGATTTTAAGTTAAAGGGTTTAGATGAGAAATATTTATTGAAAAAAGCATTTGAAAATAAAATTCCAAAACAAATTTTTCAAAGGCCAAAACAAGCATACAGAGCACCAATCAAAAATAGTTTTATTTCAGAAAATTCAAATGATTATATTAAATCTGTTTTAAACCAAAATACTATTAAAAATCAAGGAATATTTGATTCTGATAAAGTTAGAGTTTTGCTTGAGAAATTAAAATCAAACAAAGAATCATCAGAAACAGAAGATATGGCACTAACGGCCATATTATCAACAAGTTTACTATACGATTTGTTTATAAATAATGAAGGATATAAAAAAAATATAGATACAAAAAACTGTAAAATTATTAATGATTTTTCTAAATAAAATTTAAACTATTATAGATTATAATATAAAATATTAGAGCAATGAAAAACAAACCATTTACTAAAAACATTATCAAACTTGAAGATATTGAAAAAACATGCAACAATATCATTGAAAAGCTTAAAGATGATGTTTACAACAAATTACAAAGAAAAGGTGGAATTGTAGGGATTAGTGGCGGAATTGATTCATCAGTAACTCTGGCTCTGGCAGTAAAAGCTTTTGGAAAAGAAAATGTAACAGGCATATTATTACCAGAAAAAGACAGCAGTCCTGATAGCGCAATGCTTGCGAATAAACTTGCCGAGAAATTTGGAATAAAAACTATAGTTGAAAACATTTCAGATGCATTAGACGGATTTGGATGTTACAGAAGAAGAGATGAAGCAATGCAAAGAGTTTTTCCTGAATACGATCCAAAAACATACAAATCAAAAATAGCAATAAAACAAGACGTATTGAATCAAAATATGCCATCAATATTTTCGCTTGTGATAATTGACAAAAACGGCAATCAAAAAAGTAAAATGCTTCCAATGAATGAATATCTGCAAATTGTTGCCGCATCTAATTTTAAACAAAGAAGCAGAATGTCAATGCTGTACTATCATGCTGAGGCTCTGCATTATGCTGTTATCGGAACACCAAACAAACACGAAGTAGAGCAAGGATTTTTTGTGAAATATGGTGATGGCGGTGCAGATGTTATGCCAATTGGAGATTTGTATAAAAGTCAAGTATACGAAATAGCTGCTTATTTAGGTGTTCCTCAGGAGATTATCGACAGAACACCAACTACCGACACTTATAGTGCAGAACAAACGCAGGAAGAATTTTTCTATCAATTACCTTTTGAATTAATGGACTTAATATGGTATGGATGGGAAAATGACTATGATACAGGCGATGTGGCTTATGCTTTAAATCTTAAGCCTAATCAAATAGAACACGTTTATAAAACCTTTGAAAGAAAAATGAAAACTACTGAATACTTAAGACTAGCTCCTATTAGAGACTATAAATAAGTATAGCGTATAAAATTAGGACATTTAAAGTTTTAAGTAAAAAGCACTAAATTAAAATAAAAATATAAACATTTGATAATGAATGCGATAGATTATTTTTTTGAAGATTATAAAAATTCGGAGAAAGCATTTTTATTAAATAAAAATGAACAAATTAGTTATTCTGAACTTTTTAACAAAACAATTTCTTTATCTGAGTTTTTAAAATCTGAAATAGGTGAAAATAATAACATTATCTTATTTAGTACAAATTCATTATTCTTTATAATCTCGTATCTGGCAATTATTAAATCGGGGAATATTTGCGTTCCAATTAATCCTGTATCAAAAGAACAAGTAATAAATTTTGTTATTTCAGAAACAAATCCAAAATTAATTTTCTTGCAAAAAAGATTTATTGAAAAATTCAATGAATTTAAGATTGAAATTATTTCCGATAATGATTTTGAACTTAAAACTCAGAATAAAAATAATAAAGACCAAAAAGAAAACAATATTACTGTAAATTTTGACAAAGAAAGGCTTGCAGAAATAATATACACTTCTGGCTCAACGGCATTCCCAAAAGGTGTTATGCTTAGCCACAAAAACTTAATTGCAAATACAGAATCTATAATTAAGTATTTGAAACTGACTGATAAAGATACAATGTTGGTTGTTTTGCCGTTTTATTATTGCTATGGATTATCTTTATTGCATACACATTTAAAAGTTGGAGGTTCTATTGTGCTAAATAACACATTCATGCTAATAGGTTCAGTAATTAATAATTTAAAAGATTATAAATGCACAGGTTTTGCAGGAGTTCCAAGTCATTTTCAAATATTATTAAGAAAATCTGATTCTTTTAAAAACACCGAATTGCCTGATTTAAAATACGTTACACAAGCTGGAGGTAAATTACATACAGTTTTCATAAGTGAATTTACAGACAATTTTAAAAACACTAAATTTTATGTAATGTATGGTCAAACTGAAGCAACAGCCAGACTATCATATCTTCCTTACGAAGATCTAAATAAAAAATTAGGTTCAATAGGCAAAGCTATTCCAAATGTAAAACTACAAATTGTAGATGAATATGGAAATGAAGTAAATAATGGTCAATTTGGCGAAATAGTTGCCAGCGGCGATAATATAATGAAAGGATATTACAACGATAAAGAGCTGACAAACAAAACAATACAAAATGGCAAATTATTTACCGGCGATTTGGCAAAAAAAGATGAAGATGGTTATATTTATATTGTTGCAAGAAAAAAAGAAATTATTAAAGTTGGCGGTGAAAGAATAAGTCCAAAAGAAATAGAAGAAGTAATTGTTAGTATCCCTGAAGTAATTGACTGCACAATAGAAGGAGTTTATGATGAAATTTTAGGTGAAAAAATAAAAGCAATTATTGTGGTTTCGGACAAAAACAATAACGATAATTTTAAAAATAAAATATTAGAACATTGCAAAAAAAATTTATCATCGATAAAAATACCACAAGAATTGGTGCTCGAAAAAAATGTTAATGTAAATGCATCAGGGAAAAAAGTAAAAATCTAAATTTAATATTTATTGGAAAAGCTATTTCGTAACCGATATAAATACATTTATCAAACAAATTTTGATTTATTTTAACTATTACTTTACTTGCATAACATATCATAAATAGGAAACCTATTTATTTAACTAAAAACTATTAAACTAAATGCAAAACGGAAACTTTTTTTATAAATACAATAAAGTATTTATAATTTTGTTTGACATGCTAATTGTGAGTAGTGCATTTCTGATTTTAGCATGGATAAAACCGGCAACAGTCAAATTAGTTATTCCGCATTACTACATACCTTTTCTTGTTTTTTTAAGTATCTGGCTTATTGTTTCTTCGATAATGGGAAAATATCATTTGCAAAATTTCGTAAAAAAATCTCACCTTTTATTTACAATAACTTTTATAAACTTCATAATTTTATCAATTGTAACAATATTACTTTTCGCATTAAAATTAAGTGCATATTCACGCACACTAGTTTTTGGAACAATCGCATTAAGTTTTTTAATAGAAATAATTGGTTTTAGCACAATTTTCACATGGTTAAAATTAAAAAATGATTTTTATAAACCAGGAAATGAAATTCTGGAATCTTCAATAGAAAAAACTGATGATGATAAAATAAATAATTATTATTCATATGGAATTAAACAAATCTATGAAAATGGATATAGGAATAATTTAATAACAAGAGAAGCAGGCGAGAAAGTTTACGATTATTTTTCAGAACACCTTAATGTTGACTCGTCTAATGTTGGATTGATTTCCACTACAACATCTTTTAATATAGAAAATTTACAAGCTGAAAATTTAAGAGCTATTATTAATTTAAAAAAAGTTAATGATATGCGTTATATAAATAAATTTTTTGAAGCAGTAAACAAAAAATTACCAGATGCCGGTATATTTATGGGTTGCGTAGAAACAAGCAAACAAAGATATAACAGAGTAAGCGAAAAATTTCCTCCTTTTGTAGGTCAAATTGTAATAATGATAGATTTTGTTTTAAACAGAATATTACCTCGATTATCTTGGTTTCAAGATTTTTATTTCAATTTAACAGGAGGCCATAAAAGAACGATTTCAAAAGCTGAAGTTCTTGGAAGATTAGTTAGCTGCGGATTTGAAATAATTGAGTATAAGGAAATTAACAAAATAACGTATTTTGTTGTAATGAAAACTAAAGATCCTGAATACAACATTAATCCTTCATATGGGCCATTATATAAAATGCCAAGAATAGGGAAAAATGGTGATATTATACATGTATATAAATTCAGAACTATGCACCCTTTTTCAGAATATCTTCAAGACTATGTGCTTAGATTAAATGGATACTCTGCAATAGGTAAACCTGCCGATGATTTCAGATTAACGAAATGGGGGAAATTTATGCGCAAATTATGGTTAGATGAACTACCTCAATTACTTAATGTATTAAAAGGCGACATGGCTTTAGTTGGAACAAGACCATTATCAAAAAGAGCTTATCAGGAATATCCGGAAGATATAAAACAAATGAGAATAAAATATAAACCAGGCTGCATTCCTCCTTATGTTGCTTTATTAAAACAAGGCATGGCAGAATCAATTGATGCAGAAAGACAATATCTGAAAGATTTAACTAAACATCCAAACACAACAAATATAAGATATTTTGCCAAAGCTGTTTACAATATTATTACCAATAAAATAAGAAGTTCATAATTTAATTTGTTTATTTTAGAATATTGCTACGGCTCTAACCGGGGAACCATCACCATTTTTGAATTTTAAAGGCAAACATGATATTGTAAAATCAATATTAATTAGAGATTCCAAATTTGTTAAATTTTCTATTATTATTTTATCTGCGCCTAATACTATATTATGATTTATAAATTCTGTATCTGAAATAGGATCTATAGAAATTGCATCAAATCCAACGCCTTTAATGCCTGATTTTGAAAGTATTTCAGCCATTTCTTTTGAGATTACTGGAAAATCGTTAAAATAACTTTCTGTTTTCCACTTTTTTGACCAAGAAGTATAAAAAATTATGAAACTATATGAATTTAAATCACTTACAGAATCTAAAATTTTTGATGTTATAACTCCATTATTCAAATATTTTGTAGAGTCTAGAACTATTGCTTTTCCATAAAAATTTAATAAATCGCAATTTTCTGTGTTTTTTTTATCTAAAAAAAAATGTTTTGGTGTATCGATATGAGTTCCAATATGTCCTTCAATTATATATTTTTGAACATTTATATTTAAAAAATCCGGATAAATAATTTTTTCTATAATTGGTTTGGCAGAACCAGGATAAACAGTCATGCTTTCTTCAATTGTATGAGACAAATCTATAATTTTCATCTGTTTATACTTTTTTATTTTAACTAATAATACATAAATAATTATTTCTCAAAGATTTGAGATAATAAATATATTGATTTTAGATTAAACGCACAATTACTTATAACAAACTTATTTTCAGTGTATTATAAACTTAACATTTACTTCACTTTCAACTTTTATTTTTTCAAATTCAATCGGGATTACATTATATCCTTTATTTATCGAAGAGCTTCCTCTAATTCTAATTCCTGATACTTTTCCTTGCAAATGATTTCCTATTTGAGTATTATTTATATCAGAAATAAAGATTGCTTTTCCTAAATTTTGATTTAATGGTTTTACCATTGCTTCTGCTTGCATTTTAGCTTTTTGAATTGCTTTTGACTTTAATTTTATTTGTAATTCTTCAATTTTAGAATATTCTGTTCGTTCAAAATTAACATTTGAAATTCCAATTTCCTCCAATTCATATATTACTTTGCCTGCCGTTTTTGCATCAAAAACTAATAATTCATAATATTTTGATTTTAAAATATCTTGTGCTTTTAATAAATACTTTTTAAAATTACTTGACAAGTCTGATAAAACAAGTTGTTTTTCTGTTTCGATTCCTATTAATTTTAGTTTTTCAAACATTCTTAATTCAACATCTTCAAGTGTTTCTTTTCCTTTAGTATTATTTTCAGAAATTATTATTGATAAAAATATTTTATCGGGCATAACTAAAGTATCTGCTTTTGCAGTTGTTTCAAGATAAGCTTGATCGATGAAATTTTTTGTTTGACAATAAATAATGTTTGTCATCAAAGCAAAACTAATTACAAGTAAAAATCTATTCATGTTTTCTATTTAAATTAAATGATGTTTTTTTATCATATTACTGTAAATCAATTATTTATCATTAAATATTCAATTAATCATAATAAAATTCAGCGCTGTGTTTTAATATTTCTTCTTTGCTGACATATATTTTATAATTAATGTCTTTTTCAAAACCTAAGTCTTTATCTTGCTCAAAGTCAACATGTTCATAAATACTCATCACAGCATAATAGTCAAGTTGTTCTTCTTTTAAATATTCTTCTTTACTTTCATAATCTTCAAGAAATTTATCATCCCAAGTTTCTGCAGAACAGACATCGCAATACTCATCAACCGCTTTATATCCGCATATTTCACAATATTTTAAGCTTTTTAAATAGTTTGCAATGTGTTCGTAATCCAAAGATTTAAAATTTTGCGGAACTGTTTTTAAAAAATGTATCCAATTAATTGTTGATTTTGGATATGAAATAGAAACGTTTTTAGAATCAACAATGATTAAATTGTCATGATTTTCATCTTCAAAATAAATATCTTCAATATCTTCCCATTTGTACAAATACAAAGTATCTCCAAGTAAATTTATTACTTCAAATCCTGTTTTTGATATTGAAATAAATTGTTTTTTACTGTTTATGTATTTTTTATTAAACAGTTTCCAAAAGAAAAAAGATAATTTTTCAAACATATTTTTAATTTTAAATTTTAGAGCAAGATAGATATTTTTTTTAAAGATTAATCAAGTATAAATTATAATTAAAATAAAAAAACAGTCGATTCATAAATTTCAGATATAATTCAATAAAAAACAGTTCTAAATATCATATTATTTAAATACATTTATATCGACATGTAATTATATTAATTTAAAAATATTAAAATGAAAAAACTTAAACTTTTAATTTTAGCAGTGGTTTCCATTGCTTTTTCAGTAAATGCTCAACAAAAAGACATTCCTGTATCTGAATTACCAAAAGAAGTAAAAGCTGTTTTAGAAGAATATGTAAATATTTTAACAACATCAAAAGATTTAGATGAATGCGCTGATAGATTTATTGCAATTGCAGGCGGCGGTATAGTAAATCCTGCAGGAACTCAATTAAGAAGCAGTGTTAAGCCTTATTCTTTGAAAAAGGATTTTGATAACATTAAATTCTACAAAGTACCTATTGAAATAGTAAGAGTTGCGAAAACAAGAACAGGCCAAGCAGGATTTGGTGCTTCTGCTTTAGCCGGCGACTGGTATAAAGTTTACATTGCAAAAAAAACAGGTGGACAGCCAGCTCCTGTTCATATTGTTTATCCTGAAAATCATCCAACAATTAAAGTTCCTAAAATTACTCAAGGGGGAAGTTTTTAATGCATAAAGGTAATAGAAGCTGTCCAAAAAGGGCAGCTTTTTTTATTACAATAAACTACTAACAATAAACACATTATAACAATTACGACCTAAATTTGTACGCAATTTTAAGCATAAAAATATTTTCTGATGTGGATGAAAATAGATTGTCAAAATCGCTTTTATAATTAAAATCGCCATATTCATCATATAAAGTTTTCCCTTGCGACCAAACTGCATAAATTACAGAACCGGGAATATACTCCCAACGAATAACCAAATTTGAACGAAATTGTTTGAAATTAAAATCAGGTTTTTCAAAACTATAATCTGAAACTCCATCTAATGACTCATCAATTAATAATAAATTATCTTCTTCTGAATATGTTATTTGAGAATCATCATAAACATACATTCTGTTTTTATACTCGTCTGCTTTGGGGTTTGTAATCATCTTATAATCAGCATATTTACCGGCAGTTATAAATGGTGCACCATAATACTGAATGCTTAAATCAGGTGTAATGCTATACTCTAACCTTAAAGTTAAAGAAAAAGTTTTTTGAGAAATACTGCCAAATAAATATCGTTTTTCGCCATTAAATTCATCTTCTGCAATATACTGTAAATCAGACTCTTCATCAGATAAACTTGGACTTAAAACTACTGATAAATTATTAATTGGTTTATAGGTAATATCAGCCCAATAGCTAATTCCTGTGAAATAATTTTCTAATCCTTTGC
Source organism: Bacteroidales bacterium (assembly GCA_016937695.1). Lineage (GTDB taxonomy): Bacteria > Bacteroidota > Bacteroidia > Bacteroidales > NBLH01 > NBLH01. The sequence goes on from JAFGWC010000073.1 coordinate 47,586, forward strand.
TAAGAGAGGTGCCAATTGTGAAAAATAATTTCTTTGTATTGTTTGTAGTTAAATATGCGTATGTATTCCAATTTCCAGGCAAAATTATTGAAGGTCCGCCTCTTAATGCTGTATTTGAAATTTGTTTATATTCGCCTCCTATTCCTGTTCCAAACGACCATAAGTTATTGAATTTCATCCAAGTATTAAAATTGCCTCCATCAAAAGTGTTAATTCCTCCAAAATCCCAACCTGCCCATTGGTTCATATTAATTTGCAAGTTTCGGAAAATAGAAAACGGCTTAGGGAAACTATATCCCAACCATGTATATTGAAAAACTGTATTTGCTTGTCGCAAATATCCCACATCGTTAAGCTCTAAACCAGGCGAGCGCCAAGTTATGTTTAAAGCATATCGCAAACCACTGTTAGCTTGCTTTCCGGCAGCAAAATTTCCACCTTGACCTATTAAAAAAGTAGCTGTTGAATCAATACTTACATAATTTGCATCCGGTCTTTGATAATATCTTCTCGAAGATTCTTGCTGATTTAAAATCGCTTCTGTGCTTCCTTCAATTTTACTCGCAATTAAACTTGTTGATATATAGTATTTTTTATCCTTAAAATATTGTTTGAAATCAAAACCGGCAGTTATTGCATTATCATTAAGAAAATTAAGCTGAGAATCGTCAATTTTTCGATTTGTTGTTGTAAACATAGCTCCTATAATTGTATTTCCTTTATTTATATCTTTTTGTAATCTGCCAATAAAAAAATTAGTAAATGGTTCAACAGTCTCTTTGCGCATTTCTCCATTCAAATCTATTTCAGCTTTTTCTTTATTAGTTATACTTTCAATTATTCCAACCGACCATCCATCTTTAGTTTTGCCGGTTAATTTAACAGCGCCTAAAATTCTGGTGTTCTCAGGCTCGTTAATATACTCACCATCAGACAGTTCAGGACTATAATGAGGTGTTCGTCCAATTCTTCGCGAATAAAAAAGATTATCTTGCGACCATGGACTTCCGCCTGGAGTGATGTTATAATCAGTAATATTTTTTCCTTCTATAAAAAAAGGCCTTTTTTCTTGAAAATAGCTTTCAAAAGCAGATAAATTTAACTCTGAAGGATCAGCTTCAACTTGTCCGAAATCAGGATTTATTGTAAAATCGAGAATAAAGTCGTTTGTAATTCCAATTTTGCCGTCAAGTCCGCCATTAAAACCATAATCTCTCCCATCGGCAAAAGGATTTCCAACTTCTGCTTCATAATTATCGTATTTTGCTGTTAAAAAAGGTGATATTTCGACTTGTTTTTTAGGATTTATATCAGAAATTCCATCAAGTTCGCCAAAAAGGCTAACCCAACCGGATTCGTCTTTGGATATTTTTTTCCAAAGTGATTTTTCTGAATTTCGATAAAACTCTCTTTCTACTTGAACTCCCCATTTTTGATGAAAATTATTTCCAAATCGTAATTGGCTAAATGGAATTTTAAATTCTGCACTCCAGCCATCTACATCTATATTTGTTTTAGCATACCAAATTGGATCCCAGCTATCGTCAAAATTATCGCCATCGTTTGTAAAAATGCCATCGTTTTTAACTCCAACAGCATTTACAAAAAACACAAATGCTGTTCTTTTATCAAAATAACTATCTATATGAATTCCAACTTTATCGCCTTCCCAAGAATCTCTTCTTGTCATTCTCCTTTCAATTTTTTCGGGATTTGTATCGTAAGATTTAATTGCAACGTACAAATTATTGTCGTCGTAAATAATTCTGAATTTTGTTTCTACGCTAGGTTTTTCGCCTTCATTTGGTTCAAATTGAACAAAATCGCCTTGCCATTCTGAGATATTCCAAATATCTTCATCTAATATACCATCTATTATTGGTGGTTTTGAGTTTATTTTTTTTGTTGAATAGCATTTTATTTTTTTTTCTGATGTTTCATTAAACTTTCTTGATATAAATCTATCCTGAGCATTAGAGTTTAAGAAAAATATGAAGGAAATCAAAAATAATATACTTTTTAACATAGCTAAATAGGTTTTATTAGTTTGCTATGTTTAATCAATGATTATTCCAAACTACACATTCTTCTGATTATTAAACACTTAGCGTCAATACATTAAAAAAGTATTATTCAAAATCGAACACTAAGTGTACAAAACTGGACAAATACAAATTAAGTTTTACTTATAAGATTTATTTTAGATTTTTAAAAGATGTATCTATTTCATCACATACTTTTTTAAAAACATTTTCAAATGTGTCCATTCCATCAATAATTGAAACATTATGAATTTCTTTATATTTCTCAATTACAGGAATAGTTTTTTCCTTATGTTCTTGCAATCGTTTTACAATTTTTTCGGTACTTGAATCGTAAGGCATTTTAGAATCTGTTTTGCTTCTTTTATCCAAACGATTTATCAATTCTAAAGTATCTACTTCAATTTCAATAACTTTGTTTATTACCGAGTTTCTTTTTTTCAAAATTCCATCAAGTATATAAGATTGTACCAAAGTTCTTGGATATCCTTTAAAAATAAAGCCTTTTGCATTTTTTGTATTGTCAATTTTTTTTTCAATAAGTTTAATAACAATTTCATCGGGCACTAATTCTCCATTTTCATATAATTGTTTAATTTGGTTCCCAATTTCAGAATTATTATTAATTTCTTCATCAAGCATTGCGCCGGTTGCAACAAATTCCAGATTATATTTTTCGGCTAATGCTTTGCCAATAGAGCCTCTGCCAGAACCAGGATATCCAAACATAACAATATTAACTAGTTTTGTGCTTTGTACTTTATTTATTAAGTCTTCGATATCGGAATTTACTTTTTCAATTGATTGTAAGCCATTTACCGAAAAATAATTTCCTCTTTCTTTATAAAAATCTAAAACAGGCAATGTTTTATCGTAGTATTCTTTCAATCTGTTTTTTATAACA
>JAFGWC010000074.1 GCA_016937695.1 Bacteroidales bacterium
ATTACGAATATGCAATTGGTAAGTTCAATTTGTGTCATATATTTGAAAATTAGAGTATTTTTTCTCAGGTTGAAATAATAATAAGGAAGTCGGCGAAATTTCTCATGCACGCAAAGGTTGCAACCATTAAATCAGGAGACAATAGTCGAAAAAGTACCGATTATTCATTTTGACAATAAAATAGTAATATTGAACTAAAAAAGTGGAGACCAGAACCCACTAAAAAAAACGGGGCGAAACCGAAAAGTCTTATGAGTAGGAACAAAAAAAAGGAAAAATTATGTTTTTTAAAAAGTTTATGCATGTTTTAATTGGTGGATGTATTGTCTTTTTGACAACATCATGTGCTGGAACAAAAATAATTCCAACTACAACAAAGGAAAGTACTGTTACAAAAAACAATACTAATGAAAAAATAAAGGTTATATCTCAAGTTGATGACAATATGTCTATAGAAAATTTAAATAAAATCAAACAATATTTAAATTCCAAAGAAACAACAAGATATGCCGATATAAAGAAAATATTTGAATCTTATAACACTATTGATGAGGCTCTTAAACAGGATTCAATAAATTTACTGGCTGAAGTTTTTTCTTCGGTTCCCAATAAAAGATACGAACATATACAAGCAGAAGAGCACCGAGCTGAAGCTCCTGAGCATTTTGATGGAATGATTGAAGTGTTCAAAAAAGAATTGGCTCAAGAAATTAAAGATTATTTTGAACTGATAAATTTTCTTATTTTAAAGGGAGCTAATGTTGGTTATTTAGGTAATGATAAAAACAATAGTTTATTATTGTTTTTAAAAACAGTTGAACCTATGCGTAGGCTAGGATCCGGAGTTGATATAATTGGAGAAAAAAATAAAATATCTGAGCTAATTATAGATAAAGCAACTGGTATTGATATAATATTTGCAGCTCAAAATATTTTTGAATTAGAATCTTTCAAAAAAGCAGTCGGTAAGGTTGAAGATATTAACCTTATGGTTGAAACGAAGAATGGGCTAAAGATGAATGCTTTGCATTATGTAATTATGGGTTTACAAAACCAAAAAACACAAAAAATCAATATTCATAAGGCCTTATATCTATTGGATAAAGGTGTTAAGGTAGTTGAAAACAATTGGATGCAACCAAACAAGGATTTAAGTTTAATCGGTATTGTTTTGAATTTTGCTGGAACTGACTTTGAAAATACATCTATTCTTTGTAAAAAATTAATTCTTGCTGGAGCAGATGTTAATATTAAAGCATATGGTCGCTCACCTTTGTATGAATTTGTTGTTTTTATTGGGAGACCTGAGTTTTCTGCTAACGAGGGTGAAGAAATTATTAAATTGTTTTTAGAAAAAGGTGCAGATGTCAATTTTGTTTACGACAAAAAAACAACTCTCGATAGAATTTTACCTCGCTTGAATTCCGAAAATTCTGAGGTTAAGGCAAGTGCATCAAGAGTGGTAGAATTATTACAATCAAAAGGGGCAAAAAAATTTGCTGAATTAGAGCAATGACCAGTCCATAATCGAGTAGGCTGCCAACAGTCAAGATGACTGTTGGTGAACCTCTCACACCACTGTACGTACGGGTCTTCCCGAAAAAAACCGGAACAAGCTATTAATCATCAACTTAAAGCATAATAATATTCAAGAAAAGATTTATAGCCTCTTTGTTATAATCTGGCAATTGTGATTGTGGTAAGCATCATAGGATTTTAGCAACAGCACATCCGCCCATTCTGGTTCGCGACCAGGAATATGCCTGACCTTTTTCAATTCCTAAACGTATAAAACTTCGCATTTTATTATTCGGCTTTTTCCAATGGTGCCAGATGCAATAGCGCAATCGGTTACGAGTCCAACTATCTAAATCTCTTAATTTACTGGTATACTTTTAATGAATATTAACAATATGACGCTCTATTACGAATTACAAATTTTTAAGAATGTTTACACGCTTGTACGGAAAGTGTCTTTATATACACAAGAGTTTCCGAAAGAACATAAATACACTCTTGGGCAAGATATGAAATGAGATGCAATACAGCTTGTAAGGAGTATTTATAGAGAGCCAATAAAGCAAAAAATAAATTGGTTTATCTGGAAGCATTTTTAGACGACTTTGAGTTGCTGAAACTTGAAATATGCCTATGTATAGATTTGAAAATATTAGAAATTAAAAAACAAGCCGATCTATCGGGTTTAATTGATAGCATAGGCAAACAAAAAAATATAAGATAAAAGACAAAAGGTAAAAGTTAAAACGGCCAACTCTATTTAGGCATCTACAACTAACAATTGAACAATTGAACAGTATATTGAGCTAAAAATCACTACTTTCTAAATTATATAAATATTATTTTTTTTATTTCCCACATCTAAAGCTTACTTTTGCAGGAATTTTTTATAAACATAATTTATTAATGGGAACATTTCTTTTCGATAAAATAATATTTGGCCCGGTAAAAAGTCGCAGATTAGGTATATCGCTTGGTATAAATTTATTACCAACCGATTCTAAACTCTGTAATTTTAATTGTATATATTGCGAATGTGGTTGGACGCCAGGCAAACAAGAAATTAAGATTAAATTTCATCCGCGAGAGTTAGTGGCTGAAAAGCTGGAAGAAATGCTTGTTAAAATGAAAGAAAATAACGAGCAACTTGATGTTATTACATATGCCGGAAATGGCGAACCAACTTTACACACAGATTTTGATAAAATTATTGATGATACTATAAGACTTAGAGATAAATATTTTCCTAATGTGAGAATCGCTGTTCTTTCAAATGCGACTTTAATACATAAAGAAAGCGTTTTTAAAGCATTAAACCTTGTTGAAGATAATATTTTAAAATTAGATTCTGCATTTGATGAAACGGTAAGGCTTTTAAACAATCCAATTGGGAAATACGACACAAAAAAGCTTGTTGAAAACTTGAAAAAGTTTAATGGAAATCTTATTATACAAACTATGTTTGTGAAAGGATTTTATGAAGGAAAATTAGTTGATAATACAACTGAAAATGAGCTTGTTGCATGGATTGACCTGTTACATCAAATAAAACCGAAAATGGTTATGATATACACAATTGCCAGAGATACTCCAAGTCCTGATTTAGTTAAAGTTAGCCTTGATGATTTAAATATCATAAAAAAAAGACTTGAAAACGAAGGATTTGAAGTACAAGTTTCGGCTTAAATTAGAAATTGGTAATTGGTAATTAGTAAATGGTAATTAGTGTATTAGTAAATAGTAAATAGTGCATTAGTGGCAAAAATTGAAATTAAAAAATGAGTTTAAAGAGAGAAGATATTGAATTAATGGCGCCTGTTGGCACTTACGAGTCGTTAATGGCAGCTATTCAGGGAGGTGCAAATTCTGTTTATTTTGGAATTGAGCAGCTTAATATGCGCGCAAAATCAACAAATAATTTCACAACCGACGATTTACAGAATATTGTTTCAATTGCTAAAGAAAATAATATAAAAACATATCTAACAGTAAATACTATTTTATACGATCACGATTTGGTTTTGATGAAAGAAATAGTAGATATTGCAAAAAATAGCGGAATTACAGCAATAATAGCTTCAGATCAGGCAGTTATAAACTATGCCGCATCTATTGGCGTTGAAGTTCATATTTCAACACAATTAAACGTAAGCAATATTGAAACCTTAAAGTTTTATTCTCATTTTGCTGATGTTATGGTTTTGGCAAGAGAATTAAGCCTGAAACAAGTAGATTTTATTACCAAAGCAATTGAAAAAGAGCAGATTAAAGGCCCTTCGGGCGAACTAATAAAAATTGAGATTTTTGCTCATGGCGCATTGTGCATGGCAGTTTCGGGCAAATGCTATTTGAGTTTACACGAACAAAATTCATCTGCAAACAGAGGTGCTTGTCTTCAAACATGCAGAAAAGCATATGTAGTAACCGAAAAAGAAAGCGGATACGAGCTAGAGATTGATAATGAGTACATTATGTCGCCAAAAGATTTGTGTACAATTGGTTTTGTTGACAAAATTATTAATTCCGGCGTTAAAGTTTTAAAAATTGAAGGAAGAGCAAGACCTGCTGAATATGTAAAAATTGTTAGTCAGTGTTATAACGAAGCAATTGATGCTCATTTTGAAAATACATATACAGTTGAGAAAATAAAAAACTGGGAAGAACGCCTTGCAACTGTCTTTAACAGAGGCTTTTGGGATGGCTATTATCTTGGCCGTAAAATTGGCGAATGGAGTAAAGATTATGGTTCAAAAGCCACAAAAACAAAAGAATATATCGGAAAAGGAATGAATTATTTCAGTAAATTAAAAGTTGCTGAGTTTTTAATTCAATCAGGAAACCTTAAAGTTGGCGACGAAATTTTAATTACTGGTCCAACAACAGGTGTTATTCAAACAACAGTTAAAGAAATAAGAATAGATTTGCAAAACGCTGAAGAAGCAATAAAAGGACAAACAATTTCTATCCCAATTGATGAAAAAGTAAGACGTGCAGATAAACTTTACAAAGTAGTAAATATCAAATAAATAGCTTTTGTTTAATAAAAGAAAGAAAATAAAGGTCTCAAGAAAAAATATAAGTAAGCTTATTTATTAATTTACTTTTATTATTTTCCTTTGGTCTTTTATCTCACAAAATTATGATAAGAATTACACATCATAGAGCAAAATGTATTGGTTGCGGATATTGCATTGAAGTTGCTCCATACAGATGGCTAATGAATAAAAAAGACGGAAAAACAGATTTAATATCAGCAAAAGGCAAAAAAGAAATTTACACTTTAGTAGTTGCTGATGATGAATTTGAAAATAATAAAGAAGCTGCAGAGCTTTGTCCGGTGAAAATTATCAGAGTTGAAAAAGTTTAAGGTTAAAAAAGTTATTATTATATTTGTAATAATCTAGTAAAAAACATTATCTAAAAACCTAAAGATGAAAACAATAAAACAAATATTTATAGCTTTATGCTTAATTTTATTTGTCAATTCTGAAATTTTAAGCCAAATAACTTTATCAGAAATTATTGACAAACATGTTGAAGCAACAGGTTTAAAAGGCGGAATGAGTAATTTTAAAACCGTTTTAATAAAAGGGAAATTTAGACAAGGCGAAATGGATTTGCCTTTAGAAATGTCAATGCTTTTTCCTAACATGTTACGTTTTGACATGATTTACATGGAAGAAAAATATACAAAAGCAACAAATGGCGAATACGATTGGGAATTAAGTCCAAGAGTAGATACAATTATAGTGTCTGAAGTAAAAAAGAATCCTGTTTTTGAAATCTATAACAAATGGACAGGCGGACTTGCAGATTATGTTGAAAACGGAATGATTGCTGATTATATTGGCGATACAATTATAGATAATGTTAATGTTTACAAAATTTCTTTATTGCTAGATGATATAAAATCTTATCTATACATAGATAAATCTACAAACTTACTGATTAGAGTAGACGAAAACGAAGATGGAAGTTCACGATCAGAATTATCTGATTATCAAAAATTTAATGGCTTTTTATTAGCAAAAAGAATTGCAAGTTTTAAATATAATGCTCCATCTGTAATAATGATGTTTGATGAAATTGAAATAAACAAGGAGATTTCAGAAAAAATATTTAATAAACCGGAATAATTGTTTATTTTGCTGCTTTAACATTATTACTTAATACAAAAAAAAAGTGAAGAGTAAATTTATTGAAGGTGAAATTTACGAATTTAAATATGTAAAAAAGGTTTTTCTCGAAGAAGAGTATTTTATATTTGAAGACTTAAATAAAGAACGATATTTACTTTCTGTGTATTTTTACAACAATTATGGTTTTGTTTTAGGCGAAAATATATCTGCAAAAATTTTAAGAATAGATTGTTCCGGCAAGATTTTTTTTGAACCCGAACATGCTCATTATAAAGTTGGTTCTGTTTATGAATTTGATTTTAATAGAATTGAAGTTTCTAAAATTGACAAATTAATTGAGAACACAGGAAAATTTAAAAAAGAAAAATTATATGTCATAATAGTTACAGATATATTTGGCGAAGAACATGTTGTAACACCGCACAAATGGCAACAAAAAAAGAATTTCAAAACAGATAAAATTAAATGCCGCATTGATAAAATAATGAAAGGAAACTTTTTTTTATCTAATATGGAACCAATTCAATCTCCGAATAATTTTTTTTTGAACGCTTCAAAGCATAAATTGTTAACATTACTTGTAAAATTGTAGAGTATTTTTTTATCTTTATGGCTTAATTTTTATATTTCATTGTTGTGAAAAAAATAAAATATTCCTCAAAGAGGTTTTCATAATGTTTTATGGAGGAAATAGAAAATAATGAAACTCAAAAGTCGGTTAAAAAAAAACGTATCTTATTAAAAATATCATACGCAATTATTTTTTTATTTCTGATAAGCGATATTTCTCTTTACTTTTTTGCCACTCCTCTATTAAAGAATTACTTACAAACAAAAGTTGAAAAAGAAACTCAAGGTTTATTTACTGTTGATTTTGACAAAATAAGTATAGAAATTGGTTTGAGATTGCTAAAATTAGAAAATTTCAAATTAATTTCTGATACAAGTATTTATAATAAATTAATTAAAGATAAAAAAGCAGAAGCTGCACTTTACAACATAAGTTGCTCATCTATTGAATTTTGGGGAACAGGTTTATACAAGCTTTTTATAAATAAAAAATTAAATGTTTCGGAATTAAAACTTAACGATCCAATTGTTGATCTTAAAAAACTGCCCGATAATAATATTGATATTGACAAAAGAGATTTTGTACACGAAGATTTATTTCCTTCGATTTCGATTTATTTAAACGAAATAAAAATAAAAACCATAAGCCTTAATAATGGTAAATTTAATCTTAATATAAATCAAGATAGCACAAAAAAAACAAAACATGTAGGTTTTATATCAGTAAAATTAAATAATTTTTTGCTTAACCAAAAAGAGTTTGATGAAAAAGCTAAACTCTTTTATTCTGAGGATATATCTATTGAAATAGACAATTACAAAATAAAACTTAGCGATAATATTCACTATTTGTTTGTTGAAAATATTTATTTGTCAAGCAAAAAATCTATATTAACTGCTGTTGGCGTAAAAGTTAATCCAATCAGCAATTCAAAAAAATATTTGAATAATTTAGAAGATAATTACTATCGATTTAAAACATCAATAATTGAAATAAACAACTTTAACTTAAATCAATTATATTTCGACAAAAACATTAATATTCAGCAACTTACTATTGATAATCCGGAAATCAGCATTATCAACAAATATGAAAAAGACGAAAAAACTACTAAATCAAAAGAAATAGATTTATATAATTTAATTAAAGGTAAATTTATTTCTATATCTATTGATAGTTTAAAAATAAAAAACGGAAAGCTAAATTATTTTTACAATACTGATATTAAAAACGAAGCTTCATATAAAACCGGCAGTTTAAATTTGAAATTATATAATTTTGTTTTAGATGAACATTCGAAAGATGTTGAATCAAAAATATTTTATTCTGATGATATATATTTCAATTTAAACTCTTTTTATGCTTTGTTTCCAAATAATAACAATCAACTTTATGTTGAAAATATTTGGGTAAATACATTTAATAAAGAATTATCTGCAACAAATATTAAATTCTCACAAAAAAAAATCAACAAATCTAAAAACCTGATAAACAAAGCATTATTTGATATAAAAATTCCAAATATAAAATTAAACGGAGTACGTTTTAAAAATTTCTATCATAGTAGAAATATATATTTACAAAGCGTAAATTTTAGTTCTTCCAATTTTGATGCTATTTTTCATAATAAACAGGATAAAAAAATTTCAGAAACCGATATTATTAATTCTATATTTTCTGACTTCATAAAAAGTATTTATATAAAAAATTTCAATATTAAAAAAAGCAATTTTAATTTTAAAATATATCAAAACGACAGCGTTTACAACAATTATTCAGGAAAAGTAATTTTTGATTTGCGTTCTTTTAATTTAAATAAATATCAAAACCAAAATCAAAATAAATTGTTTTATGCCGATGGATTTAAATTGCAATTATTTGATTATAGCCAAGATTTAAAAGACAGAACCCATTCGATAAATCTTGATAACATAACAATTTCAAGTTTTGATTCTTTGTTATATATTTCAAAATTATCTGTTCAGCCAAGAAATGATTTAAAAACATATAGCGATTTAGAAAAAAAACACATCAACAAAATTTATAGTTTTAGCATTCAAAATTCAAAAATTGAAGGAGTTGATATAAACAAAGCCTATTTCGACAGCATTTTAGACATAAAAAGTATCTCTATTAACAACCCAAAATTTATTTTTTCAAATTATACTGACATTTATGAATTAGCAGATACAAATTCTATTATTGAAGAAAAAACAAACAATTTAGATTCGGATTTTGCAGATTTGGATTTAATTGAAAAAATATTAGAACCAGACTCCACCAAACACAATAAAAGCTTAAAAGACTTATTATCATCATATTACTCAATAATTAATATTCGTAATTTAAATTTACAGAAAGGCGATTTCAAATATCTAGAAATAGATAGTAACATTAATATTGATGTGATGATGAGCGGCAAACTGTCAGTTAGATTAAACGAATTTAGATTTGACACAAAAAAAAGCGAACTGAAAAATAAATTTTCTTACTCCGACAATATTCAATTTGCCATTGATGATTTTCAAATGAAATTTTTCGATAAAAATTATCAATTGAAAGTAAAAAGAGCTATTTTCTCGTCAAAAGATTCTATTTTTAATGCAACAATTGTTAGAGTTTTTCCAACTAATAAACTATTAAATTCAAATAATAAAAAAAATACTTATACTATTTACACACCGAATATTATTACAAAAGGAACTAACTCCGGCGAGTTTATTGACAATAACATTCTGGATTTTGGAAATGTATTAATAAAAAGTCCTGTTATCGCTTTATCGCAAAAAGAAATAGACGAAAAAACCTTTTCCGAAACCGATAAAAATAAAAAACACAGATTCCCTTTTCAAAAAATTTGGTTTAATAAAATTGAAATTGACAGTGGTATTTTCGGCTTAATGAATACCAATAAATTTGACATTAATAATCTTTCTATTAAAACAAAATTTAGTGCTAACTTGTTTGAAATCGAAATAGATTCAAATAAAATTAATAATCCGAAAAATATATTTAAAAACCTAAACGCAATTGCCACAATATACGATTTGCATTACCAAATGCCAGATAGCATACATTTTACAGACATAAAAAAAATAGAGATAAACATCTTACAATCAAAAATATACGGCGATAGTTTACATTATTATAATATAAATGCAAATCAAATTTTTAGAGATTTTAATAAAAATGAAATTGATAATCTAGTAATTCCAAAATTTTATTTAAACGGATTTAAATTTGACAATTTTTTTATAAATAAAGATTTAAATTTAGATACATTATTAATTATAAAACCCGAAATAGAAATTGCTGATTTTAAAACAAATGGAAATAATGAAAAAAAATTAAGCCAATTAAATCTCTATAAAAAAATATACCCTAAATTAAAATCAATAAATATATCAGAAATTGAAATAGATAGCGCTAAATTAAAACTTACAGCAAACAACAAAAAAAGACCTTTTGGCAATAGTTTCAATAACCTTTTTGGAAATATCAGTAATTTAATAATCGATTCGGTAAATCAAACCAGAAAAAATAAAATTTTAAATTCTGATGATATAAAATTAAAAATGAAAGATTATGAATTAAATCTTTCTGACAGTTTATATAATTTTAGATTTAAAGAAATTGGAATTTCTACAGCTCTGCATCGCTTATATATTGATTTAATTACAATTAACCCAAATATTGAAAGAGATAAATTTGCTGATAAAAACAAAAAAGAATTTACTTTGAATTACTTTTTTGGAAAAAAAATTATTGCCCAAAATGTCGATTTTGTAAATTTAATAGACAATAAAAAAATAATAATCGAAAACATTAACTTGCTCGATTTTAATTTACACACATATAAAAACAAAAAATTTCCTCTCGATTCTATAAAAAAAATAGCTTTACCTCTTGATTATATAAAAAAATATGACAATTATGTATTAATTGATACAATTAGCATAAAAAATTCATATATAGGCTATGAAATTTTAGGAAAAGACGCTAATGAAACAGGTGTTATTGATTTAATCGATTTAGAAGGAAGAATTACAAATATTACAAACGACAAAGAAAAAATAAAAAATCAAGAATCAACAAAACTAAATTTAAGCGCCTATTTAATGAATGAAGGATTATTATCCGCATCTTTCGATTTTCCTTTAAATAGCAAATACGGAGAATATAATTTCGCCGGCACTTTAGACTCTATGAGTGCTTTGCCATTTAATCCTTTACTCGAAAACCTGCTTTTTGTATCTTTAAAAGAAGGATATATAGATAGTGCAGAGTTTTATGTAAATGTTAACGAAGATTATGCCGAAGGAAATATGAAACTCGCATACAGCGATTTAAAAGTGAATCTAATAAGCAAAAAGAAAACAGACTCACTTTTAGTTGAAAAAAGAGGTTTTGCTACCATGGTTGCAAATTCTATTATTAAAGGAAGTAATCCAAAAACAAAAAACTCGAGATTAAAAGAAAACAGAATTTATTACGAAAGAAACATATATAAACCAGTGTTTCACTATTGGACACAGTCTTTATTAACAGGTATTAAAGCTACTTTGGGTTTCAAATCGAAAGAATTTAAAGACCGATTAAAATTTGAAAAAATTTCTTCTAGATTTAATGAAAAATTAAGATTAAAGAACAAACGAAAATATAATAAAACAGATAAGAAAAAATCAAAAAACACACTAAAAGAAGCAAAACATCAAAAAAGAATAAGAAAAAAAGAAGAAAAAAAGAAGAAAAAAAAACTCTAGGTTAGATTTTCTTTGATATTTTAAATATCTGCTATTCTAAACTATAGCCAGTAATTTGTATACTCAATTAGTGCAAAACAAATATTAATAAACATCACAGCTATTTTAAACCAGAACCTTTAAAAAATCATAAATGCCTGAATATAACGTAGTTGGAATAATGTCCGGAACATCATTAGATGGTTTAGATATTGCTTTATGTAATTTTAAATTAATCGACAATAATTGGCAATTTAAAATCTTAAACGCTAAAACTTTTGAATATGATGAATTTTGGAAAAATAAGCTTACAAATGCATCTGAAATTAGTGCTTTTGAATTTGTAAAATTACATAAAGAATATGGAAATTTTATTGCTCAATTAATAAATAATTTTCTAAAAGAAATTGAGATAAAAGTAGATTTAATTTCATCTCACGGACATACAGTTTTTCATTTGCCTGAATTGCAAATAAATTTTCAAATTGGCGATGGCGCTATAATTGCCGCAAAAACAAAAATCAATACAGTTTCTGATTTCCGAACTTTAGATATAGCTTTAAGCGGACAAGGAGCTCCACTTGTTCCAATAGGCGACCAACTTTTATTTAATAATTTTGATTTTTGTTTAAATCTTGGCGGATTTGCAAATATTTCTTTTAATAATGCTGATAATAAAAGAGTTGCATATGACATTTGTCCTGTAAATATGGTTTTAAACGAATTCGCCAAAACACATAACATGGATTTTGATAAAGACGGCGAATTAGGCAAAAAAGGAAATGTTTTACCAAATTTATTAAACCAATTAAACAATATTGAATATTATAAAAAATCAGCCCCAAAATCTTTAAGTAAAGAATGGTATATATCTGATTTTAAGCAATTTATTAACTTAAACAAACCTGGCTTTTACGATAATTTAAGAACTGTTTATGAACATATTGCTGTACAAATATCTTTAAGTTTTGAAAATGAAATATTTGAAAAGAAATCAATTAAATCTGTATTAATTACAGGCGGAGGAACATTTAATAATTTTTTAATCGAAATAATAAAAACCAAAACAAAAGCACAAATTTTTATTCCCGAAAAACAAATTGTTGAATATAAAGAAGCTTTAATTTTTGCATTTCTTGGAGTTTTACGATTTAGAAATGAAATTAATAGTTTAGCATCTGTTACAGGTGCAAAATTTGATAATTCAAGCGGCATTATTAATAGAATAAACTAAATGTAAAGTTATTTTATAATTCATTGCTTACAAATTTTTAATTAAATTTGTAATTTAAAAACATACGTTTTTATTGATGAACTAACACTAAACAAAAGTGAATTTTAAATAAAGACAAAGCAAAAAAATATGAGAAAAGGTGTTTTCAGCCACAGCAGGCGCGACCAAATATTGATAAATATAAAAACTGCAGATTATGCAGATAAGTTTTTCAAAAAATTTGATTCAAGTTTAGAAAAAGGCTATATTTTTGATAAAAACAGACAAGGAAATAAACTAGAATTTAAAGGTAGTATTTTTAGATTTGCTTGGAACGGATGGAATTTATTTAATAATATCAGCAATGGAATAATTGAATTTCAAGAAGAAAATGAAAAAGTTTTCATACATCACAAAATCTATTTTCTGGAAATTTTTACAATAGCATTAATTTTTACAATTATTCCTGTAACAATGTTTGGAGGATGGAAATTAAAAACAATTGTTTTTTTTGCTATTTGGATTATTTATCTTATTGGATATTTTGTTAGCGTTTTCCGATTTAATTCTCTCATATCCGAAACATTAATAAACGTAAATAAAACATCAGGATATGAACTTGAAAATGAACACAATAACATATAGTTTATTTTCTCACATACAATTATAATTAAAAAAACTCACATCAAAAAAAAGCCTCAAAATGAGGCTTTTAAAATATAATATGTGCTTTTTTTATTCATCAATTCCAAAATCCACGGGTTCGCTAGTGTTACCACCACCAATATTAAGTGGCATACTAAATCCAATATATGGCGTTACGTATTGAGTGGCATGAAATGTACCATCTTCAAGTTTAGACCATGTCCATTTATAATCCATACCAATCATTAAAAATTTATATAGTTTATAAGCAACTCTGGCATTTAATAACGAACGGTCATCTAATTCAAAGGCATCAGACAATCCTGTTAAACCTCCTTTTACATATTGTCCTGTTATAACTACTTTTTCCATTAATTGTGAAGCATCTAAATTAAGAGTTAAAATAGCTGGAGCAGTTTCTGAAACATCATCAGGAATCATTAGTGAGCCGCCAACTTTAATTTTGTCAAGAACTGTAAGTGTTAAAGCACCATAAATACCTTTTTTCCCATTAGATTGAGCTAGAAGCAATAATTGTTGATCTTTTGAAAATTCATATGTTGCATTAAAGAATTGTGGCATAAAAAATTCTTTATACCAAAGTCTTTCAATTCTTGTATCTATACGTAAAACATTACCGCCAACTTTAAATCTAAAATCGGCGCCCATACTAAAACCACTACCTGCATCGTAAGCATTACCTGTTGTAACTCCTTTTACTAATGGATTATCAGAAGCTACTCCGGTTGCTAATTCTTCTGCACGAATTCCATCAGCAATTAAATTCAAATCATTTTGAAGCAATTCTGAGCTGTTTTTCAATAATTTACCATATTGAGTGTAAAGTCTGATTTGCATAAAACTATTTGATAATGGAATTACACCCATATCAATCGACCAAGCTTTCATCCCATCTTTTATGTATTCGTTTTTATTTTCAATTTCATTACCATCAGCATCTTCGGTTATTATTGCAGTTTGATCGTGGTCAGTAACATAAGTAAAACCAATATCAATAGTTTTCGCGATAGGGATGTCAGTCATTCCCAATGGTTTAACATATGGTCTAAAAGCAAGTAAATTTGTTGATACAGGATCAAAATCGCTATATAAACCTTCAACACCAATAAAATTTTTAACTAAAACATCAAAAGTTAAACCTACTTTCCTTTTTTCAAAACTGGTTGCATTTGTATAATTATCTAAAAGCAAGCCATATCCGATATATGAACCTGTTAAATCACCAACTCTAACATAAACAGGATCTTTCTTTTTTACTCCCCATCTCACATATCTAATTAATCTTGCCCAGCCTACTCCATCTTTAAATTCTTCTGTTCTTAAACTTCCATCGCTTAAATTAAACATTAGTGGGATATCAAAACCAAAACCTAATTTACCAATAGAGAGTTCTGGTTGAATTCTAAGCCCAATAAATTGTTCGCCGCCAATATCAGTATAGCCAAGCAAAGCTGACAAAGAGCTTTGATTTCCCATCGAATTTTCGATATCAAAATCAGAATTCTCATCGGTTCCTGTTCCTTCGTCTTGTGCAATAGCACTAAAGTTGAAAAACGAAAATAAAAAAACTGTAATCAATAAATAATTTTGTAACTTCTTCATAATATACTTATTAGTTTAAAATTTTATTATTTAAAAATATATAAAATCTTTAAATTATTTCATTAAAGTATTTACAATAACGAAATAATATTTAAAAAAATTTAATTATTCAATATTATATAGACAAAAAAACAATACATAAGGCTGCATTAACATTTAAAATACAAATTAAAACATTGATATTAAGCAATATACACTTCCAGCAGTTTTGATTTTCGTTTAGGTATTAATTTGATGTTTTTTAAAACTGCCGGAAGTAAAATTGTTTCACCTTTTTTACAGATTTCTTTTCCACTTGCAAAATCAATTTCAAATTCTCCTTCCAGACATATATAAACAACAAAAGAATCAATCAAAAAATAATCTTTTTCTACTGTTTTATCAAATTCCAGAATATTTGTCTTAAAAAATTCACATTCTAAAATATTAGAGGTTTTATTTTCAGTAAATTTATAATCGGTTTTATAATTAGTATAAAAACCATAATCGATAACATCAACGGCTAAATCTGTGTGAAGCTCTCTATAATTTCCATTATCGTCTTTTCTTCCCCAATCGTAAATTCGGTATGTGATATCCGAAGTTTGTTGTATTTCGGCAAGAACAATCCCGGCTCCAATTGCATGAACGCGCCCGGCAGGTATAAAATACACATCATCTTTTTTAACTTTCTCGAAGTTTAAAATATTTTTCAAATTTCCTGAACTCAAAGCAAGTTTATATTCCTGCATATTCGTTTCTTTGTTAAAACCCGAAATAAGCTCTGCTTTTTGCTTTGCATCAACAATATACCACATTTCTGTTTTACCAAAAGCATTATGCCTTTCTTTGGCAATTTCATTGTCGGGATGTACCTGAATTGATAATACTTCATTTGCATCAATAAATTTAATTAAAAGAGGAAATTCTATTCCAAATTTGTCAAAAACTTTATCGCCTACAATATTTCCCATATAGATTTCAATAATTTCCTCCAAATTATTTTCAGCCAAAAACCCATTAGAAACAACTGAAATATTATCACTTATAGCAGAAATTTCCCAACTTTCGCCTATTTTTTTATTTAAGTCAATTTTTTTATTTAGAGATTTATTAAGATTATCCAATCCCCAAATTTTTTCTTTAAAAATTGGCTCAAATTTTAAAGGATATAAATTTTCCATATATCTGTTTTATTATTCAAATTTTTCAAAATTAAATTAAATAGAGAAAAAGCCAAACAAATACTTAAACAATAATTAATTTCGGTACTAAATTTGATTATAATAAAATATCGCAATGTTTTATAAACATTGAAAAGTTATATTGACATCTTAAATTTAAAGAAATGTTTGCAATTTTGCTATTAAATTTTACTAAATTAAGATAGATTTACTATATTTGAAACTTATTGAGTTTTGTTAATATTTGTATTTTATTAATTTTTAACACATTAATTAATAATTAGAACAAAAAAAGAAAAAATTTATTATCTGATTTGCATACGAAACACAAAAAGCAATGATTACATAATCAGCTTATTATATGTGAGTTACAAAATTTTAATATATGGGAAGAGAGTTTAATCTGAGCATAAAAAACAGATTTTTAATTTTTATAGGCATTATAATATTAGCCGGTTCTTCTATTATTTTCATGTTTATAAAATCTATTAATGACATTCAAAACTTTAATGAATATCATATATTAATAGACAAACTTGAAATTGAATATCTTTCTATGAGAAGATTTGAACAACATTTTCTTGTTCGATTTTCAGAAGATCCCGGATTTTTCAAATCAGGAAACAACAAATATTTAAGAAAACATAAAAGCTCATCAGCAAAATTAACTTCAATAATAAATGATTTAAAAGAAAATTCATTAACTGAAGAAATTGGATTCGAGGAAAATATTGATAATATGAATAATTTCACAAAAACTTATTACGATATTTTTTCTGACATTTCAAACAAAATTTATTTAAAAGGAACTGTTAATACAGGAATTATCGGTTCTGTTAATTTAACTCTTGCAGAAATATCTGATTTTCAATTAAATAACGAAGCAAAAAACAAAATTTGGATTATTGACCAAAACATTAAAGATTTTCTTTTATACAAAGACAATAAATATGCTGAAAACTTCATGTATAATTTCAGCAAATTAAATGATGCATTAGGCGGCAGTAATTTCAGCAACTCAAATCTTTCAGATGATTCTTTATTTATTGACAATCAAACATCAAACAATCAAAACTTAATTAAATCAATTAATAATTTAAAAAAAGAGTTTGTTTCCTTAATTAAACTTGACAACCAAATTGGCTTAAATTCAGAAGAAGGTTTACATAAAGATTTAAGAACAGAAATACACAAATTAGATCCTGAAATTGAATTTATGTCGAAAACAATTTCTGAAAAAAAATCTGACCTAATTAAAAGATTATTAAGAATAGCATTTATTTTAACTAGTTTAATTATAGTTATAATTTTATATTACGCATTTTCGTTTTTAAATTCCATTACTGGCTCTATAAACAAGCTTAATCAATACATACAGCCTTTAAGTAAAGGTATATTACCTGATGAACTTCTGGTTTTGAAGCAAAAAAATGAATTGTCAGACATTACAGTTGCAATAAACGAACTTATTGTTGGATTGAAAAAAACCACAAACTTTGCAGAAACTATAGGTAGAGGAAAATTTGACAAAGATTTTCAACCATTAAGTAATCAAGACGTTTTAGGCAATTCGTTAATTGAAATGCGCGAGAACTTACTTAACTCTCAATTGGATGAAAAGAAAAGGCAAGAAGAAGACAGTTTAAGAAAGTGGTCGAACGAAGGGTTAGCAAAATTTAGCGAAATTTTAAGACAAAGTGCAGGAGATATTGACATTTTAACTTCAAGTATAGTAAGAAACATTGTAAACTTTTTAAATGCAAATCAGTCCGGTTTATTTTTGATTAATGATTCAAACAAAGAAGACATTCATCTAGAATTAATTGCAACATATGCATATAATCACGAAAGAAAAAAACAAAAAAAGATATATATTGGCGAAGGATTAATTGGAATGTGCGCAGTTGAAAAATCAACAGTTCATTTAGATAATATCCCAGAAGGTTATTTAAGTATTACATCAGGACTTGGAGGCTCAAACCCAAAAAGTTTATTAATTGTGCCACTTAAGCTTGAAGATGAAATATTTGGTGTTATTGAAATTGCATCTTTCAACAATTTTCAAAAGCACGAAGTAGAATTTGTAGAAAGAGTATCAGAAAGCATTTCATCTACACTTTCAATGACTAAAATAAATACTCAAACAGCTAATTTACTTAGTAAATCGCAAAGACAGGCAGAAGAAATGGCTTCTCAAGAAGAAGAAATGCGACAAAACTTTGAAGAACTTAAAGCTACACAAGAAGAATCGGCTCGTAGAGAAGCTGAAATGTCAAGTATAATTCAGGCAATTAATAACTCATCTCTTGTTGTTGAATTTGACCTTAACGGATATATAATTAATGCAAATCAAGCAATTTTAGATTTATTGAACCTAACTCGTTCTGATATGGTTGGAAAGCACCAAAGTGATTTTGAAAAAATGGAGGATACAAATATCAGACCTGTAGAGTTTTGGGAAAATATTAAAGAAGGAAAAATTGTTTCTGAAGTTAATAAAATAAGTGTAAGCAATAAAGTATATTGGTTACATGAGGTTTATACTCCTATTACTGATGCAAATGGTAAACCATACAAAATTTTAAATTTAGCTACTGACATTACAGAAAGCAAAGAGCTTGAAAATGAGCTTGTTGACCAAGCCGAACAAATGGCAATTCAAGAAGAAGAATTAAGAAGGAATCTTCAAGAACTTGAAAAAGCTCAAAAAGAAATGACTACAAAACAGAAAGAACTTGAAAATGCCAATGAAATAATTACAACTAATGAAAAATCGCTTCAAGAATTAGTTGAAAAAGCGAAAATCCAAGAAAGAAGACTTAGAACAAGAAATGCTGAACTTGCTGAACGTGAAGTGCAATTTAAAAAAGAATTCGACGAAATGGAAAGAGCTAATAAAGCTTTAGACATTGAAAGCAAAGAAAATTTAGAAGAATTAAAAAAACTGAGATCTAACGAAAAGATATTGAAGAAATTCCTAAACGATTCAAAAGAAGCACAGAAGAAACTTGAAAATGAAAATCTTGAATTGTTAAAAAAACTGGAAGCTTCTATTAATGAAATAAAGAAATTAAAAGGGAAATAAAAATTCCCTTTTTTCTTAAAATGCTTTTAAGCTTAAATCTATGCTTTTTATATGATGAGTTAAATCACCAACCGAAATATAATTAACTCCACACTCGGCATAAGCTCTTACAGTTTTTAAATTAATACCTCCGGAAGATTCAACTTCATATTTTCCGTTTATATATTCAACTGCTTTTTTGGTTTCCGAAGGTGTAAAATTATCTAACATAATTCTATCTACCCAACCTGTTTTCATAACTTGTTCAAGCTCATTCCAATTTCTAACTTCAATTTCAACTGGTATTTTTTTCCCGTTTCGCTCTAAATAGTTATGTGTTTTTTTTATTGCAGATTCAATACCGCCGGCAAAATCTATATGGTTGTCTTTTACTAAAATCATGTCGTAAAGACCAAATCGGTGATTTTCTCCTCCTCCAATTTTAACAGCCATTTTTTCTAAAACACGCATTCCAGGTGTTGTTTTTCTAGTGTCTAAAACTTTAGCCTTTAGTCCATCAAGTTTTTTAACATATTCGTTGGTTCTTGTAGCAATTCCACTCATTCTTTGCATAATATTCAGCACAATTCTTTCTGCTTGCAATATTGAATGGCTTTTTCCTTCAACAGTAAAAACCAAATCGCCAATTTTAACTTCAGAACCATCAATAATAGTAATATCCAGGTTTAAAGAATTATCTATTTTACCGAAAACTTTTTTTGCTATTTCAACTCCGGCAATTATGCCGTTTTCTTTAACTAATAATTTTGCTTTTCCTACAGTATTTTCAGGAACACATGCTAAAGAACTATGGTCTCCATCTCCAATATCTTCAGATATTGCTCTGTCAATCAAATCATTAATTAATTTATCTAAACTCATGTAATTGTTTTTTTTAAATTGCAAATATAAAGAATATAGTTAAAATAAAGATTAATATTCTAAACACTTACTTATTGTACTCACTTATATTTAATTGATTTATAAGAGCTTTGCCTTTTATTTTTTTGTAGGAAATGTAAACTCTAAAATTATTGACAGAAGTTTCTAAATTGCAAATTGCATAATTAGAATCGGCACTTTTTCCTTCTTGTATAATTATAAAGCTATGTGGTTTATTTTTATGAAAAAAGTCTTTAACAATTAGCTGAGCTTGTGCTTTACTGTAAACATCTTCTTTGTTTAAAAGAAACAATTCTATATTTACATTAAAAAAAACCGCAAGTTCTTTAGAGCTACCAGACGCAACGGCATTTTTCACTTCTTTAGGTAAAACTTCTTGAGAAAAAACAGATGTGTTTATAAAAAAATGTAAAATTATTACAATAAAAAAATATATTTTTTTTGATCTCACTTTAATTATTTTATTTCGATATAGAATTTGATATTCTGCAACAAAAATTGAACCATCTGAAGATTTTTCTTTTTACTTTTCCGGAAATTTCGCAAATAGATTTTTTATTTAAATAATAGTCAATTAGTTAAATGAAAAAAAATTAAAATCTTTGCAAATCATATGTCTTAGCCTAATTATTTTATAAAAAATAGCTGTTTGTTTAACAGAATATCACATATAATTAAAAAAAAGTTAAATTTTAAGCATATTTTTATATTTTTGGAATAAATAAGACCGAAATTTGTTTCTGCTTAATTAAGATATCTTTAAAAAGATAAAACAAAGGTCAATTTCATTAATTTTATCTGCAAAAATAAGTGTTGAAAAAGCAATGAAGATAAAACTAATTTTTACCGGAAAATCGAGTTTTAAATATATAATTGAAGGTGTAGATATTTACGAAAAAAGAATTAAGCATTTTACTGATTTCGAAATTATTACAATACCTGATTTAAAAAATACTAAAAACTTAAAAGCAGAACAAATAAAGCAAAAAGAAGCTGAGCTGATTTTAAAAAATATCACAAAAAATGATTTCCTTATTCTTTTAGACGAAAAAGGAAAAGAGTTTTCATCTATAGAGTTTTCGGAATTTATAGAACAAAAAAACAATATTGGAATAAAACAAGTATGTTTTGTTATTGGTGGTGCTTATGGATTCTCAAATGATGTTTACAATCGTTCAAATTTATTATTATCATTATCAAAAATGACATATTCGCATCAAATAATCAGATTATTTTTTGTTGAACAACTTTACAGAGCTTTTACAATTATTAATAGAATACCTTATCATAACGAGTAAAAACAATTAAATTGAAAAATCATACTGTCAACTTAAAATATTTAATAATCCCTTTGATTTTAATAATTATTGCTGTAATTATTGAAAAAGCAAAGCTAAAACCTGCTAATTATCAGGTTAATATAGAAAAGTTCAGTAATGTTTTATCTCAAAAAGAAATAAAACTAAATAGTGTATTAACAGATGTAAAAAATCAAATTACTCCTTTTTTAGATAGCAATTCAACAAATTTATTTGAAGTAATTTCAAACAGCAATCAAAAATTTCTTGATGATGAAGGTTTTATAGTTTGCTTATACATAAACGATTCGCTAAGATATTGGACCGACAATTCAATTTTCATAAACGATTATTATTCTAAATCCAAACTCAACAATAATGTAATTAAACTTAATAATGCATGGTATTTTGCAAAAAAAATTCATCAAAACAATTTAGAAATAATTGGGTTATTTTTAATAAAGCATAAATATTCATATAAAAATGAATATTTAAGTGATAATTTCCATAAAGATTATAATTTGCCTTCATCTATTCAAATTTCCGTAATTCCGCTTTCTTATAGTTACGATATTTACGACAAAGACAATAATTATTTACTTTCATTAGTTCCTACAAATTCAATTATTTCGGAAAATACTTCATGGGGAATTGTTGGTTTGCTTTATTTTATAAGTTTTTCAATTATTTTACTAATTCTTAATAAATGGATTAGACAAATCAGTATTTCTCAAAATCATCCGGGCAGATGGATTATTTTTATTACTGCATTTCTGATTTTTATCAGATATTTAATGATTGAATTTAAATATCCAATTCAAATTTATTCTTTAGATTTTTTTGATCCCGGATATTTTGCATATTCATGGTTATTTCCTTCATTGGGTGATTTTTTTATTAATTCACTTTTAATTTTATTTTTCACAAACATATTTTTCATTTTTTTTAGAAGCGGAAAATTAATCCGTTTTTTAAAAAAGAAAAAAACTGTTATCAGATTAATTGTCAGCTTCTTAAATTTGCTATTCATTTTCATATTTTTTTATTACATAATATATCTGATAAATATTCTTGTTTATAATTCAAGTTTACCTTTAGATGCATATAAAGTTCTAGAGTTAAATCTTTTTAGTTTAATAACCTATATAATTTTAGCATTACTAATTGCTTCATTAATTTATTTAATCGAAAAACTGATTTTTGTAACTAAAAATTTAATTAAACTTAAACATCTATTAATTTTAGTAATTATTTCTTTTTCAATTTTTACATTTTCCTATTATCTGATATTCAACAATATAGAATACATTTCGTTAATATTCCTATTTTCTATTATTAGCTTGATTATCTATTTTCACTATTTTTATAAAAAGCCAAACTTCTCTTTTTTTATAGTTATTATTTTTTTTAGTTCGGTTTACATTACAATGTTTTTAAACCAAACACTTACAGAAAAAGAAGAAAATAAAGCTAAATTACTAGTTACAAGACTATTAAACGAAAGAGACAGAATAGCTGAGCATCTACTTGTTACTACTGAAGAAAAAATAAAAGCCGACGAAACCTTAAATGCATACATAAGTCAAACTAAAAATCAACAATTAGAAACAATTCATGCATATCTTGACAAACAATATTTTCAACAATATTTTGAAAAATACGATTTAGATATTGTAGTTTGTTGCGATTGCGAAGGAATTGAGCCTGCAAATAGTTTGACAAATTGCGCAGACTATTATGGAAATTTAATTGATGAATTTGGCGAAAAAATCAAAAACTCAAATTTCTATTATATCGACAACCACGATGGCAGATTAAGCTACTTGGGTTCAATAAATTATTACGATACCGAAAATCTAAATAATTACACTCTCTACATAAAACTTGATTCTAAATTAATTACAAGCGAAATTGGATATCCCGATTTATTGATTGATGGAAAAATAAAAAAAAGAAATACACTTTCAAGTTATTCATACGCAAAATACAGCAATCATGAATTGGTAACCCGTTCAGGAAATTTCCCTTATGATTTAAACGACAAAATGTTTCAAATAAGCGAAGATGAATACAAAATAATATTAATTGACGACTACAAACATTTAATATATAAGCCTGACAACCAGAATCTTATAGTACTCTCTAAACTTCGGATTAAATCTATCGATTTAATTGTGGCGTTTTCTTACGTTTTCGTATTCTTAATTATTTTAATTTTATTAGTTATTGCAATTAATAATTTCAAATCTTTAATATATCAAATACAATTAAATTTTGAGAACAAACTATTAATGGCAATGATATTTATATTGGCAATTTCATTCATTTTAGTTGGAGCTGGAACTGTTTATTATAATATTCGACAATTTGAATTAAAACACAATAAAAACATCAGCGAAAAAATAGAAACAGTATTAAAAGGTCTTGAGCTTGAAGCTGAAAAACCAGACAGTACTTCTACCGAAATATTTTCCGGAAATGAATTATTGATTTCCGAACTTTTGGCTAAATTTTCAGAAGTTTATTTTACTGATATAAATATTTACAAATCAAACGGCAGATTACTGGCAACATCAAGGCCCGAGCTATTTCATAAAGAACTAATTGGCCAAACAATGAATCCGGAAGCATACAGGCAAATGAAAATTAACGAAAAAATAAGGTTTATACATAAAGAAAAAATTGGAAATTTAGAATATTCTTCTGCTTATGCATTATTCAAAAGTCATAATTTTAAAGAAAAACTTTATTTAAATCTTCCTTATTTTACTAGACCTGCAGAATTAAGGAAAGAAATTTCTAATTTAATAGTTGCTGTAATTAATTTATATGTTGTTCTGTTTATAATTATATCGCTTGTTTCATTTTTTATGGCAAATAAAATAACTCAGCCTCTTAGAATGCTTCAAAATAAATTTAAAAAAATTGAACTTGGAAAACAATCAGAACAAATTATTTACAACAAAAAAGACGAAATAGGAGCTTTAGTTAGCGAATATAACAGAATGGTTTTAAAACTTGATGAAAGCATTCAATTACTTGCAAAAAACGAAAGAGAAAGTGCTTGGCGCGAAATGGCTAAACAAATTGCTCACGAAATAAAAAACCCTTTAACTCCAATGAAACTTAGCGTTCAATTTTTACAACGTTCGTGGGAAGATAAAGACGTAAATTTTGAGAAAAAACTGGAAAAATCTGCACAAACACTTATTGAGCAAATTAACACTCTATCAAGCATTGCTTCAGAATTTTCGAACTTTGCAAAAATGCCAAAACCAAATAAAGAAATTGTAAATATTGTTGAAAAAATTGAAAATACAATTGTTTTATTTTCAAACACCGAAAACATTAGCATAACAAGCAATATCGATGATTTTCAGGAACTTATAATAATTGCTGATAACAAACAAGTTTCTCGAGCTTTTATAAATCTGACAAAAAATGCGATACAAGCTATTCCTTCTGAAAAAGAAGGTAAAATAAATATCAATATCAGTAAAAGTGAAAAACTAATTACTATAAAAATTAAAGATAACGGAACAGGAATCAACAACGACCAAAAAGAAAAGCTTTTTATACCAAGTTTCACAACAAAAACAAGCGGAATGGGAATGGGATTACCGATTGTAAAAAACATTATTGAAAGTGCCGAAGGAAAAATTTGGTTTGAAACCGAGATACATATAGGAACAACTTTTTTTATTGAATTCCCAATTGCGACAGATGAACAAATTGCAGAACTGAAGAATTAATTTTAGATA
Source organism: Bacteroidales bacterium (assembly GCA_016937695.1). Classification (GTDB taxonomy): domain Bacteria; phylum Bacteroidota; class Bacteroidia; order Bacteroidales; family NBLH01; genus NBLH01. The sequence continues at coordinate 24,641 of JAFGWC010000074.1, forward strand.
AATCATTTAACTATTTAACTTTGAAAAAAAATTGATAAAATGTCCGAATCTACAAACAACAGAAATATAAAAAAAGAACATTTTTCTAATCTTGTTGCTGTTGCATACTCAGATAATGTTTTAAACAATGAAGAAAAAGAATTCTTGCAAGAAAGAGCTAATGATTATGGATTATCTCAAGACGAAATTCATGAAATAACCGAACAAGCTGAAACACTTAAGTTTATTGTTCCATTAAATGGCGAAGAAAAAGAAGAGCAACTTGCAGATATAGTTTATATGAGTATGATTGATGGCGTTGTTAATGAAAAAGAATATGAAATTTGCTTAAAAATTGCCGAACGTCTTGATTTTAAACAAAAAGACCTGGATTATATTATTGAACTTACAAAAAAGCTTTGGTCGCATTAATATTATAATCCGGAAATTAACTATTAAAAAACAAACAATAAAGTCAAAAAACTACCATCCAGATGCCAAAATATCAGCAATATGTATTGCTTTTATTGGTAAATTATTTCTTTTTATATAGCCTTCAATATTCATTAAGCAAGATGCTTCTGTTGAAACTATATACTCGGCGCCGGTTGCCAAAGCATTTTCAACTTTTTGCTCAACCATTGCAATAGATATAGGTTCCATTTTAACTGAAAAAGTTCCGCCAAAACCGCAGCAAACATCACTTTCATTCATTTCTATTAATTCTAAACCTTTTACTTTAGATAAAAGTTGCCTTGGTTCTTTTTTTATTCCATATTCTCTTAAAGCTGTGCAAGCATCATGATAAGTTACTTTTGCATTAAATTCCGCACCTAAATCGTCAACTTTTAAATAATTCACAAGAAAATCGGTTAATTCAAACAAATTTCGTTTTAATCTTCCATGTTCACTTAAAAAATCAGCTTCTTTTGACAGCTCAGGATAATAATTTTTAACAAAACCGGTACAAGATGCAGATGGACTAACAATAGGCCTGTCGTTTGGAAAATCTTTAATAAATTTCTTGGCAATTGGTAAAGTTTCTTTCCAATATCCACTGTTAAAACTTGGTTGGCCGCAACATGTTTGATTACTATTATAATTAATTTCAAGCCCAAGTTTTTTTAAAATTTTAACAACATTATGACCTGTTTCCGGATAAAACTGGTCTATAAAACATGGTATAAATAAGTCTATTGTCATTTGTTTGTTTTTTCTACAAAAATAGTTAAAAAAAATTCTCTGTAAATTTTTATTCTAAATTATTAATTTTGTTTTAAAAATAACATTTTAATTTTGATTCCGTTAATAATAATAATAATAATAATAATAATATTAATATTAAAACTAACTATAATAAAATGAATAAAATTAAATTAATTTCTATTTCCATATTTATTTTCTGGATTTTGCCTACAAATTTATTTAGTCAAGGAATGATGAATAAATCAAACATATCAAGTTCTATACTAGGTGGTTACAACAGAGGATTTGGAACTCAGGCAACAATAGGTTTAAATCAAATTTCACAAGGAAATTCGCTTGGATTGCGTTTGGGAATAGGGTATTCTATTATCGATCCTGGAAATGCCACTGAAGCAAGGAAAATCTTCATTAATGATGCTACAAATGGAGTACCTGAAAAAAAAGGAACTGACTTTGATTTTAAATTTGATTTTTTAATTTCTAACTCTATTTTTAAAATTAAAGATTCATACCTTTTTTTTGGTCCTAGATATTCAACTTTTAAAGGTAATTTTAAATATATTGGTGGTAATGAGGATTTTGACGTAAAATCAAAACAATGGGGACTTGGAATTGGTGAAGAAATCCACATAAAAATGACAAAAAAATTAAGCCTTGTTATTATGGCAGGTGTTGATTACTTTTTCCCAAGAACATTAACTGGACACGACACATCATACAGTCCTGATGATGATAATATTAACCCACGAACAGACGACAGAGAAAATAATGTTTTATTTACATATGAAGATGCTGACGCAGCAATTAAACAACCTTTTTTCATGCCTAAATTTATGATAGGATTAGATTTTTCATTCAACTAACTATTTTCACATTTTTTTTTTATTTTCAATGACATCTTAAAAATACCATATTACTGAAAAGCAACAACTTACAAAACACATAATAAAAAAACAGCTAATGAAAATTTCAGTAGCTGTTTTTTTGTAAGGTAAGACAAAGTTTGTCCATTAAATTAATATTATTCAAATATAAGTATTTTAAATAAATATCACTAAAAAAATTTAGATTAATAAATTTATAAGCATATAGTTTTATTTAATATGGTTTTTCCGTAAATTTGATAGTTAACATTAATTTTTTAGATGTTTATAGAAAAGTTTATTTATAATATTCATATAAACAAATGAAACATCCATGTTTATTAAAAAACACACATGGGCATGATTATTCTGAGCAGATGCTCAACGCACAAATGCCTCAAAATGTGGATGTTCCATCTGACCATAAAAAAACAATTAAAAAATAAACAGTTGAAACAAAATCTTAAACCTGAATAATTAACACACATTATTCACCCATAATTAAACTATTTTAAAATTGGTTTTGCATTAAATCATTAAAAATTAAATTTGAATATATCTTAATATCAGCAAATTAAATAAATTTAAAGAATCAAAGATAATTTCAATACAACATTATAAGTTTTTTTATAGTCTAAATATAAAAGAATTAGTTTTTCAAATTTTTCTACATTTACTTAAAACATGAATTATATAAACTACTAATCATGAAACTAAACAATCAATCAATCTCAAATTTTAATTTCATTATCCTGCTATTCTGCTTTTTAATTTTTCATTCAGTCATTTTTTCATCATGTATAAAACACGAAGAAGAAATAGCACCCAACACTGAGCTTTATGTGAAAATTGCAAAATGGCAAGGAAATAAAAAAGCAGCAATATTGCTTCAATTTGATGATAGCACGCCTGGACAAGCACAATTAGGCGTTCCGGCTTTAAACAGCAGAAATTTTGTTGGCACATGGTATGTAAATCCCGGGCGAGATGCATTTATCTCAAACATTAATACTTGGGAAAACATTGCACCTGAAGGTGGACAAGAGTTAGCTAATCATACAATGACTCATACCGGAGCAAACACATACGAAGAAGTTGTGTATGAAGTTGGTGAAGCTTCTAAAATCATTTGGAAAATACGTGGCGATGAAAACTTTGGCTCATTAATAGCATTTAATCGTGGTGGAGGAACTACATGGGATGAAGAAGATCTGGCAAATGTTTTAGATGAATATTACAATATTGACCGACTATCGTACATAGGTATTCGGTTAATTGCATTAAGTGTTCCTGCAGGTTCAAATGCTAATGAAATGTATGAAATTATTCCATTGGCTATTCAAGACAGCATTATTGGGAGCCTTCATTTTCATGGAATTAGTGCAGAAGATGGTGATCCACCAATGGATTGGGGAAATGCTGGTGTTTGGATTTATGAATTTGAGAAATTATTAGATAAATTAGAAGATATTAAAAATGATATATGGATATGCGGATACATTCAAGTTTACAAATATATTAAAGAAAAAGATTCAGCAACAATTGCAATTGAACAAAATAGCGAGAATAAATACACAGTTGCATTAACTTCTGAAACAGACCCAAAATATTTTAATGAAGAGCTAACAATAGTCGCATCTATTCCCGGAATTTGGAAATCATGCACAGTAACTCAAAATAATAAAACTGAAAATTATTCTTTATCAAACGGAATATTAATTTTTAATGCACTACCAAATAAAGGTGATATTGTAATTGAAAAAAAGCTGTAGGATAATATTTATATAATGTACCAAACAAAAAAAGCTTCATAAACCAATTGTTTAATGAAGCTTTTATATTTTTTACTGCTATTATTCTTTCTGTCCGCCTGAAAAAGCTTTAGCAAAATCTGGCGGAGAAAGAGGGATTCGAACCCCCGAGGCTGTTACACCTAACGGTTTTCAAGACCGCCGCATTCGACCACTCTGCCATTTCTCCGCTGTAAAAGTAAAATTAATTTTCATTTCAGAAAAAAAAATATTGAAAAATATTACAATTTTATTTCCATTAAATCAAATTTATCCTATATGTGTCTGTATATCAACAATTTGAGATTCAAAATAAATTATGCATTAATTATTTTAACAATAAATAATTAATACATAATAATAAAAATTTACCCAATTATACATGTAAACCATTTCCGTTTATTTTCAATTATCTCTTTTTTAATTAATTTATTATAAAAACTCATTGTAATTTCAATTTAAAAAAGTATTTTTATTGACCTAATTAACCTAAAGCTATGCGACAACTAAAAATAACAAAACAAGTTACAAATAGAGAAGCGGCTTCACTAGATAAATACCTTCAGGAAATTGGGAAAATTGAACTATTAACTGCCGAAGAAGAGGTTAATCTTGCCAGATTGATTAAACAAGACGACTATAATGCACTTAATAAGCTAATTAGGTCCAATCTTCGTTTTGTTGTTTCGGTTTCAAAACAATATCAAAATCAAGGACTTACATTACCTGATTTAATAAACGAAGGCAATATTGGACTTATAAAAGCAGCTAAAAGATTTGACGAAACCAAAGGATTTAAATTTATTTCGTATGCTGTATGGTGGATTAGGCAATCTATTCTTCAAGCACTTGCTGAACAAGCTCGAATTGTAAGACTTCCATTAAATAAAATAGGCTCTGTTAATAAAATAAATCAAGCATTTATTAAACTTGAACAACAATACGAAAGAACACCAACATACGAAGAAATCTCAAAAGAGTTAGAATTAACGTTGTCAGACATAAAACAAATTATAAACAATACAGGCCATCATGTTTCAATGGATGCTCCTATAAATAATGATTCTGAAAATAATTTATACGATATATTATTGTCAAAAGACACTTTAAGCCCTGAAAAAAGCTTATTGAAGGAATCTTTAAATCAAGAAATTGAAAGAATACTTTCAACTTTAACAAATAGAGAAGCCGAAATTATAAGATTATATTACGGATTAAACGATAATAAACCATTAACCCTTGAAGAAATAGGAGAAAAATTTGACCTTACCAGAGAAAGAGTTAGACAAATAAAAGGAAAAGTAATAAAAGTACTAAAAACTAGAAGTCAAGTTCTCAGATCTTACCTTTAATCAAAAATATACTTAATTCTATCTTATTAATTTTGATTTCTAGCTTAATTATTTTATTTTCATAATTAATAATTTAAAAATTAAAAATATGGGATTATTCGATAAGCTTAAAGGCGAATTAATTGACATTATTGAATGGATAGATTCGACCAGTGATACAATGGTTTACCGCTTCGAAAGAAAAGGTAATGAAATAAAAAACGGCGCTCAACTTACTGTTAGAGAATCGCAAGTGGCAGTTTTTATTAACGAAGGTGAACTTGCTGATGTTTTCCCTCCTGGGAAATACGAACTTACCACTAATAATCTTCCAATTCTAACAACTCTTAAAGGTTGGAAATATGGATTTAACAGCCCATTTAAAGCAGAAGTATACTTCTTAAACACCAAAAGATTTACAAATTTAAAATGGGGAACGCCAAATGTATTTTATATTCGTGATGCCGATTTTGGGAGAGTTAGCTTAAGAGCTTTCGGTACTTACACTATGAAAATTACAGATCCGGTTAAATTTATTAAAGAAGTTGCAGGAACTGATGGTGAATTTACTAGTGATGAAATTACTAATGAATTAAGAAGTCTTATTATTACAAGATTTATAGATGCTGTTGGCGAAAGCAAACTTGCTCTTCTTGATTTTGCTCAAAATTATAAAGATCTTTCAGAATTCTGTCAGTCTAAACTTGGCGAAGAATTTACTGAATATGGTTTAGAGATAACCAAATTCTTGATTTCAAGCATAAGTCTTCCTGAAGAACTTCAGAAAAAACTTGATGAAGGAACAGGAATGAACATGCTGGGCGATATTAATAAATATAGCCAAATGAAAGGTGCTGATGCAATGGAAAAAGCTGCAGGAAACACAGGCGGAAGTGGAAGCGGAATGGAAAATATGATGGGAATGGCAATGATGCAACAAATGATGAATCAAAATAAAGGAACCCAAAACCAACATAATACTGGTAATATGCCACCACCACCTCCAATTATTCAATTCTTTGTTTCTGTAAGTGGCCAACAAACCGGACCTTTTGACATCAACACACTTCAACAAATGGCAATGCAGGGACAACTTACCAAAGATTCTTTAGTTTGGAAACAAGGAATGCAAAGCTGGATTGCTGCAGGTCAAGCACCTGAATTAATAAACTTATTTGGTGCAATGCCACCACCACCTCCTCCTCAATAGTTTTTTTTAGATTGAGAATATTATTTAAATACTGAAAATCAACACCTTCCAAGCTAGATTACACTAGCATGGAAGCGTGTTTTTTTGTTTTTATTAAAACTAAAACTTCAACAAATGGTAGATAAAGTTAAATCCGAATATAATCAAAATGAAATTATTTGTAATCAGTGTGGTGCCAAACTAACTTTTGAACCGGGAACAAATAGTTTAAAATGTCAATATTGCGGTGCAGAAAATGAAATCATTACTGAAATATCTGAAATCCAAGAAATTGATTATTTATCGTTCATTAACAACAAAGTAAATGACTCTAATCAAATAGAAATTATAACTGTTAAATGCGAAGCTTGTGGTGCAGAAACTACTTTTGATGAAAATGTTATTGCTCAAACTTGTGATTTTTGTGCTAGCCCACTTTTAGCAAAAGAAGGTCAATCGAAAAAAATTATTGAGCCTGAATCAATTTTAACTTTTAAAATAACAGAAAAAGAAGGAAAAGACCTTTTCAAAACTTGGATAAAAAAAATATGGTTTGCTCCTAATGATTTAAAAAAATATGCTTATCAAAAAGGGAAACTAAACGGCATATATCTCCCTTATTGGACATATGATACAAGCACAACAACTCAATATAAAGGACAGCGCGGAGATGATTACCAGACAACTGAAAGTTATACCAACAGCAAGGGCGAATCTGATACCCGAACAGTTACAGAAACCAGATGGTCGTCTGCCAGCGGAACTGTTCACAATAATTTTGATGATGTTCTTGTTGTTGCAAGTAAATCATTACCAGAAAAATACATCTATAAATTAGAGCCTTGGGATTTAGAAAATCTCACAAATTACAATAAAAAATATCTTGCCGGATTTAAAGCTGAAAGTTATGGAATTGGTGTTGAAGAAGGTTTTGGAATTGCTAAAGACATCATGCAATACGAAATTGACTCAACTATTAGAAGCGATATTGGCGGTGATCATCAAAGAATAAATTCTAAAAACACAGACTATCAAGATATAACTTTTAAACATATTCTTTTACCAATTTGGCTAAGCGCATATAGATATAACAAGAAAGTTTACAGGTTTATGATTAATGGAAGAACCGGAGAAGTTAAAGGCGAAAGACCTTATAGCTGGATAAAAATAACTCTTGCGGTAATTTTGGCAATTGCAATTATTAGTCTAATCGTTTATCTAGCAGACACTTACGGATAATATTAAAATCAATCAATAAATTATTATATCCAATAAAGTTTCTAGTAAAAATATATAGTTTGAAACTTTATTGGATTTTTAATTATTTTAACGTCCTATTCTTTTTTTTATCTTTTTAGTTTCTTCTTCAAAACCCTTTTTACCCAATAATGCAAACATGTTATTCTTATAATTTTCAACTCCAGGTTGATTAAAAGGATTAACTCCCAACATGTAAGCACTTATACCACAGGCTTTTTCAAAGAAATAAATTAATTGTCCCAAATAATATTCATTAATTTCGGGTAAGTTAATTTTAATATTGGGAACTCCACCGTCAATATGAGCAAACATAGTTCCTATCTCAGACATTTCATTAATCTCATGCACTCTCCTACCCGAAAGGTAATTTAATCCATCTAAATTACCTTTATCGTAAGGAACTGCAAGCGTTCTGGATGGATTTTCAATAGAGATTACGGTTTCAAATATAATTCTTTTACCGTCTTGTAAATATTGCCCCATAGAATGAAGATCTGTTGTAAAATCAACACTTGCCGGAAAAATCCCTTTGCCGTCTTTCCCTTCACTTTCGCCAAATAATTGTTTCCACCATTCAGCAAAATAATGAAGTTTTGGGTTATAATTAGCCATAACCTCAATAATATAACCTTTTTGATAAAGAATATTTCTAGCAATAGCATATGTTATTGCAATATTTTTGTCGCTTTTGATTTCTGATTTAGTTTCTTTACAATAGTATTTTGCTCCTTCAATTAAAGCATCAACATCAAATCCGGCAAGAGCTATAGGGAAAAGACCTACAGCCGTTAAAACAGAAAATCTTCCTCCAATATCATCAGCAATATTATAAGTTTTATAGTTTTCCTTTGCTGCCAATTCTCTTAATGCTCCTTTCTCTTTATCTGTTATAGCAATTATTCTATTACTTGCACTTTTTTTACCGTATTTTTTATCCAACTCATTTTTCAACATTCTAAAAGTAATTGCCGGTTCAGTAGTTGTTCCTGATTTTGATATTACTGTAATTCCCCAATTTTTATCATTAAGGAAATCAATAATTTCAAATAAATAATCTTCGCTAATATTGTGTCCTGCATATAAAACTGTTAACTTTTCTTTAGAAAGATTTGCATAACTACTAAAATTATTAGATAAAGCTTCAATTACTGCTTTTGCTCCAAGATAAGATCCGCCAATACCAATAACAACCATAATATCAAGAGTTTGACTTAATTCTGCAGCTGTTTTTTTTATATCTTCCAACTCTTCTTTATCTATCTCAAAAGGTAAATTAACCCAACCTAAAAAATCATTTCCGGTTCCTGTTTTATCATGTAACTGCAGATTGCTTTTTTCAGCAATTTCAATTAGAGAATTTATTTCATCATTTGTAACAAAATTTTTAATGCCTTCGATATTTAATGATATTTTGTCCATCGCTTTATTTTCTATATTTTGAACTCCAAATATACTACCTTATTTAATAATTATTAAATGATGATAGATTTTTATTTCAAAATTGCAATGCAAACGTTAGCAGGATTTTTTTTGGATACAAAAAAAGCGGTCCTTTTTAAAAGACCGCCAAAAGATTTAAATAATTTATAGCAACAAACTGTTTCATTATTGTAATTTGCAATTCAAAAGATTCTAAGAGCTATTTTAACACAAATCGAGACTTAAATTTATCATTTAATACTAACTTATATATGCAAAATACAATAACAACCACTTATATTAATTAGATTAAATTACAGCCATTTTAGTTGCGTTTAAATTAATTAAATTAATTATTTCCAAAAAATCTTTGACAAAGAAATACTTTCTATTGATTAGCTTTCTGTTTTCGATGATAAAAAAAAATATTTTAATACTTTAGCAAAATAAAAAGAAGACAAATTGGCTCAAGTTTAAAAACAAGTACACTAAATATAAACCATTAAAAAACAAACAAATGAAAAAAATAGTTATTCTTGGCGCAGGACGCGTTGGAAGCGTTATGGCAATAGATTTAAAAAAGAAATATGATGTTGTTTCTGTTGATTTTAACAAAGAAGCATTAAATGAACTTGAAAAAAAGTATAATATTTTAACAATTGTAGCTGACTTGTCAAAATCAGAAAATATTAAATCTGCAATTAAAGATTGTGATATTGTAATAAATGCCGTGCCGGGTTTTATGGGTTTTAATAGTTTAAAAGCAATAATTGAATCGGGCAAAAATGTTGTAGATATTGCTTTTTTCCCTGAAGACCCATTTGAATTAGACGAACTTGCTAAAAAACATAATGTTACAGCAGTTGTAGATTGTGGAGTTGCACCCGGAATGGGAAATATTATTTTAGGAAGATACAATAAAAAAATGCAGGTTGAAAAATATGAATGTCTTGTTGGCGGATTACCGGTGGTTAGAGAATGGCCTTTTGAATATAAAGCCGTTTTTTCGCCAATTGATGTTATTGAAGAATACATACGTCCTGCTAGATACGTACAAAGTAGCGAAATAGTTATTAAAGAAGCACTTTCTGACGCTGAATTAGTTCAATTTCCTAAAATAGGAACTCTTGAATCTTGGAATTCTGATGGATTACGAAGTTTAATTAAAACTATGAACATTCCAAATATGATTGAAAAAACGCTTAGATATCCCGGAACAATTGAATATTTAAGAGTTTTAAGAGATTGTGGATTTTTCTCGTATGAAGAAGTTGAAGTAAACGGAAATAAAATTCGCCCAATTGATTTAACTTCAAAACTTTTATTCCCAAAATGGAAACTTAAAGATGACGAAGAAGATTTTACAGTTATGAGAATAATAATTGAAGGTAAAGAAAACAACAAAGCTGTTAAATATCAATATATGCTTGTTGATAGATATGAAAAATCTACAAAAACTATTTCTATGGCACGAACAACTGGTTATACTGCCACTGCTGTTGCAAATCTTTTAATTGAAGAAAAATACAATACAAAAGGAATTATTCCGCCCGAATATTTAGGTGAAGATGAATCAAATTTTAATTATATTTTAGATTATTTAAAAGAACGAAATGTTAATTACGAAGTTAAGAACATATAGGTAAACATTTCTTTTACAAGTAAAATAAAAATTATAAGTTGGAAGCATTTTCACTTCCAACTTATTTATTAAATATACAAATTTCTAAATTTAAGCATTTTATATAATTGATTAGCAATATTTTACAATTCATAATTACTGTTTAATTTTCATAAACACATGATAAAAAGCAATAAAATTATTTACACTTACTTGGCTTTAATTGTTGCCATGTTTTTTTGGGGATTATCATTTATCTGGTCAAAAATATTATTAGATTTTTATAACCCTATAACAATTGTTTTTTTAAGATTAATAATTTCATCTATTTTTTTGATTACTATTGGATTAACTTTCAAAAAGCTTCAGAGAATAAATAAAAATGACATTTTAAATTTGTTATTATTATCTTTTTTCCAGCCGTTTTTATATTTTGTAGGCGAAACTTTTGGGTTAAAATATGTTAGTTCAACAACCGCGTCGGTACTAATAGCTACAATACCTCTATTTGCTCCAATTGCTGCATATTATTTTTTAAAGGAAAAATTATCACTTTTAAATTTTATAGGTATTTTAATCTCAATTGGTGGAATTTTACTTGTTTTAGTTAAAGAAGACTTTAAAATTTCAGCATCTCCTATTGGTATGATATTTATGTTTTTAGCAGTTACTTCTGCAATTGCCTATTCAGTTCTTGTTGTCAAAACTGCAAATAAATATAATGTATATACAATTATTACATTTCAAAATTTTATTGGAATATTTTTATTTCTGCCTTTTTTCTTATATTTTGATTTACAGCACTTTATGAGCGTAAAACTTAGCTTTGAATTAGTAAAACCTTTAATTTATTTATCAGTTTTTGCTTCTTCTCTTGCCTTTATGCTTTTCACATACGGAATACAGGTTCTCGGCATCACAAAAGCAAATACTATTGCAAATATAATTCCTGTTTTTACAGCAGTTTTTGCTTATTTCTTATTAGATGAAAAATTATCGCCACTTAATATTTTTGGAATTGCAATTGTAATTTCAGGTTTATTTTTATCTCAACTTAATAAAAAACTACATCTCAAAAACATAATTATTCCTTTTAGAAAAGAAAAACCCGATAAAAATGAAAGCCCAAATGAATAATTAAATGAATATCTGAATTAGAAAATATCATAGATTATTTTAATTTTATAACTTTACTAAATAAAATTATCAATTAACCTAAATGAACTTTAAGAAAGTTATTATATATATTTTTATTATTTCCTTTTACTTTCCAATTTATGGTCAGATAGGCGGAAACTCGACTTACGATTTCTTAAATCTGACAAATTCAGCAAGAGTTGCTGCTCTTGGCGGTGATAATATTTCAATTCAGGATAGTGATTTAAATTTCGTTTATCATAATCCGGCCTTGCTAAATAATTCAATGTCAAACAATATTGTAATTAATTACGTTAATTATTTTGCTGATATTAATTACGGATATGCTGCCTATGCTAAAAATTTAAGTAAATTAGGAATTTTTGCTGCCGGAATTCATTATATAAATTACGGTAAATTTATTGAAGCTGACTATACAGGAAATATTATTGGTGAATTTAAAGCTTACGAACTTGCCTTAAATATTTTCTGCTCCAAACCATTGCTAGACAGTATTTTAACCGCCGGGATTAATTTAAAACCAATATATTCGAAACTGGAAAAATATAGTTCTTTTGGTTTGGCTCTCGATTTTGGATTATCTTATAATAGCAATAGCAAACTATTTTCTGCAGGATTAGTTATTAAAAACATTGGGCATCAAATAAAACCATATACTCAAGGAAATTATGAGCCATTACCATTCGATATTCAATTAGGTTTAACACAAAAACTATCTCATGCGCCTTTCAGATTTTCAGTTTTATTACACCACTTATATATCTGGGATTTAACTTATAATATAAATGCAAATCAAGCATTTTCAACTGCATCAAACACAACATTAGAACAAACAGGCACTAACTTCTTCGACAAGGTATTCAGACACTCAATTTTCAGTTTAGAATTTATTCCTACTAAAAATTTTATTTTAATGGTTGGATATAATCATCAAAAAAGGAAAGAAATGTTAGTTTTAACCAAACCTTTTCTTGTTGGTTATTCATGGGGTTTACAAATTAAAATATCTAAATTTAAAATCAGTTATAGTCAGTCTATTTTACATCTGGCCGGAATCTCAAATCATATATCACTAAATCTAAATTTAAATAATTTCTATAGAAGGTTTTAATAAAAAAAACAGGACTTTCATCCTGCTTTCAAAATATCATAATAAAAATCTCTTAATCTTCTTGTTCAGCTTCATAAGCCTTAAGTAGTTCATCTTGAATTTCATGAGAAACAGGACTATATTCAGCAAATTTCATTGAAAAAGTTGCTCGCCCGTTAGTTAAAGAACTTAAGGCAGTTGAATATTTACCAACTTCAGCTAAAGGAACTTTCGCCATTATTTTTTCAAAACCTTTTTCGCTGCTCATTCCTGAAATAATTGCTCTTCTTCCTTGCAAATCACTCATAACATCTCCCATTCTGTCTGAAGGCACAAGAACTTCCATATCATAAATAGGTTCAAGAATTTTTGGTCCTGCTTTTTTAAATGCATCAGAAAATGCTTTTGCACCTGCAAGTTTAAACGAAATTTCATTTGAATCAACAGGGTGCATTTTCCCATCATAAACACTAACTCTAATATCTCGAGCATATGAACCTGTTAATGGTCCTTCTTCCATTTTTTCCATTAAACCCTTCAAAATAGCAGGCATAAATCTGGTATCGATAACTCCACCTACAATGCAGTTATAAAATACAAGTTTACCGCCCCATGCTAAAGGAATTTCTTCTTTATTTCTAACAGATACTTTTATTTCTTTATCTCCAAACTTATAGCTAATCGGATCAGGTTTTCCTTCTTCATGGGGTTCAATAAACATATGAACTTCACCAAACTGACCAGAACCACCTGATTGTTTTTTATGTCTATAATCTGCTTGTGCAGATTTTGTTATAGTCTCTCTATATGGTATTTTAGGTGCAATAAACTCTGTCTGTATTTTATGAATGGTTTCTAAATGCCATTTTACAGTATTTAAATGAAATTCACCTTGCCCATGAAGAATTAATTGCTTTAGCTCTTTAGAGTACTCTAAAATAACGGTAGGATCTTCTTCGTGCATTCGATGTAACACCTCACCTAATTTTTCATCATCAGATTCATTAACAACTTTTATTGCTGTTCTAAATTTTGGAGCAGGAAATTTCATTTCCGGAAATGCCCAATCTGCAGATTTTTCGTTTAAAGTATGATTTGTTTTTGTCTCTTTCAATTTAACCGTTGCACCAATGTCGCCTGCAACTAGTTTTTCAATTTTTGTTCTATTTTTACCGGCGACCAAAAACAATTGCGATAATCTTTCTTTCGACTGCTTAACAGTATTTATTAAATCAAGACCTTCGGTTACAGAACCTGACATTACTTTAAAATAAAGCACTTCTCCTAAGTGAGGTTCAATAGTGTTTTTAAAAATAAACAATGACACTGGTCCAGCCACATCACATTTAACTTCTTTTCCATCTTTTGTAATAGGAGAGGGCATTTGGTCAGGAGTTGGTGCTACATTTCCTAGAAATTCCATTAAACGTCTAACGCCCATATTTTTTTTAGCTGAAACACAAAAAACAGGAAATAAATCACGTTTAATTAAACCTTTTCTTATTCCAGACCTCATTTGGTCTTCAGATAAACTTTCCTTTTCGAAGAATATTTCCATTAATTCTTCATCATTCTCTGCTGCTGCTTCAATTAGTATTCCATTTAATTCCTTTGCTTTTTCAATTTCAGATTCAGGAATATCAATAATCTCTGGTTTTCCACCTTCAGCGCCCCATTTATACATTTTCATTAATAAAACATCCACTACGGCATTAAATTCAGTTCCTTGGTTAACAGGATATTGAACAACTACTACTTTCTTACCAAATGATTGTTTTATATCTTCTAGTGATTTATCAAAATTTGAATGTTCATTGTCTAACTGATTAACAACAAAAACGATTGGTTTTTTTAATTTTTCAGAATGTCTCCAAATAATTTCAGTACCAGTTTCAACACCATGTTGAGCATTTATAAGCATTAATCCTGTATCAACTACATGCAATGCAGATATAACTCCACCGATAAAATCATCAGCGCCTGGTGTATCAATTATATTTATTTTTTTTCCTAACCATTCAGTATATAGAACCGTTGAAAAAACTGAACTTCCTCTATCGTGTTCTATTTCATGATAATCAGACACAGTGTTTTTTTGGCTTACATCACCTCTTCTATTAATAACACCGCCTTCAAACAACATAGATTCTGCCAATGTCGTTTTCCCTAATCCGGCATTCCCTAGCAAGGCTAAGTTCCGGATCTCATTTGTTTGATAAATTTTCATTCTATAGGCTTTAATATGTTAATATTTCTCAATCAAAAAATTAAGTAGCCAAATTTAACAATTATTTACAAATTTACAAGTTCAAAGCTCTTTATATATAAGGATTTTTTAAACTTAAAATTTAATTTTTATAAATGATATAATATTAGCTTTAGTTTATGATTTACAAACAATTAATAAGAACAAATATTTGTAAATATTATTATATACGAGTTGTTTTTGAAATTTAACTGTTCTCTAACATAATACAATAATATCTAATCTCTATTTATTTTCAGGAAGTTTGTATTTCTATTAGTCAAGGTCTTAAAATTAATCCTTTAAATTTCTTAACATCAGCACATTATACCGAACAACGATAAAATTGAAGTTTAAATATAAATGCTTCTACAAAGCTTTTATATTTAAAATAATCTCTATATTTATTATATATATTTTAGATGTTAATTAAATCTTTGTAGTTTTCATACCTTTCTAATATTTCTATAACATATCGGTATGGTTCATCGCCACGACAGTATCCGTATTTTACATCTGGATCAGTATAATACTTAGGGTTAGATTTGTATAAAATATAAATATCAACATTATCTTTCCATAAGTTTGGATTTTTTCCATGTTTCCCTGCTAAAGTTCGGGCATCTTCAATATGGCCTGCGCCTGCGTTATATGAAGCTAAAACAAATTTAACTCTTTCGGTAGAATCAGGGATTATCTTTTTAAAATATTTATCTAGCCATTTTAGATATTTAATACCAGCAACAATATTTTCTTCTGGCGGCGAATCTTTAGTAACTCCAAATCTATCAGCAGTTACAGGCATTAATTGCATCAAACCGTATGCGCCAGCCCACGATTCGGCTTGTGGATTAAATCTTGACTCGGTATATACTAATGAGGCGAGTAAACGCCAATCCCAGCCAACTATTTTGCTTTTACTCTTCAAATATTCATCATAAATAGAAATTCCACCTCCTGTAGATGAATTGTAATTACTATTAGCTATTTGTGAGCTACGTGTATTCTTAAAGTATTTGTTATATAGAATTACGTATTTCTTATTCGACTTAAATTTCTTCAGCCAATTATTAATTTCCTTTAAAATTCCTTTTGATTCTTTTCTAACTGCCCATGCAATATTTTGCTCAAAACTTATAGGCGTTTCAATATCAATATTGCTATAATATGTTTGATTAACCATTGCAACATGCTCATCGCTAATTGTATAATCAATTTCACCTTCAGAAACTTTTTTTATTAGCTCATCTGTTAAATGTTTTTTATCTCCTATAAAATGTATTGTATCACCTATTTCATCTGACAAACTCCTCAATCTATCACAAAATGCAGAATTACTTTCTACAACAATTTGTTTATTTACAAGATCTAATGGTGATCTTATTAATGAGTCCTCTATTTGCGAATTCGATAAAACATACCAATTTTTGGGTTTTCTTTGAACTAGAACTTGTCTTGTTTGAAGAAGTGGCTTTGTAAATTGCAGAAATTTTGTTCTTTCTTTTGTAACGGTTAAGCCCATTGCTATAATATCGCATTCTTTATTTTGTAAGGCTTTAAATGTTTTTTCTAAATTATGATTGATTTTTATCTCAAGCTCAACGCCAATATTATCTGCAAATAGCTTGATTAATTCATAGTGGTAACCAAGTGGTTGACCTCGATAAATAAAATAATCAATTGAGTTAAAGTCAGTTATAACAACAAGCTTTCCTCTCTTTTTTATCAATTCAATATCAGTTAGATTACCTTTATTTGATTTATTTTTTCTTTTTTCTGATAAATTGCAATTCTCAAAAATTATAGTGGATATTAATAATAGCAGAAATAAAGAAATAATTTTAAATTTTAACTTATTCATCTGCATGATTTTCATGAAAGTTATTATTTCAAAAAGCAATTTTTGTTTAACAGAGTATCTGCACTAATATATAAAATTAAGACTTAAAACAAAAATTTAATTTAAATTAATCATTAAAGCGCCAGAATGCGCCGAATTTGAAAGCTGTTGAATTTATTGGATAGTGATTTAAATTATATGCATACTCATTTCCTAAGAACTGTCCATTTATATGTTCAAATTTAATAAACAATGAAACTTCTCTTATTTTCATATTCAAAAAAGCATTTATTACAGGATATTCACCAACATTTATGTCATCACTCAAATAAAACTGTCCTGTTGCTGGCATATAAGACATTGACTTATATGCTGTACTGTATCTTAATTCATATCCTATCTGAGCAAACAATGCTTTTTTAAAGAAAAAGCTCTCGTAATACAATGAATGATAAATTGCTAATTGAGGAAGTCTCATAACATCCTCATTATCTGCAAATTGATAAATAATTTTGTTTTTAGATTTAAATCTCCATAAATTGAAATCTTTATGCGCTCTAAAAGATATAATATTTAAATTGTTCACTAATTGATGTGGAATTGTGTCTAATCCAAAATAAACATAATTTTGATATTTACCTGCAGCAAATTCTATTTTTGTATGGATTGAAGGTATATTGACTCCGAATCGCAAAGAAGTATTTGTTTTTTCTTTAAATGAATTTTCCCAAATAAAGTTATTTGAATAATTAGATTGTTCATACAATAATGGATTTGTTTTTTCGATTTTTGTTTTTAAATAAACATCAAAAGCTTCTTTACTTATTCCAAATAATTTATAAAAATTAAATTTTACAGTATAGTTTTCATTTTTGAAACCATAAAAATAGTATTTCGCATTTATTGCAAATGCTATTTTCCCAAATTTACCAAAAATGTCAGAAACAGCTTTTGCACTTGTATAATATTCTGATTCATCAGTAAAAATATATCCTTTAAAAGAATAATATTTCATATTTTCTAAACTTGAACCAAAACTTGTTCTAAATTTTATGTTTTTTCTCGTTATTTCTTTAAATGTCCAGATAAAAGTATTTTCAATTAATCTAAGATTTAAAGAATCTGATGTTTTTAAAGAATCTAAATATATATTTCTATAAAAACTATCTACAGGACTTGCATCAGTATATTTTCTATAATTGTTCTCAATATTAAAAACATAATTTATCCTGCCAATTTCATGAAAAATTTCTTTATTTGTAGTATCATTAACCAGTTCATAACTCTTAGTTCCAAACTTATATTCCTGAGAAACAAAAAAATCCCTTTTATAATATATAGAACTTGCTGCGCTTAATCTTGGCTCAGTAAACTCAGGACTTACATAAACAGTGTCAATAATACCTCCGTTTTCTTCTAGTCTGAATTTATTCCTAACAAAACTAGCATGCATCGAATATCTACTCCCAATATAGCTTAAAAACGCATTGTATGAATGCAATGATGTTTGAGTATTAGCAAACTCACCTGCTGATGAATACAATCTATAATTAACTCCCAAATTCCATTTTTCATTTATATTTTGAGTATACAAAGCATTAACAGTATTTTCGTTTTTTTGTTTTTTGCCCATAATGTATTTAAGATCAAAATGAGGTTTTTTTGAAAAATAATACTTCTGAGATTGCGCTGTTAATAAAAAAGGTTCAAAAGTTTCATCAAAAATAAAATCAGAATAATTGTTTTCTCTTTCAGAAAAAAAAATGTTTGACTTATTTTCAGATCCTAAATTTCCTAATGAAGTTGTAAAAATAGAATATTGATCTATTGGATTATATATATGAAAGTTGTCGATTATTGTATCTAACTCGATATAATTTTTTTGATATGCTTCATCAAGTTGCCATGAATAAAAATTTTCTGGCAATGAGTCTAAGTCCTGACTATAAGAATAATCAACGAAATTATTTATTAAAAAGACTAAAAATATTAATAATTTATATATTTTCACCAAATCATTATTAATTAAACTCATATTTAATAGATACAAAAATAAATAATCACAAAATAAATAATTTTGCTAATTTAAACTCTATAAATTTATATTTATTATTTTTTTTGACAATTCTTAAAATAAAAAAAGCTGCTTTAAAAAAAGCAGCTATATATATTTTAATGTACTGAAAATCAAAATCTATTCTTTTTCTTCAGTTTCATTTGCATCAAGTTCTTCAGATTTAGTTTCTTCTACTATATCTTTTACTTCTTCAACTTTTCCTTTCTTTGTTTCAACCACTTTTGAAGTTTCCGCAACTTTTTTACCTCGCCTAGAGCGTCTTGAAGTTTTCGATTTATCTTCTTTAGCTGCTAACATGTTTTCGTTAAAGTCAACTAATTCAATATAACACATATCAGCATTATCACCAAGTCTGTTTCCGGTTTTCAAAATCCGTGTGTATCCGCCTGGTCTTGTTCCTACTTTTACAGCAACTTCTCGAAAAAGTTCAGTAACCGCAAACTTATCTTTCAAATAACTAAAAACCATTCGTCTTGAATGAGTTGAATCATCTTTTGATTTAGTTATTAAAGGTTCAACATACATTCTTAAAGCTTTAGCTTTAGCTACAGTAGTCTGAATTCTTTTATGAAGTATTAGCGATGATGCCATATTTGACAACATTGCTTTTCTGTGTGCAGTTTTTCTACCTAAATGATTGAATTTCTTTCTATGTCTCATCCTGATTATTCCTTGTCTAATTTATACTTTGATATATCCATTCCGAAATTCAGACTCATTGTTACAAGTAAATCATCTAATTCTGTTAAAGATTTCTTTCCAAAGTTTCTAAATTTCAATAAGTCATTTTTGTTATATACAACTAAATCGCCTAACGTATCAACATCGGCAGCTTTTAAACAATTTAATGCTCTAACAGACAAGTCCATATCAACAAGTCTTGTTTTTAACATTTGGCGCATATGTAATACTTCTTCGTCAAATTCTTCATTTTCATAATTCTCTTCAGAATCTAATGTTATTTTCTCATCTGAGAACAACATAAAATGATGAATAAGTATTTTTGCGGCTTCTTTTAAAGCTTCTTTAGGATGAATAGATCCATCACTGCTAATTTCAAAAATAAGTTTTTCATAGTCAGTTTTTTGCTCAACTCTATAATTTTCAATAGAAAATTTAACATTTTTTATTGGTGTAAAAATAGAATCTATAGCAATAACACCTAATTCAACATCACTCTTTTTGTTTTCTTCTGCTGGAACATATCCTCTACCTTTATTTATCGACAGTGTTATTTGTAATTTCACATCCGGTTCCATCCTACAAATTACTTGTTCCGGATTTAAAATTTCAAAGTTTGTCATAAATCGACCTATATCCTCTGCTTTAAATACTTCTTGGCCTGATATAGTTATAGAAACCACTTCTTCATCTTCATTTTCGATTTTTTGCTTAAATCGAATTTGTTTAAGATTAAGTATTATTTCAGTAACGTCCTCCATTACTCCAGTAATTGCAGAAAATTCGTGATTAACGCCCTCTATTTTTAGAGAAGTTATAGCAAAACCTTCTAATGAAGATAACAATATCCTCCTTAGTGCATTTCCTATAGTAATACCGTAACCAGGCTCTAACGGACGAAATTCAAATATTCCTTTGAAATCATCAGATTCAAGCATGATAACCTTGTCGGGTTTTTGAAAAGCTAAAATCGCCATAAGTTATCTTTTATTTTTATTTAGAGTATAATTCAACTATTAGTTGTTCTTTAATATTCTCAGGTATTTCTGATCTCTCAGGAATATTCATAAATTTCCCTGATTTAAGAGAAGAATCCCATTCTAACCAAGCATAATTAGCTCGGCTTGTTAATGAGTTTGTAATACTTTCCAATGATTTTGATTTTTCTCTTACACTGATAATATCACCTGCTTTCAATGTATAAGAAGGTATATTAACATTACTTCCATTAACAGAAATGTGTCTATGAGATACCAATTGTCTCGCACCATCCCTCGAAGGGGCTAATCCTAATCTGTAAACAACATTGTCCAATCGGCTTTCTAATAATTGAAGCAGTACTTCACCAGTAATACCTTTACTACTTGATGCTTTCTTAAATAAATTTGAGAATTGCTTTTCTAAAACACCATAAGTATATTTAACTTTTTGTTTCTCTTTTAATTGTAATGCATATTCAGAAAGTTTTCTTCTTCTTCTTCCATTACCATGCATCCCTGGCAAATAATTTTTTTTCTCTAAATACTTATCTGCTCCATATATTGCTTCGCCAAATTTTCTAGCAATTTTTGTTTTTGGTCCTCTATATCTTGCCATCAGGTTCTATTTCGATTATTTAAATTAAACTCTTCTTCTCTTAGGAGGTCTGCAACCATTATGTGGCAATGGTGTAACATCCATTATTTCTGTAACGGTTATACCTGAACCACTTATTGATCTAATAGCTGATTCTCTACCGTTTCCTGGCCCTTTTACATACACTTTAACTTTTCTTAAGCCAAGATCATATGCAACTTTCGAACAGTCCTGTGCAGCAACTTGTGCAGCATATGGAGTATTCTTCTTTGAACCCCTAAAGCCTTTTTTCCCAGCTGACGACCACGATATTACTTGCCCTTGTTTATTTGTTAAAGTAATTATGATATTGTTAAAAGATGAATGAATATGCGCTTGGCCTATTGCTTCAACCTTAACAACTCTTTTTTTAGAAACTCTAATTTTCTTTGCCATAATTAAATATTATTTAGTCGCTTTTTTCTTATTAGCAATTGTTTTACGTTTACCTTTTCGGGTTCTAGCATTGTTTTTGGTATGTTGTCCTCTTGTAGGCAAACCTACTCTATGTCTAATTCCGCGGTAACTACCAATATCCATTAGTCGCTTAATATTCATTTGGATTTCAGATCTCAGTTCACCTTCAACCTTCATTTCATCATTTATTATGCTTCTGATATTAGCTTTTTGATCATCAGACCAATCTTTTACTTTGAGATTAACATCAATTTCAGCTTTTTGTAAAACTTTTACTGCTAAACTTCTGCCTATTCCAAATATATAGGTCAAAGCAATTTCTCCTCGTTTATTATCAGGAATATCAACTCCTACTATTCTAGCCATATATTTTTAAATTTAATAATTAGAAATTATCCTTGACGTTGTTTATACTTTGGATTTTTCTTATTAATAATGTAAATTCTTCCTTTGCGTTTTACAATTTTGCAATCGGCAGTACGCTTTTTTACTGATGTTCTTACTTTCATAACTTAAATTATTTATATCTAAATGTTATTCTCCCTTTTGTTAAATCATAAGGCGACATTTCTACTTTTACCTTATCTCCTGGAAGAATTTTTATATAATGCATCCTCATTTTACCGGAAATATGTGCTGTAATAACATGTCCATTTTCAAGTTCTACTCTAAACATCGCATTTGACAATGCTTCTTTTATTACTCCATCTTGTTCAATTGACGCTTGTTTAGCCATAAAATAATTTATTTTTCATTTAACACGTCTTCAACATACTTAAAAGAAGATAAAATATCTGCTCCTTTTTCACCAATAGCAATTGTATGCTCAAAATGTGCTGATGGTAATCCATCTTTTGTTTTTATAGTCCAACCATCATTTTCCTGATAAATATCTCTCTTTCCAATATTTATCATTGGTTCTATAGCTATTACTAAACCCTTTTTCAATATTACACCTCTACCTCTTTTACCGTAATTTGGAACTTCGGGATCTTCATGCAAATTCCTTCCAACTCCATGTCCTACCATTTCTCTTACTACAGTAAACCCATTTGTTTCAGCATGTTGTTGAACAGCATAACTTATATCACCTAATCTATTTCCGATTATTGCTTTTTCAATTCCTTTGTATAATGATTCTTTTGTTACCTGTAAAAGTTTTACTATTTTTTCATCAACTTCTCCAACAGTATAAGTATATGCAGAATCACCATAATAACCATTCATAAAAACGCCACAGTCTACAGAAACAATATCTCCATCTTTTAACACTATTTTTTCAGATGGTATTCCATGAACAACTGCATCGTTTATTGATATACATAAAGTATTTGGAAATCCGTTATATCCAAGAAAACCAGGTTTACCACCATTATCTCGTATAAAACTTTCAGCAATTGCATCTAATTTAGAAGTTGAAACGCCCGGTTTAATTAATTTTGCCATTTCTCCGTGTGTTCTTCCAACAAGCATATTGCTAAGTCTTAATAACTCAATTTCCTCATCTGTTTTATAATATATCATTATACAAAGAACTTATATATATTATATAGAAGAAACAGCACTTCCTGTTCTTCCTTTTATTCTTCCAGTTTTCATTAATCCATCATAATGTCGCATTAATAAATGACTTTCAATTTGTTGTAATGTATCAAGAACAACTCCTACTAAAATCAATAATGACGTGCCACCAAAAAATTGTGCAAATTGATTATTTACACCCGCAATCATAGCAAATGCTGGCATTATTGCAACCAATGCTAAAAATAGAGAACCTGGTAATGTTATCCTTGACATTACAGCGTCAAGATAGTCAACGGTTTTCTTTCCTGGTTTTACACCCGGAATAAATCCACCATTCTTTTTCATATCATCTGCCATTTGTGTTGGATTTATTGTTATTGCAGTATAAAAGTATGTAAATAAAACTACTAATAATCCAAAAGTCAAATTATACCAAAATCCTGTCATGTCCGAGAATGCAGAAGCAATACCTGTTGTTGTTTCAGTATTAAAACTAGATAACATTAATGGAATAAACATTAATGCTTGAGCAAAAATAATTGGCATTACACCTGCAGCATTAATTTTTAATGGAATATATTGTCTAACTCCTCCATATTGTTTATTACCTACAATTCTTTTTGCATATTGAACTGGTATTCTTCTGGTTCCCTGAACAAGAAGAATTGTTGCAGCAAAAACAAAAAACAAAAATATAATTTCAATCAAAAATGCAACTAGTCCACCACCTTGTTCTTCAATCCTTGAAATAAATTCAGCGAATAAAGAAAAAGGCAATCTAGCGATAATACCAATCATAATAAGCAATGATATACCATTTCCAATTCCCTTATCTGTAATTTTTTCACCTAACCACATAACGAACATAGTTCCAGCGATTAATATTACAACAGAAGATATCCAGAATAAAGATCCTTCCATTACAAATGCAGATGCTGGTATTTGAGCTTTTAAATTTGCTAAATAACCAGGAGCTTGTCCTGCTGTAATAAGGACAGTTAAATATCTAGTGATTTGATTGATTTTCTTTCTTCCGCTCTCACCCTCACGCTGTAATCTTTGGAAATAAGGTATTGCCATTCCAAGTAGCTGAATAATAATTGATGCTGAGATATATGGCATAATCCCTAATGCAAAAATGGAGGCATTTGCAAATGCTCCACCTGAGAACATATTTAACAAGCCTAAAATTCCTTCTGAAGTTTGAGCTTTTAAATTTGCCAATTGCATTGGATCAACACCGGGCAAAACAATATGAGCACCTAAACGATAAATTAGAACAAAGCCAATGGTTGTAAAAATTCTGTTTCTAAGATCCTCAATCTTGTAAATATTCTTTAATGTTTCTATTAGTCCTTTCATTAAACTATAATTTTACTGCGGTTCCTTTTGCTGCTTCTATAGCAGTTATAGCTGATTTAGAAAAAGCATTAGCTTTAATTTCTAATTTTTTTGTAAGCGTCCCATTACCTAATATCTTTATAAGATCTTTTTTCTTAGCTAATCCTGCATTTACAAAAACCTCATTATCTAAAATATCAAGACCTTTCTTTTCAGCTAAACTTTGAATATCATCAAGATTAATTACCTTATAAGATATTCTATTTATATTTCTAAAGCCAAATTTAGGAACTCTTCTCTGCAACGGCATTTGGCCTCCTTCAAATCCAATTTTCTTAGAATAACCTGAACGTGATTTTTGTCCTTTATGTCCTCTTGTAGATGTTCCACCTTTACCTGAACCTTCTCCTCGTCCTATTCTTTTACGACTTTTTGTTGAACCTTGTGCTGGTTTTAAATTGCTTAAATCCATTGTATTATCCTTATTTTTATATTATTCTTCTACAATAACTAAATGCTTTACTTTTCTAATCATTCCAAGTATTTGTGGAGTAGCTTCATGCTCAACTACAGCATTAATTCTTTTCAAACCTAATGCTTCTAAAGTTAATTTTTGCCTTTGGGTGCTACCAATCTTACTTTTTACTTGTTTTACTTTAACTTTTGCCATTTTACAATTTGTTATCCGTTAAAAACTTTTTCCATCGAAATACCACGATGTTGTGCTACAGTGTATGCGTCACGTAGTTGCAATAATGCTTCTAGTGTAGCTTTCACTAAATTATGTGGATTTGATGAACCTTTAGATTTTGCTAAAACGTCTGTAACGCCAACACTTTCTAAAACTGCTCTCATCGCACCTCCGGCTTTTACACCAGTTCCATGAGAAGCGGGTTTAATTAAAACTCTAGCACCACTAAATTTAGCTGTTTGCTCATGAGGAATAGTACCATTAAAAACAGGCACTTTAACTAAATTCTTTTTAGCGTCTTCTACGCCTTTTGCAATTGCAGTTGTAACCTCACTAGCTTTACCTAAACCATAACCAACTATTCCATTTTCATCACCAACAACAACTATTGCAGAGAAACTAAATGTTCTACCACCTTTAGTTACTTTAGTTACTCTATTGATAGCAACTAATCTGTCTTTTAATTCTAAATCGCTGGTTCTAACTTTTCTTATACTTGTTGACATAATTTTTTATAATTTTAGCCCGTTTTCTCTAGCTGCATCAGCCAAAGTTTTAACTCTTCCGTGGTATAAATATCCATTTCTATCAAAAACTACTTCTTTAATGCCTGCCTGAATTGCTTTTTCGGCAATCAATTTTCCAACTATAGAAGCCTGTTCTTTTTTAGTAATTTCTTTCTTTTCAGAAATATCTTTACTTAATGAAGAAGCAGATACAAATGTTACACCATCAATATCGTCAATAATTTGAACAAAAATATTCTTATTACTACGATATACAGACATTCTAGGCTTTTCCTTTGTTCCTAAAATATTTTTTCTGATTCTTCTTTTTATTTTTAATCTATTTGCTTGCTTTGTTAAAGCCATAATGCATAGTTTTACAAATTACATACCTGCTGCTTTACCAGCTTTTCTTCGAAGTTGTTCCCCAACAAATTTAATACCTTTCCCTTTATAAGGCTCTGGTTTTCTAAATGAACGAATTTTTGCCGCTACTTGTCCAATTAATTGTTTATCATAACTTTTTAAAGTAATAATTGGATTAGCTCGTCTGTCTGTAACGGCTTCTGCTTTAATTTCGGGTGGTAATTCCAAATAAATAGCATGCGAATAACCTACTGCTAATTCTAATAATTGGCCTGTAACAGTTGCTCTATAACCTACTCCAACAATTTCTTGTTTTATTTCGTAACCTTTAGACACACCAATAACCATATTATTAATTAATGAACGGTATAATCCATGTATAGATTTATGCCTTTTTTGTTCTGTAGGTCTTTTAACTATCAATTCGTTTTCGTTGATTTCTAAGATAATATCAGGATCAACTTTTTGAGATAACTCTCCCAAAGGACCTTTAACTTCCACTAAATTATCCTTAGTTATGTTAACCTTAACTCCTTGCGGAATTTCAATCGGTAATTTTCCTATTCGTGACATTCCTTCTTATTTATTAATAAACATAACATAATACCTCACCACCTACTTCAAGCCTTTTAGCTTCTTTCTCAGTGATAACACCTTGAGATGTAGATAATATTGCTATTCCTAATCCATTTAAAACTCTTGGCAATTCGTCTTTGCCAGAATACTTCCTTAATCCCGGCTTGCTAATTCTAGTCAAATTTTTAATTGCCGGTACTTTTGTTTTTGGATGATATTTTAATGCTATCTTAATAACTCCTTGAACTTTATCATCAACAAATTTGTAGCTTAAAATATATCCTTTATTGTGTAATATCTTTGTAATCTCTTTTTTTAAATTAGATGCAGGTATTTCAACTATTTTATGTTTAGCTGCAACTGCATTTCTAATTCGAGTAAGATAATCTGCTATAGGATCTGTCATTTTTTTAAAATTTATTTTTTACCAACTCGCTTTTTTAACACCTGGGATTAAACCATATGAAGCCATTTCTCTAAATGTAATTCTACTTACTCCAAATTGTCTTATATATCCTTTTGGACGTCCTGTTAATTTACATCTGTTATGTAACCTAACAGGTGATGAATTCTTAGGTAGTTTTTGTAGTCCTACATAGTCGCCTTCCGCTTTAAGTTTGGCACGTTTTTCAGCATATCTGTCAACTAATTTTTGTCGTTTTACTTCACGAGCTTTCATTGATTCTTTAGCCATACTAATTCTTATTTATATTTTTAAACGGTAATCCAAATTCTTTTAATAAAGCATATCCTTCTTCGTCTGTTTTGGCTGAAGTTACAAAAGTAATATTCATTCCTAAAATTTTGTTAACTTTATCAATAATTATTTCAGGAAATATAATTTGCTCTTGTATTCCTAATGTATAATTACCTTTCCCATCAAATTTATAAGATATACCATTAAAGTCTCTTACTCTAGGTATTGAAACCGCTATTAATCTTTCAAGGAATTCATACATACGTTCTCTTCTTAAAGTTACTTTTACGCCGATAGGCATTTTCTTACGTAACTTAAAATTTGAAATGTCCTTTTTAGATAAGGTAGCAACTGCTTTCTGACCTGCGATTTCAGTTATTTCTTGAATAGCGATATCTAAAAGCTTCTTATCTGTAACTGCTTCTCCAACTCCTTGATTAATAACAATTTTCTCCAAGTTTGGAATTTGCATTACACTTTTATACCCAAATTCTCTCATTAAATTTGGCATAATTTCATCTTTATATTTTCTTTTCAGATTAGGCGTGTAGTCCATTACTTAATCTCCTCTTTTGATTTTTTTGAATATCGCACTAATTTACTATTTTCATTTTTTCTTCTTCCAATTCTTGTTGGTTCTCCAGTTGTTGGGTCAATAACCATTAAGTTTGAAATATGAATAGGTGCTTCTTTCTTTACAATCCCACCTTCAGTATGTTCCGCATTTGGTTTTGTGTGTTTAGAAACAATATTAACACCTTCAACGATAGCTTTATTGGTTTTTCTTATTACTTCTAATACTCTGCCGCGTTTTTTTTTATCTTCACCGGCATTCACATAAACCATATCACCTTTTTTAATATGTAATTTCTTTTGCATAAGTTTATTTTTTCAGATTAAAGAACTTCAGGTGCAAGAGAAATTATTTTCATATAAGAGCTTCTTAATTCTCTAGCAACCGGACCAAAAATCCTTGTTCCTCTCATTTCACCTGCACTATTTAAAAGGACTACAGCATTGTCATCGAACCTGATATAAGAGCCATCAGCTCTTCTAACTTCTTTCTTTGTTCGAACAACCACACCAGTAGAAACTGCACCTTT
Source organism: Bacteroidales bacterium (assembly GCA_016937695.1). Classification (GTDB taxonomy): domain Bacteria; phylum Bacteroidota; class Bacteroidia; order Bacteroidales; family NBLH01; genus NBLH01. Next base: position 53,225 of record JAFGWC010000074.1, read on the forward strand.
CTTTATATCACCTGAAGGAATAGCACTTTTAACGGTAACTATAACTTTATCGCCAAGTGATGCATAACGTTTTTTTGTTCCTCCAAGAACTCTAATTACTAATACTTCTTTAGCGCCGCTGTTATCAGCTACACTCATTCTCGATTCCTGCTGTACCATAATTATTTTGCTCTTTCAATTATTTCCACAAGTCTCCAGCTCTTGTTTTTACTTAAGTGTCTGGTTTCCATGATTTTTACAGTATCGCCTGGATTACAATCATTTTTTTCATCATGTGCCATAAATTTCTTAGACTTGTTAATGAATTTTCCATAAATTGGATGTTTCACTTTTCTTCTAACAATTACCAAAATGGACTTATCCATTTTATTACTGACAACCAAACCAATTCGCTCTTTTCTTAAATTTCTATTTATCATATCGATAGTTATCTATTTCTTATTTTCAGATAATTCTCTACTTCTGAGTTCAGTTACTAATCTGGCAATATCTCTTTTTGTTTCACCTAATTTATTAGGATTTTCTAAAGGCGATACAGCATGATTAAGTCTCATTCTTACAAGAAGAGCTTTTTGATCATCAATTTTTTCAACAAGCTCTTTTGTTGACAATTCTCTAATCTCCGAATTTTTCATTATTCAACTTTTATTGTTTCATCATAATCATGTCTAACGACAAATTTAGTCGTGATAGGCAATTTCTGTGCAGCTAACCTAAGTGCTTCTTTAGCAATTTCATAAGGTACCCCTTCAGCTTCAAAAAGTATTCTGCCTGGTGTAACTCTTGCAACCCAAAGTTCAGGTGCTCCTTTACCTTTACCCATCCTTACTTCGGCAGGTTTTTTAGTTATCGGTTTATCCGGAAATATTCTAATCCAAATCTGACCTTCTCTTTTCATATATCTTGTAACTGCCTGACGAGCAGCTTCAATCTGTCTTCCTGTAATCCATGTAGTTTCTAAAGCTTTAATCCCAAAAGAACCGAATGCAAGACTATTACCTCTTTGGGCAATTCCCTTCATTTTTCCTTTTTGTTGCTTTCTAAATTTTGATTTTTTTGGTTGTAACATGATGTTCTAACTCCTATATTATTTTCTACGCTTTTTAAACCCTCGTTGTTGTTTCTGAGTCTTCATTCCAAAGTTAGGCGATAAATCACGTTTACCGTAAACTTCTCCTTTGAAAATCCACACTTTAACACCCATCAAACCAACTTTAGTTAGTGCTTCAGCTAAAGTATAATCTATGTCTGCTCTAAAAGTATGTAATGGAATTCGTCCTTCTTTATATGTTTCAGAACGGGCCATTTCTGCTCCGTTTAGTCTTCCTGAAATAAGTACTTTTATTCCTTCAGCTCCCATTCTCATTGAAGCAGCAATAGCCATTTTTATAGCTCTTCTATATGCAATATTTCCTTCAATTTGTCGAGCAATATTTTTTCCTACTAAAACAGCGTCAAGTTCAGGTCTTTTAATTTCAAATATATTTATTTGAACTTCTTTTTTAGTAATCTTCTTTAATTCTTCTTTAAGTTTATCAACTTCTTGTCCGCTTTTACCAATTATGATACCTGGTCTTGAAGTATGTACTGTAACAGTAATTAGTTTTAAAGTTCTTTCTATCACTATTTTTGATATATTGGCTTTAGCCAAACGAACATTTAAATACTTTCTAATTTTAGTATCTTCAACTAATTTTGTGGCGTAATTTTTGCCTCCATACCAGTTAGAATCCCATCCTTTAACGATGCCTAACCTATTGCTTATCGGATTAACCTTTTGTCCCATCTACTCTAAAGTTTGTTTACTTTCTAAAATTACCGTTACGTGATTTGACCTTTTACGTATTCTATGTGCTCTGCCTTGTGGAGCTGGTCTTAGCCTTTTTAGCATTCTGGCTGAATCTACAAAAACTTCTTTTATGAATAAATTTGCTTCTTCCATGCGAACGCCTTCATTCTTTATTTGCCAATTTGATATAGCAGATAAGACTAATTTCTCCATCCTGTTAGAAGCCTCTTTAGGGCTAAATTTCAGGACATCAAGTGCACGTTTAACATCAACACCACGGATTAAATCAGCTACTAATCTCATTTTTCTTGGTGATGTTGGGCAATTTCTCAATACTGCGTAGTATTTAGCTTTTTTTGCCTCTTTAATTTTTTCTGCTCTATTGTGTTTTCTAACTCCCATTGCAATAAATGTTAATCTTTAAGCTTAACGCTTTTTATTTCCTGCATGTCCTCTAAAAGTTCTTGTTGGAGCAAATTCTCCAAGTTTATGACCTACCATATTTTCTGTTACATAAACAGGAATAAATTTATTACCATTATGTACAGCTATGGTTTGGCCAACAAAATCAGGTGAAATCATTGAGTTTCTTGCCCAAGTTTTTATTACTGATTTTTTGCCCGAATCTATCATAGCAAAAACTTTTTTTTCTAACTTATAATTAATATAAGGACCTTTTTTCAGTGAACGACTCATAATTCAATTTATAAAAAGATTATTTCTTTCTTTTTTCAATAATATATCTGTTTGAAGCTTTTTTCTTAGACCTGGTTTTGAAGCCTTTAGCCAACAAACCAGTTCTTGAACGTGGATGACCTCCAGACGCTCTACCTTCTCCACCACCCATTGGGTGATCAACAGGATTCATAACAACCCCTCTTACTCTTGGTCTTCTACCTAACCATCTACTTCTACCAGCTTTACCAGATCTTTCTAGAGCATGGTCTGAGTTAGAAACAGATCCTATTGTAGCTTTACATGTTATAAGAATCATTCTTGTTTCACCTGATGGCAATTTAACTATTGCATATTTACCATCTCGTGAAGTTAATTGAGCATATGCTCCAGCACTTCTAGCCATTACAGCTCCTTTGCCAGGTATTAGCTCAATGTTATGAACTATTGTTCCTAAAGGAATTTCTGATAGATAAAGTGTATTTCCAATTTCTGGTGCAATACCCTTACCTGAATTGATTTCCTGATCAACTTCAATACCATTAGGTGCAATTATATATCTTTTTTCACCATCTGCATAAACCACTAAAGCAATTCTTGCAGAACGGTTAGGATCATATTCTATTGTTTTTACTTTTGCGGGAATTCCTTCCTTATCTCTTGTAAAATCAATAAGACGATATCTTTTTTTATGACCTCCACCGATATTTCTAACAGTCATTTTACCTGTATCATTACGTCCGCCAGATTTTTTAATCGGTCTCAATAATGATTTTTCAGGTTTATTTTCATTAGTTGTTAGACTTTCAAAAGTACTAGCAACTTTGCCTCTTTGTCCCGGTGTAGTCGGATTAACTTTTCGTACTGCCATTTTTCTTAAATATTGCTATAAAAATCAATCGTATCTCCTTCATGTAAAGTAACTATTGCTTTTTTATATGCGACAGCCTGGCCTTTAACAACACCTGCTTTTGTAAATCTAGATTTTGTTTTTCCAGCATATCGCATAGTATTTACATCTTCAACAGTTACATTATATAAGCTTTCAATAGCTTTTTTAATCTGTATCTTATTTGCATTCTTGTCCACGATAAAGCCAAAGCGATTTAATTTTTCGCCTTGCATTGTCATTTTTTCAGTTATAATGGGCTTTAACAAGATATTCATATCTAAAACATTTTTTCTAAAACATCTAATGAGCCTTCAACAAATAATATAGTTTTAGCATCTAAGATGTCATAAGTTGTTAATTCTGAAGCAATTACAGTCTTTGATCCCTTTAAATTTCGGGACGACAAATATATGTTTTTATTTGGTTCCTGTAAAACTAATAGTGTTTTTTTATCAGCAATTTTTAAATTATTTTTAATTGCTAGATATTCACTAGTGTTAGGGGTATCAAAATTAAAGTTTTCAAGAATAATGATTTTTTCTTCTTTAGCTTTATAAGAAAGTGCTGACTTTCTAGCCAATTGTTTAATTTTTTTATTCAATTTGAAACTATAATCTTTTGGTCTTGGTCCAAATACTCTACCACCACCTCTAAAAACAGGACTTTTAATACTACCAGCTCTTGCTGTACCAGTACCTTTTTGCTTTTTAATCTTTCTTGTACTTCCAGCTACTTCGGCACGTTCTTTTGATTTATGAGTCCCTTGTCTGTTATTAGCCATATAATGCTTAACATCCAGATAAAGTGCATGATCATTAGGTTCTATTGCGAAAATAGTATCATCAAGTGTAACTTGACTACCAGTTTCTTCTCCTTTTATATTATATACTTTCAGTTCCATTACTTTTCAATAATTATATATGAACCTTTCGGTCCCGGTACGGAACCCTTCAATATTAATAAATTGTTTTCAGGTATTATTTTTACGATACTTAAATTAAGTATTTTAATCTTATCGCCGCCAGTTCTACCTGCCATACGCATTCCTTTAAAAACTCTAGATGGATATGATGATGCTCCTAAAGAACCAGGTGCTCTTAATCTGTTGTGCTGTCCATGAGTTGCATCTCCAACGCCTCTGAAGTTATATCTTTTAACAACTCCTTGAAACCCTTTACCTTTAGAAATACCACTAACATCTATCCACTTGTCACCTGCAAAATAGTCAACAGTGATAACATCACCGATTTTCCAATCTTTTACAAATCCTTTAAGTTCAATAACCTTTTTCTTTGCTAGAGTTTTTGCTTTTTTGAAATGTCCAATTTCTGCTTTATTAGAATGCTTTTCTGATTTGTCATCATAAGCAAGCTGTATTGCATTATACCCATCATTTTCGATTGTCTTAATTTGAGTAATAACGCATGGACCAACTTCTAAAACAGTGCATGGAATATTTTTTCCCTCGGCACTGAAAACGGATGTCATTCCGATTTTTTTTCCTATTAAACCTGGCATTTTTTTGCTTTAAATATTATTTATACTTTTATTTCAACTTCAACACCACTTGGCAACTCTAATTTCATTAAAGCATCAATTGTTTTAGGCGTTGAGCTGTAAATATCAATTAATCGTTTGAATGAAGAAAGTTGAAATTGCTCTCTAGATTTTTTATTCACAAAAGTCGATCTTAATACTGTAAATACTCTTTTGTGTGTTGGTAATGGAATTGGACCACTTACTATTGCACCTGTTGTTTTTACTGTTTTTACGATTTTTTCAGCTGAGTTATCAACTAAATTATGATCGTACGACTTTAACTTTATTCGAATCTTTTGACTCATAAGTTTATTAATTATTCTGATTTACCAATATTTTTCTCTATAACTTCTTTTGCTATTGCAGCAGGTACTTCAGCGAAGTGTGAAAACTCCATTGTTGAAGTTGCTCTACCTGATGATATTGTTCTTAAAACAGTAACATATCCAAATTTTTCCGAAAGTGGAACTTTAGCTTTTACTACTCTTGCATTTCCTTTAGATTCCATACCTTCAATTTGACCTCTTCTCTTATTGAAGTCAGAAATAATATCACCCATATACTCTTCTGGTGTTACAACCTCTGTATACATAATTGGTTCAAGAAGAATAGGTTTAGCTTTGGAAGCTGAATGTTTAAATGCCATTTTGGCAGCTAATTCAAAAGATAATTGATCTGAATCTACAGCATGGTATGAACCATCTAATAGTGTAATTTTCAAACTATCAACCGGATAACCAGCTAAAGGACCATTTGCCATAGCTTCTTTAAATCCTTTTTCAACTGAAGGAATATATTCACGTGGAATATTACCACCTTTTACATTATCAATAAACTGTAAACCAACAAATCCTTCGTCTGCAGGAGATATTTCAAAAATAATATCAGCGAATTTACCTCTACCACCAGATTGTTTTTTAAATACTTCTCTGTGATTTACCGTAGCCGTAATTGCCTCTTTATAAGCAACTTGAGGCGCACCTTGATTACATTCGACATTAAATTCTCTTTTCAATCTATCTACTAAGATTTCTAAATGCAATTCACCCATTCCACTAATCACTGTTTGACCAGTTTCGACATCAGTTTTTATTTTGAATGTAGGATCTTCCTCAGCAAGTTTGTTGAGTGCTATGCCTAATCTATCTAAATCTTTTTGTGTTTTTGGCTCAATTGCAATACCAATTACTGGTTCAGGGAAAGTCATTGATTCTAAAACAATTTGTTTGTTTTCATCACAAAGAGTATCACCAGTACGAATATCTTTAAATCCTACTGCAGAACAGATATCTCCAGCATTAATTTCATCTTTTGGGTTTTGCTTATTTGCATGCATTTGATATAAACGAGAAATTCGTTCACGTTTATTAGTTCTTGGATTAAAAACATAAGAACCTGATTTTAACACGCCTGAATAAACTCTGATATATGCTAATCTACCTACATATGGATCGGTAGCAATTTTGAATGCTAATGCTGATAATGGTTCTTCTGATGATGGAAGTCTTGTAATAGCTTCATCATTTTTAGGATTGATTCCTTCAATACCTTCAATATCTAGTGGGCTAGGTAAAAGAGCTACGATTGCATCAAGTAATCTTTGAACTCCTTTATTTTTAAACGCAGAACCGGCGAATACAGGAATAATTTTCATGTCAATCACGGCTTTTCTAGTAACTGCCATGAATTCTTCAACAGTAATTGAGTTCCTATCTTCGAAAAATCTTTCAAGAAATTTATCATCAGATTCAGCTACTGCTTCAACTAATTTTTCTCTCCATTCTTCTACCGTTTCAATCATGTCTTCAGGAATATCAATATATTCATATTTCACTCCCATAGTTTCATCTTCTTTCCAAACGATAGCTTTTCTTTCGATAAGATCAACAATTCCTTTAAAGTTTTCTTCAGAACCAATTGGCAACTGAAGAGGTACTGGATTTGCACCCAATTTTTCTTTAATCTGATTAACTACACCATAAAAATCTGCACCACTTCTATCCATTTTATTAATGAATGCAATTCTTGGTACTTTATATTTATCAGCTTGTCTCCAAACTGTTTCTGATTGTGGCTCTACACCTCCAACAGCACAAAATACAGCAACAGCACCATCTAAAACTCTTAAAGATCTTTCAACTTCAACTGTAAAATCTACGTGCCCAGGTGTGTCAATAATATTTATTTTGTGATCAACATCTTTATACTTCCAAAATGTAGTGGTTGCGGCAGATGTAATAGTTATCCCTCTCTCTTGCTCTTGAATCATCCAATCCATAGTAGCAGCACCATTATGGACCTCACCAATTTTATGCGTGATACCTGTGTAAAACAGAATCCTTTCAGTTGTTGTTGTTTTACCAGCATCAATGTGAGCCATGATACCAATATTTCTTGTATTTCTTAAATCTTCCTTCATTACTATTCTCTGTCGAAATGCTTAAAATCTAAAATGGGCAAATGCTTTATTTGCTTCAGCCATACGGTGCATATCTTCTTTTTTCTTATAAGCACCACCTTCTTCATTATATGCTGCAATAATTTCTGCAGCTAATTTTTCACCCATTGATCTTCCGCTTCTTTTACGAGCGAAAGAAACCATATATTTAATACTAATTGAAACTTTCCTTTCAGGTCTGATTTCCATTGGTACTTGAAAAGTTGCTCCACCAACTCGTCTGCTTTTAACTTCTACAGAAGGTGTAATGTTTTCAAGTGCTTTTTTCCAAATATCCAAAGGTAATTTTTCTTTATCAGGACTTTTTTCATTAACAATATCTAAAGCCTTATAAAAAATTTCGTATGAAATATTCTTTTTACCAGAAATCATTAAATCATTGACAAATCGTGTAACCAAAGTATCATTAAACTTTGGATCCGGCAATAATATGCGCTTTTTTGGTTTCCTTTTTCTCATTTTATTCTATTTCAATGATTTTAGACTATTTTTTAACTTTAGGTCTTTTTGTTCCATATTTAGAACGTCTTTGTGTTCTACCTTCAACACCTGAGGTATCTAATGCACCTCTAATAATGTGATATCTAACGCCGGGTAAGTCTTTAACTCTACCACCTCTAATTAAAACTATAGAGTGTTCTTGTAAGTTATGACCTTCTCCTGGTATATATGCATTAACTTCTTTTCCATTAGTTAACCTCACTCTGGCAACTTTTCTCATTGCTGAATTAGGTTTTTTTGGTGTAGTTGTATAAACTCTTACACAAACACCTCTTCTTTGAGGACAATTATCTAATGCCGGAGCTTTACTTTTCTCGTCAATTTTTGTTCTCCCTTTTCGTACTAACTGCTGTATTGTAGGCATAAAGGCAATATATTTTATTAAATTTACTCGTTAAAATTGGTTTGCAAAGGTAAAATTTATTTTCGTTAATACAATAGATTGGTTAAAGAATTTATAAAGAATTTCTATTTTCTATTTTTTTTAACTTTTATAACATGATTTTCAACATTTTACAAACGAAATTTTGTTAAATCTATGTGAAAAAACGGCTGCAAAAATAGAACTATTTATTAAATAGACAAATAGTTATTGAAAAAAAATCATATAAATTTTCACATAATTCCTATTTTGCATATAATCACATACAAAAATCATATGAAACTTGATGTTTAGAATGTTTTTTTATATATTTAAGATTAGCATTAACTTTTTTTTATGTTATTATAAAAATACTTACCAACTGCTTCCTCCGCCACCGCCATATCCTCCACCAGAAGAGCCACCACTACTACTAAAACTACTACTTCCGCTTCCTGAAGATGATGAATAGCTGCTGCTTGATGAACGATAAGAAGATGAGGAGGAGGACGATGAAGAGTATGAACTAGAAGAATATGATACCGGTTTTTTATAGTTTAAATCTGTTTCCATTTTATGCATGCTTGTAATAAAATCGTTTACAATGCCGATTGTTGAATATTGTGTTTTACTGTTAGTATTATAAAATGATGGTGGTTCTTTTAATAGTGGTTGAAATTTATTTGCCCAAAGGTTTCCCATTCCCATTACAATGGCATAAGCAATTGTTTGATTAAAATATTCGGGATTTTCTTTTAGCAGTTCTTCGATTCTTGGAAGTTCAGATTTTTCTATAAATTCTTTAAAGCCTAATAATTCTTTATGTTTTTTAGAGCCGAAATGTCCGTATTTTGGCATTATTTTACTAAAGTACATAATTATTAATCCAAAAATTGTAAAACTTATTGGTGCTTGAAAATCTAAACTAAATAGTGAAATAATTAATAATATGGCTGCAATTGAAAAAATGATTATACTAAATATATAAAGTATCTTGCTGAAAATTCGTGTTCCAGGTTTATATAAACTACTTAATAATGAATGATTTAGAAGTTGTTTTGTTGCTTCTTCTAAAACATAATAAAAGGAGTTTCGTAATGTAGAAATTTCCACTTCTGTTCTTCGATAAAAGAATTTGTTAAAAATAGTTTTTTCAAAATTTTTTGCTGTTTTTGGTAATTCCTGGAGTTTAATTAATTTATATTTTTCGTTTACAGTGTTTTCTATTTTTAAATATTTTTTTCCTGCCCATTCGTAAATTAATGCTATTAAATCTCTTTTGTGAAGTTTATTGTCCCAAATATATCCTGCTTCTGCCGCAGTTAAATCTTCTGGCGGATAATATTGAACTGTTATTGAATCTTTTTTATCGCGACCAAAAATAAACCATATTATATAAAGAACTATTAATATCAATAACAATCTGTAAATCAGCTTATTATTATTTATTATAAGTTTAATATCTTGTTTTGTATTTGATTCTTTTAACAAATTTTTTGGGAAAGATATTTCTGCTATTGGTGTTGTTCCGGCATTTATTGCTTCAAATTCGCCTGTAAATGCTCCATATTTATTGTAGATATTCTGATTTTCTCCGTTTTTATGATTGTAATATAAATATGATTTATGAATGACGTTTTCGTGATTTTTATTATCAGCAAAATTTATTGTATATGAAGCATGTATGACTGTTTCTTCAAAATCATAAAATAATGGAATTTTTAAATTGTATTTTTCATCTTCTGAAACCAACAAATCATATATTTTATATTCATAAGTATATGTGCATTCATTTTTATATCCTTTATTATACCATTTTAAAATGTTATAATTTTTATTATGGGTAAACTCTGTTAACGAATCGCTACTTTTTACATCATAAATTAACGGATAATAATTTGTGCTGAATAATCTTCGTTTTGGAAAATTGAGTTTTGGTAATTTATCTGAAATTTTATTATTGTATTTGTTTTTAATATATGCATAAAAATAATTATTGTAATGTGTTATATATCTAATAATCACTCTATTAGATACATTAATAACTCCATTTTTTTCTATTGTTATGTTTGAAAAAAAATCTTCAATAATATAATTTCCGGCATAAACATATAAAGGAAGGGCTTTCTTGTTTATTGAATTTCGGTCTAATTCTATATAAAAATTAAATCCGGTATTATTTACTTGTCGATGTACTAATTTTCCTTCTATTTTATTGTTATTTATCTGATATTCAATACTGTCTGTTGGCGACATATTGTTATAAAATGAAACAGATTTATCGTTAAACTTAATTCCTTTTTCAATTTCTATTTCGAAAGATGAATTTTCAACAGGTTCTATAATTTCTTTTGGAATTATAGGCCAGCTTATGTTTACGTAATCGTTAGTGAAATTTAAAACTCCAAGTAATTTATATTTTAATCTGATTTTAAAATCGGTTTTAAAACCTCCGTATGTTTTTGTAAAAATTTGAAATGAACCAAAATGTAATTTATCCGGTTTAATATCGCTTAAAATAATTGTGTCGTTATTATTATTTAAAGCAAAAGCTTCTATATTTTTAACTAGAATATGCCTTTGTTCGCCATTTAACTCATAATCGTCGGGGAAATTTCTTTCGAAGGAATAAAGTTTACCAACTAGCTTAATATCAAATACTTCATCAACATCAATTGATGCATCTTTATTTATATTATAATTTGCATTATGGTTTTTTATATAATAGTTTGCGGCATATTTTTCGATTGGTGTTTCAATATTTTTAAAATAGTTTTTTGGCAATTTTACAGCAATAGTTATTCCTTGGTAAGCTTCTAAGCTTTTTGTTAAATATCCCGAAATTGATTTTGAATCGAAATTAATTGCTGCATTTGATTTTTTTTCGCCCGAAGTTCCTGTATAAATTCTAATATTTTCATCTGTTAAATTAGTTTCTTTTTCAAAATTAATTTTAAATGTTGCTTTTTGAATTTTGCAATCCCAACCATTTCCTGTTATATTCCAATAAAATTCGTCGTGATTTTCAAATCTGTTTAATGCTCCCCAAACTTTATATTTAATTGTATATTCAACATCATCTTTAAGATATTTATTTTCTGAACCAATTCTTATATATTGAAAATATCCTTCGGTATAAGTTTTATATTCAAATGTATCAACTTTTATGTTTTCGAATAATATTTCGTATGTGTCGCTATTTTCAGTTCTTTCTGCAATCAAACTGTCATTAACTTCCTCAATATCATATTTATACGGAATTTGTCTGATAATTCCTCGCCTGCTTTCGTTAAAAAAAACGTGTATTTTTTCTGTTACATCGAAAGAGCCGTCGTTATTTACTAAAATATTAACATCAAAATTTTTAATATAGAAAGCTTCTTGTGCATTTATGTTAAAAATAATGATAAATAATAGAAAGGATAATATATATTTCATGTGTTTATATTTTAAAAAGATTTTAAATCATAAAACATTATTAATGTGATACTTGCATATTAAAATAATCTGATAAATAAACATTAAATATTTTCGCAAAAATATTATTCGGAAATTTTTCAATCATGCTATTTTTGTCTCTAACTAAAGCATTATAATATCTGATTGATTTTTGGGTTTCATCTTCAATTTGGGATATTTTTTTTTGAAATTCAATAAAATTCTGATTTGATTTTAATTTTGGATTTGTTTCGGCAGTTGTAAATAATTTTTTCAATTCTGCATTTATATTTTGTTGATTTTCAGATTGTTTACTCATTTCATTTACATCAATATCTATATGTTTTAGTTCAGAAATTTGATTTAAATAGAGCTTTTCTTCTTCAGAAAAATCGCCTGTTATTTCAGTTAGCGTTTCAATTAATTCGTATTTTCTATTTATCTGAAAATCAATTGAACTCCAGGCTTCTTCAATTTTATTTCGGATAGAAACAAATTTATTATAATATAGAATTACAATAATTATTAATGCAATTATTAATGCTAAAAGGTAATAATTCATCAGGATTTTTAGGTTTAAATTAATATTTCGAACAAAATTTAATTGAGATTAATTAATTTCGTTACAATTTAATGAAATATTACCAAAATCTAAACTTATTAGGTGAGATTTTTTATTTGCAGATATTTTTTAAATAATATCTTCGATTGAATATCCTGATTTTAGAAGATTATCAGCACTTAAAATTTGGGATAATTTATTTTTATCAATAAATTTAAGCTTTTGGTTTGCATTAAAAACATCTATTCCGCTGTTAATCATCTCTTTAGACAATTCGGCAGATTTATTATATCCGATATAAGGTAACAATGCTGTTGCAATAACAGGACTTGAGTAAAGCCTTGATATTGAAACATTTGAATTTATAATTATATCTTTAAATAAATTATTTAACAATGTTTTATTTGCTGATATTAAAAGTTTTAGGCTTTCAATTATAGCATTTCCAATTGTTGGAATATATGCATTTAAATCTAGGCACGATTGTGCTGATAAACTGGTGATTAACACATCGTTACTATAAATTTTGTGAGCTGCAGAAATAACAAATTCCGGTATAACCGGATTTACTTTTGAAGGCATAATTGAGCTTCCAACTTGCTTTTTAGGTATTTCAATTTCTTTGGTTTTAACAAAATCTGACGACAATAATCTTAAATCTGAAACCATTTTTTCAAGATTTACTGCATGAGCTTTCAAAATAGCATGAATTTCGACAAAAGAATCAAGATTTGCAGTCGTGTCTGAAAGATTTTCGCCTCGCGTAACAGGTAAATTTGTAATTTCTTGTAGTTCTTGTACTACTGTCATTAAAAAAAATCTGGGAACAGTAATGCTAGTTCCAACAGCACTTCCACCAAGATTTACAACTTTTATCCTTTCAAAACATTTCGAAACTCGCCACCAATCTCTCGACAAAGCATCGTTATATGCACTAAATAATTTACCATAAGAAGAAGGAACTGCTTCCTGCATTTGAGTATAAGCAATGCGCAAACTATTGCTGCTTTGCTTTTCAACAATTTCAATTTGAAAGCGAAGTTTGTTAATATTTTCTTCTAAATCGTTAAGCAACAACAATATAGCTACTCTTAAAGAAGTAGGAATTACATCGTTTGTTGATTGAAAAATATTAGCATGTTCAATTGGATCAATTATCTTATAATCACCTATTTGCCTGCCAATTTTTAGTAATGAAACATTTGTAATAATTTCATTAACTGCAAGATTTATACTAGTTCCTGCTCCACCTTGTATTGCAGGAATAATAAAATTATCAAAATATTGGCCTTTTGCTATTTCTTTTGAAGATTCTATTAAAGCATCAATAATTTCATCAGCAATAAAATTTAATGGTAATTTCTGATTTTTATATTTTTGCTCAATAGCTTTTTTAAACTTTTTATATGTTTGATAAACAGCAAGTTTTGTAATTCCAACAGCTTTATACCATTCTATAAAAAAAGATGATTCAAATGGAAAATTCTCAAAAGCTCTAACAGAATGAATTCCATATAAGGCGTGTTTTGGTATTTTTTTTTCTCCTATAAAGTCTTTTTCTATTCGCATGAATTTGATAATTAGTATATTGGTAATTAGTTGATTAGCAATTAAATATAACACTTAAGTTTAAAATACTCTTTGATGTTTAATATTATTTGTTTTGCATTAATTATCAGCTAATTAGAATTAGTAATTTAAAATTACTAATTACCAATATACCAATTACTTAATACTAATATGCAATACTTACACTTAATAATATTACTGATAAAAAACTACAGCCTCACCAATTACAAATAATAAATAATTTATTTACTAATTGGCTGAGCAAAAGCTTTAACACTTTCGCCTGAAATTGTATCTTCGCTTAAAATTATTAATCTTTCCAATACATTTCTAAACTCACGAATATTTCCTGTCCAATTTATTTTTTTTAGTTCATTTAAAGCATCTTCAGTAATATTTTTTTTAGGCATTCCGTAATCCTCGCAAACTAAATTCATAAAATGCTCTGCCAATAACGGAATATCATCAATTCTATCGTTTAAAGAAGGCACGTGAATTAAAATTACACTTAATCTGTGATATAAATCTTCTCTGAAATTATTATTTTTTATTTCTTCTTTCAAGTCTTTATTTGTTGCAGCAATAATTCTTACATCAACTTTTATTTCTTTATCGCTTCCAACTCTAACAATTTTATTTTCTTGTAAAGCTCTTAAAACTTTAGCTTGCGCCGATAAACTCATATCACCTATTTCATCAAGAAAAATAGTTCCGCCGGTAGCTTGTTCAAATTTACCTTTTCTTTGTTTATGTGCTGATGTAAAAGCGCCCTTTTCATGACCAAACAACTCACTTTCAATAAGTTCAGAAGGAATTGCAGCACAATTAACTTCAACAAAAGGCTGAGCCATTCTTTGGCTTTTTTCATGTAACCACCTTGCTACCAATTCTTTACCTGTTCCGTTTTTTCCGGTAATTAACACTCTTGCATCAGTTGGTGCAACTCGGTCAATCATTTCTTTTATTTGCTTTAATGGTTCAGAATCGCCAACCATTTCGTATGTTTTGCTAACTTTTCTTTTCAGATTTTTAGTTTCAACTATCAACTCTTTTCTTTCAAGAGCATTTCTAATTGTAACTAACAAACGATTTAATTCGAGAGGTTTTTCAATAAAATCATAAGCGCCTTTTTTTAAAGCTTCCACAGCTGTTTCAACAGAACCATGACCCGAAATCATAATCATTGGAACATCAGGACTTTCTTCCATCACTTTTTCAAGAACTTCTATTCCATCCATATTTGGCATTTTTATATCGCACAACACAATATCATACCTGGTTTCACTTAATTTTTCTAATCCTTCAAAACCATCAGATGCTAAATCAACTTTGTGATCTTCGTATTCCAGAATCTCTTTTAATGTATTTCTTATTGGCTTTTCATCGTCAATAACTAAAATTTTTGCCATACTTCCTATTTTTTCAAATACAGGCAAATATACTTTTTTCTAAGTTAAGTTAGAAATTTTTAATAAAATAATTATTAATTTTAAAGAATATGCTTGTACTTTAATCAAAAAAATCTTTTAAATTATCAATTCAAATCTATATTTTGTAAATTTTAAGTAAATTTGCTTAATAAATATATAATTTAAACAAGAAAAAAAACGTATTATTATACTAAACTAAAAATAAAGGAAAAATGAAAAAGTTAAAATTATTTTCATTAAGTCTCTTAATTTTAATTGGCAATTATGCTTTTAGTCAAAATGCTAAAAGCCTTTTAAAAACAGGGAAGGATTTTATTAAAGCAGGGAACTATGAAGAAGCAATAAATCAATTTTCAAAAGCCATTGAACTAGAACCTCAATTTATAAAAGCATTTTATGAAAGAGCTGAAACTTACTTAAAAATAAACAAGAAAGCAGAAGCAGCTAAAGATTATGAAAACATTGGAATAATATCTCCAAAAAAGCAAGATGCATTTTCAATTTCAGGAAGACTTTTTTACGAGCTTGAAGAGTATGAAAAAGCTGTAATTCAGCTAAATAAAGCAACAGAACTTTCAAAAAAAGATATTGCTGCATATAAATATAAAGTACTTTCATATATCGAACTTAAAAAATATTTAGATGCTCTAAAAGAATCTAACATATTGGTTAATTTAGCGTCTACTTCTGATAATTTTTTCTATCATGGTTGGATAAACCAAATGTTAAAAAGTTATGCTTTAGCAGAAGCAGATTATCTTGAAGCTATAAAAATTGAATCAACAAATTTAAAAGCGCTTGTGCAATTAGCTTATGTTAGAATGTATAACAATAAATTAGATCTGGCACTTGAAGCTGCAAATGATGCTATTAAAATTAACAATAAAAGCAAATACGCATACATTGTAAGAAGCTTAATTTTCAAGAAAAATTTAGATTATCCATCAGCTATAAACGATTTATCTAAAATTACTCTTTTATATCCAGATGACGTTGATGGATTTTTCAACAGAGGTATTGCATATCAGGATTTTAATCAACATCAGAATGCAATAAATGATTTTACAAAAGTTTTAAATATTGAAAATAACTATATAAAAGCTTTAACTTTAAGAGCAAAATCTTACGAACAAATTAATGATTATAATAATGCAGTTAAAGATTATGAAAAAATTTGTTCGCTAGACAAATCAGATAAAAAAAACGAAAAACTGCTTGTTAATGCACAACAAAGAGTATATGAGCTTAACAGAGAAGAAAAATCACCTACGCTATCTATTATTGAACCTTTGCAAAAAGAAACTAATACTATTGAAGTTGCAGGAAAATCTAAAATCTTAAAAATTCAACTTAAAGTTGTAGATGACAGTCCGATATTAAAATTAGTTATTGAAGGCAAAGAAATTAAGTTTGATAAGGATTCAATAAAATTGGGATTTATTGCAAATGTTGATGTTGAAGGGAAAAAGAAAATAAGCATTGAAGCTGAAGACATATATAACAATCGCGGAATTTTTGTTTATACACTTATACGAACAGAAACAAATAATCCTGATATTCAAATGCTTAGTCCTTTTGCATCAGACAATGGCGAAATCTACTTAGATTCTAATGACCCTAATCTATACATTGAAGGATTAATTGAAGATGAAAGTTTAATAAAGTCTATAACAGTTGATGACGTTAACGCAAGCTTCAAACCTGATGAATCTAATCCAAAATTTAACGCTACAGTTATTATTACAAACAAAGATAAAATTACAATTACTGTTAAAGATATTTATGAAAATACATCTATAAAAGAATATAAATTTAATAGAAGTGGAATTGAAATGCTTGCCGATAATCCAATGGGGAAAACATGGGTTGTTTTCATAGAAAACTCTGATTATGTGTCGTTTACAAGCTTAAAAGGACCCAGCAAAGATGTTACTTTAATGAAAGGTGCTTTATCAAAATACAAAATACATAACATACTGCACAAAAGAAACTTAACAAAAAAACAAATGGAAAGATTTTTTGCCATTGAATTAAGAGATTTAGTAAAAAGCAATCATGTAAATTCAATTTTGGTTTGGTATGCCGGACACGGAAAATTTATTAACGAAACAGGATATTGGATTCCTGTTGACGCACAGCGCGACGATGAATTTAGCTATTACAACATTAATTCTTTAAAAGCATCAATGCAATCGTACTCTAAATATATAACTCATACTCTTTTAGTTACAGATGCTTGCGAATCTGGGCCAACTTTTTATATGGCAATGCGTTCAATACCAAAAGAAAGAGATTGTAATGATGCAAATGCAACAAAATTTAAATCTTCTCAAGTTTTTTCTTCAGCAGGATATGAGCTGGCTGCGGACAAATCGCAATTTACTCAAACTTTTGCGAACACATTAAATTTTAATTCAAACTCTTGTGTTCCAATTGAAAGAGTTGTTATTAAAGTTTCGTCGGTTGTTAAACAAAACAGCAAACAAACTCCAAAATTCGGTAAAATATCAGGTTTTGAAGATGAAAACGGAACTTTCTTTTTCATTAAAAAATAAATAAGTTTTTCAAACGCTGCTTTGTTATATAAGCCTAGGCAGCGTTTGAACGATTAATTGTACTTCTTGTTATTTCAGAATTTACTTTTTATACAATTCAAAACAAAAACGAAATTTGTTAAAATTGCTTTTAAAAAAGCGAATTATTACCTTTATAAAAATTAAACCCGAATAATTCGGGAATTATTTCCCGAATATTCTAAACACATATAAACAACGTATTGATTATCTTTTATTTATTATTTTAATATCCAAAATTTGGGTGTTCTTTTTTATTCATTAAATTGATATGATGTATTAATAATCAATACTTTACGCAAAATAATTATACAATTTATGAATAATTAAGCTTAAATATGTTCAAAATGAAAAAACTAATCCTACACTCATTTCTCGTTTTGCTATTTATTTTTTTATCCGAAACTAAATCAAAATCTCAAAATTACTACTTCGATAATTATAGTGTAAAAGAAGGACTTGCACAATCGAAAGTTCACACAATTTTTCAGGATAAAAGCGGATACTTATGGTTAGGAACAGCTGCCGGAGTTTCTAGTTTTGATGGGATAAATTTCAAAAATTATACAACTGAAGATGGTTTAGCTACAAATGGTGTTAGAACAATAACACAACACTCAAGCGGCAGCTTTTGGTTTGGGCATATTGGAGGTGGAATTAGCAGATTAAAAAACAAAAAAATAGAAAAAATAGAAATTGATAGTTTAGTAGGAAATATTACTGATATTTATGAGGATAATAAAAATAATATCTGGATAGGAACTTATGGTTCAGGAGTTTATAGAATCTCAAATCCGCAAGAAAAAGACAAAAAAAAATTAATAATTAAGCAATTTAAAGGTGGAGAAATTGGATTTAGCGATTTGGTTTTTCAAATAATGCAGACAAAAAAAGGAACATTATATTTTATTGTAGATAAAGTTATTAAATATTATGATGAATCCACAAAAAGTTTTAAAGATTATGTTCCTAAAAATCTGCCTCAATTTTTCCAGTTTACAGCAATGTATGAAGATAATCAAGAAAATATTTGGTTTGGAACTTATCATGGCGGACTTTATAAATTAAGTAAAAACGGGAAAATAGAAACTTACAACACAAAAAACGGATTAGCAGATAATTGGATAAGTACAATTACTCAAGATAGCAAAAATCAAATTTGGATTGGAACTTGGGGAGGCGGAATTTCTGTTTTAAAAAACAATAAATTCAAAACCTTTAATGATTTAAACGGATTGAACGATTTGAAAATTTGGTCGATTGCTGAAGATATTGAAGGAAATATACTAATTGGCTCAAACGAGCACGGAATGTTTATTTTTAAAGGCGAACAATTTATTAGTTATAATGAAAATTCTGGAATTAACGGAAATAATATTTGGTCAATTCTTGAAGATAGAGACAATAACTTTTGGTTTGGAACAAACAAAGGTATTTCAATCATAAATAAAGACAACTTTTATAAAGAAAATAATAAATACCACAATTTTGAAAACGGCGATATTCCAAGCAATCAAATAAGATTTATTAAAGAAGATAAAAATGGAAATATATGGATAGGAACAGGAAATTCCGGCGTATTTGAATATATAAAAAAAGACAAAAGTTTCGATTATAATTTCTTGATTAACAGATATATAAGCAACGACAGAATTGTTACATCAATGGAAATTGATAATTCTAATAATTTATGGATTGGAACTGCTGATGGATTAATAAATTATGAAATTAATACCGATAAAATTGCAAGAATTTCAAATGAATTTGGACTTGCCGGAAACGATATTTCTGCTTTATTTTCTGATTCGAAAAACAAACTTTGGATTGGAGCTTTTGCAAAAGGAATTACTATCTATAACGATAAAGACACAAATTTCAATATTCTTGATTCTAAAACAATTTTCACGCCCACAGCAATTACCGAAGACTCGAAAGGAAAAATTTGGGTTGGAACAGACGCTCAGGGAATTTTTGTTTACGAAAATTATAAAATAGTTAATCATTTTAAAATGCAAGACGGTTTACTTGCTGATTTTATTACGGCTATTTTATCTGATAATGAGGGAAATATATACATTGGAACAAGTCGCGGATTAAATAAATTTTCGATTAAAGACAATAGGTTTTATTCTTTTACAGCAAAAACAGGATTTACAGGTATTGAAGTAAAAGATAATGCAATTTGCAAAGACAAATCAGGAAATATATGGTTTGGAACTGTTAGAGGCGCAATAAAACTAAACAAAAAGGCTGAACATATAAATATGAAAGAACCAATAACTCATATAAATAAATTAAGAGTTAATTTGGTTGAAAAACCGTTAACAGAAAATTTATCTTTAAGATACGATGAAAACTCAGTAATTTTTGATTATGTAAGCATTTGTTTAAGCAATTCAGAAGCAGTTAGCTATAAAGTTATGCTTGAAGGTGCTGATAATGACTGGCTTCCGGAAACAAAACAAACATTCACAAATTATTCGGGTTTGCCTTCCGGACAATATACTTTTAAAGTGCTTGGGAAAAATAATAACGGAATTTGGAACAAAAAACCTCAAACTTATAGTTTTACAATTAGACCGCCATTTTGGAAATCATTATGGTTTTACTTATTAATAGCAATTGTAAGTATATCATCAATAATATTATATATAAAAGTACGTGAAAGTAATTTAATATCTGAAAAGAAAATTCTTGAAGAGAAAGTTGAAGAGAGAACAAAAGAAATAAGGAAAAAAAATGAAGAGCTGGAAGTAAAAAATAAAAATATAACAGACAGTATAATTTATGCCAAAAGAATTCAAGATGCAATGCTTCCTGAAGAAAATTATATGAACTCAATACTAAAAGACCATTTTATTTTCTTTAAACCAAGAGATATTGTAAGCGGCGACTATTATTGGGCCAGCCTTAAAAACAACAAATTAGTTTTTGCAGCAGTTGATTGTACCGGACATGGTGTGCCCGGCGCATTTATGAGTATGCTCGGAATTACTTTATTAGATGAAATTGTAAATAAAAAAAATGTTACTGAAGCCGGAACCATTCTTAACGAAATGCGCGATTCAGTTATAAAATCATTAAAACAGCAAGGAAAAAGAGGCGAAACACAAGACGGAATGGATATCGCTTTGTGCTCGTTAGACACACAAACTTTAAAAATGCAATATGCAGGAGCCTATAATCCACTTTATATAATCAGAAATAAAGAATTAATTAAATATAAAGCTAACAGAATGCCAATAGGAATTTATTATAAAAAAACTCTACCTTTCTATAATAACGAAATACAATTACAAAAAAATGATGTAATCTATTTGTTTTCTGATGGTTACATAGATCAATTTAACGGAGAAACAGGCGAAAAATTAATGACAACAAAATTTAAAGAATATTTAATGCAAATTCATGAATTACCAATGATTGAACAAAAAGAAATTTTAGAAAACAAATTAAAAGAATGGCGAGGAAGTACATATCAAGTTGATGATATATTAATTTTAGGAGTTAGAATAAGTTAAAAAAAAGACTAAAAATATATTTTTAACGTTTATCTTTAGTTGCTATTTTAGTAAAATAATAAAATAAACTTATTTACAATAATTAATTAAAAATGAAAGAATTATGAAAAAAACGAACAAATTAAATTTAGCAAAATTTTACTTTAACATAGTTGCAATTATCGCTTTTAGCATTTTTTTAATGTCTTCAGGCTGTAAATCAAAAAAAGAAATAGTTTCTATTGATGATCAGACAGAAGATGTTGTTAAAGTTAATCCTGAAATCGAAAAAAGTAAAGCTACTTTACAAAAACTAATTGACCAATACGACTCTTACACTATTGAAGAAAAAGAAGTAATTATTGCTAATATAAAAAGTCTTGATTTAAAAAACAATGAAATTGATGCAATGATTAATACTCTTGAAACTAAAATTGCTGAGGAAAAGGCAAAAATTAAAAAAGAAAACGAAGACGCTGCAAAACCTGAAAACAAATTAAAAAAATACTTCGATGAAATTGCAAATGCTTCTTCTGAAACTGATGCTGATAATAAAATAAATCAGGCTCTTCAAATGTTTAGTTCTGCAAGTTCTAATGTTTTAATAATAATCAGCGAAAACGACAATATGAAAGATTATGATAAACCAACTAATATTTCGAAATACCTAAACTATTTAAAAGATACAAAAACTAATGTAAACATAGTTAATGAAATTAAATTTGATGAAAACAATAAAATTAAAACTCTGATTTTAAAAAAAATTAAATAATCATAAGTTTAAAAGTTAATTTTTCAAGTAATAAATAATTACAATATTCAACTTTTGCTTTACTAACTATTTGATTTATATAAACATAACAAATAAAAATTATTTACAAATGAATCTACTTAAATATTCATTAATAGTTTTGTTTAGTACTTTGTTGCTTAACAAAACAAATGCTCAAGACAATTTAAGTCCTGAAAGAAAAGCTGCTGTTGACTCTCTTGCAATGGAAAAAGTTAGAGATTTAAGCAAATATATCAGCATAATTGGTGATAAAGAAACCGAATGGTCTGAAGCTAACAGAGTGATTGAAAGAACATTAGAACTCTTTATGGATGGAAGTCAAATGGGAGTTTCTTCTTTACACCGAAAAAAAGTCAACTACTATCCTATTAAGGAATATCTTCAAAGATTGATGCGCCTGAACTACCAAAAAGTAAATATTACATGGTTTAACATACAATATGTTAGCGATTTAGTTAAACAACCTGATGGAAGATATGTTGGCGTTATTACAATTTATCAAAAATTTGAAGGAACAACAAAAGAAGGTCTTAAATATGTTGATGTTACAAAAAAAGACATCACTATTTATGTTGAAAGAAAACAAACTCAAATTGATGGTATTCCTATCGGATTTTGGGATGTATTACTTGGTGATATAAGAGTTACAGAAACTACAAAATAATATTACCGATTTTATTAATAAACACAATAAAATTAGTTAAATATTGCGAGTTACAGATTACAAATTAATCTGTAACTCGCAACACATTTAAAACAATAAAAAACATTCAATCTGTTTTTCAATTATTTTCTTGAAATAATATAAAATTTATGCGCAAAAAACTCTTATTCATACTATTTACTTTATTAATTAGCAATTTTGTTTCATCGCAACCAAGAACAAATGAAGACGAAACTTCTCTTTATGCATCAACAAAACAAATAAACCAATTTATTAGGCGATTTAACGGCGAAGAAGATTTACACGGAAACAGACTTTATCCTGAAAACAAAAACTACAGAAGCACTCAATTACGAAAAAAATATTTAAGCAATATATTTGATAATCAAAATTTTAACATATCAAATAATTTAAAAAACGAATTTATTAAAGATATTTTAAATAGTACAAACTCAAAATATTTCGATTTTTACGGAAATAATTGGTTTGCAGAAATTTCTACAGATTTTTTATACAACGGAAAAACTGAAAATATAATTTTATATCTGCAAATAGAAAAAGAAACAGGCGGCTACAAATGGTCATTTATAAACGCGTATTTCCCAAGTTTAGATAAAGAATTTAAAACAAATCCGCCAACAACTGATAAATTTATTCATCCAATGAGCCACGAGTTAGAATTTATGAACTTAAGAAAAATATTTATCCACAATAAAGAAATTGAGCATTATGCTTTTAAAAATTACAAACCCGATTATTTAAGTCTTTTCTTTCTTGAAACAAAAAGAGGAAAATTACAATTTGTTACAGTTAATGAATTAAAATTTCATGTTTTTCAAATAAAAGATTGGTATTTCGAGATTCAAAATTTTAACAGAAAAGGCGAAAACACCGGCTGGCTTATATCTAATTTAATTAAAATCCCTGAAAAAGATAAAACATCATTAATAAACTTAATAACTCACAATACAAATTAACAAAAAACCAATTATCTTACTGATTATTAACCTTTTAACTAATTTTCAAATGAAAAAAAATATACTCTTAAGTAAACTTATTTTTTTAGCTATTTTTATATTATTTTATTCAGTAAATGCCGTAAATGCACAAAAAAATAAGGATAAACAAAAAGAAACAGCCGAAGAAGAAGCTAAAAAAGAAACTTTTGAACAATATAAAAATCAAGCTGCTCAACTAATAGAATATCTGCAAGGAACTTTAAATGCTATTGGAAGCGAATACACACCAACTTACGAAAAGCAAATAATGATTAACGAAAGTTATAACAAAATTTTTCTTGATGAAAATGTACAAGTTGAAGATGACCTTGATGAAAATCGTCAAATATACGCATACAAAGATGTACAGGCATATTTGCAAGATATTGATTTCTTTTTCAAAAAAGTTGAATTTAAATTTAAAATTGATACCATTGAGCAATTTTATAATTCTGACGAACAACCGGTTTTTAAAGTAAAAACTGTTAGAAACCTTAAAGGTATAACAATATCTAATGACACAATTAATTCATTTTTAGACAGATACATCGAAATAAATTTAAACGAGCAAGAACAATCTTTAAAAATTGTTAGTTTTTATTCGACAAAATTAAATGAAGCTGACGAATTAAAAGATTGGTGGAAAGGATTAAGCTCTGAATGGAAAAATATTTTCTACAAAAAACTGGATTTAAAAGAACCTGTAACTTACGAGCAATTAAAAAATGTTTTGAAAACTACAGAAATTGACATCTCTAACAATAAGAATATCAACAACTTAAATCCTTTAAGCAAATTAAGCAGACTAAAAAAATTAAATTTAAGTAATACAGCCATTTCTGATTTATATCCGATAAGAAATTTAAATAAATTGGAAGTTTTAGACTGTTCAAATACAAAAATCAGTACAATTAGTCATTTACAATACGCTTCTCAGCTTCAGGATTTATATCTTGATAATACAGAAATAAGTGATTTAACAACAGTTGAAAACTTCTTGAAACTAAGGAAGTTAAGTTTTGAAAACACTAAAGTTGACAGTATTGACGCATTTATTGAACTATCTGCTCTTGAAGATTTACGTTTTAGTAATACAAAAGTTACAAATACTGAGGCTTTAAAAGAACTTACAAATATTAAAATTGCAAAATTTGACAATACAAATATTAAAAGTTTAACCGATTTTGTTTCAAATAAAAACCTTGAACTTATTAGTTTTTCTAAAACAAAAATTACTGATATCAGTCCTTTAAAAGAAATGAATAAATTAAAATTTATCTATTTCGACAGCACACAGGTAAATTCATTATCAGAAATAGAAAATTTAACAAATCTTGAAGCCATTTATTGCGATAATTCCGGAATTGACAATAAAAAAGCAATAAATTTTATTGTAAAACATCCAAATACTTTGGTTATATTTAATTCAAACGAATTAAATAATTGGTGGAACGAAATGCCAGACTTCTGGAAAACATTTTTTATTAAAGATTATCTGAAAAATAAACCAACTAAAGAACAATTAAATAAACTAACACTTACTAAAGAAATTGATATTTCTGGAAAAACAGAATTTACAAGCATAAAAACATTAGAAAAATTAACAAGTCTTGCAAAATTAAACATTTCAGGAACAAAAGTTAATGAACTTACAGCTCTAAAAGCTTTAATTGATTTACAAAAACTCGATTGTTCAAAAACCGAAATTATAGATTTAAGTCCGCTTTCAAACTTAAAAAAGCTCGACTATTTAAACTGCTCAAATACAAAAATATCCAATTTATCGCCTTTAGCAAAATGCACAAATTTAGAAATAATAAATGCCGATAATACTGAAATTGAAGACATTAGCTCTTTAGATTCGTTAAAAAGATTGAAAATAATTTATGCCGATAATTCAAAACTAACAAAAACATCAATAGAAAATATCTTAAATAAAACCAACACAACTCTTGTAGTTTTTAGAACTCAGGAACTTACAGATTGGTGGAATTTATTAGATGAAAAATGGAAAAATATTTTCAGAAAAATTAAAGGATTTACAGATAAACCAACAAAAGAACAACTACAGCAAACAACTGAAATTCAGGAACTTGACTTAAAAGAATATCAAGGAATTAACGAACTAAAACCAGTTGAAATGCTTGTAAATTTAAAAGTTCTTAAATTTTCTGATACTGATATTATGAGTTTAGTTTCGTTAAAAAATCTAAATAATTTAACTGAGCTTCATTGCGCAAGAAACCCAATTCAAAGTCTTGAACCAATTAAAAATTTAAAAAATATCGAATATCTTGATTGTTCAAATACAAGAATCGATAATTTAGAAGCAATTACTAATTATAAAAATATTAAAACTTTAAAAGTATCCGGAACTAAAATTAAAAATCTTAACGAAATAGAAAATTTACAATCATTAAAACATTTAGAATTTTCAAGTACCGATGTAAGATGGCTAAAACCTATTAAAGCTTTAAAAAACTTAAACACAATTAAATGCTATAATACTAAAATAATGAAAATATTTATGGACAAATACAAAGAAGAAGAACCAAATATTAATATTTTATACTAGTGTTTAAAAAATCTAAAACACAAATAGATGCTTAAAAGCATCTATTTGTATTTTATATCAAAAATAAATCATCAACTAGTTTATTTATCCAAACAGAGGTATTAATTTTGTAGTCAAACAATTGCAATTTATTTAATATAACCCGAATGAAAAAAATTTTATATATTTTATTAATTATTTCAATTAATTTAAACATTTCTGCACAGGAAGACGAATATGTTAAATCTACCGTATTAAGAAATAACAAATTTTCGCTCGATTTTTACAAACATTTTAAAAATCAAAACAGTGAAAATATAGTAATTTCTCCATTTGGGATTTCAAATACAATGGCAATGGCATACATTGGAAGCGATGGCGAAACTAAAACCCAAATTGCAGATAAAATGTATTATATCACTCAATTTGGTGTGCTTTTTAGCTTTAAACAATTAATTAAAAGATTTATAATATACAGTAGCAAAGAAGTTAATTTATTGATTGGCAACTCTTTATGGTATAACGAAACCAAAGAAATGCAAAAAAAATACAAAAACCTATTAAAAGTAAATTTTTTAGCTCATGTTCAAACTTTAGATTATAAAAGTTCTAGTAAAAAAACCACCAAACAAATAAACAGATGGTTAAAGAAATCAAGCAATTATAATTTAAGATCCATAATTAGTCCTGACGCAATTAACGAGTACGACGACCTTATTTTCACAAATTATGTTTATTTAAATGGAAATTGGGACAGTCCTTTTAATGAAGAATTTACAAGTAAAGACGATTTTTATTTAGCTGACAGTACTAAAAGAAAAGTTGATTTTATGAATCAATATTCTTATTACAGATATAATGAAAATGAACTTTTTCAAATAATAGAACTGCCTTATTCAGGCAAAAATATTTCTATGATTATTATTTTACCAAAAAAAGTTAATTCTATTGATACAATTGAAAATACAATAAACACCGTTAATTTAGATTTCTGGACAACAGAATTATATTCAAAATTGGTAAAAGTTCGTTTACCTAAATTTAAAATTGATTACAATCAAGATGTTTCAAATTTAATATCTGAAAATTCTTGCGATTTGCCTTTTGGCGATAAAGCAAATTTTTCTAGAATTACTAAAGAAAAAACTAAAATCTCAAAATTAATTCAAAAAACAGTAATTGAAGTTGAAGAAAATAAAAACACAAACCTCACCCAACAAATTGACGATGCTGATTGGTCTTCTCAAAATAGTGATATAAATTATATTAATTTTAATGCAAATCACCAATTTATATTTTTAGTTAAAGACAATATTAACAACAGTATTTTATTAATGGGAAAAGTTATTTCGCCAGATTTTAACACTCTTTCTGCAGATTTTTCTTATAATTAAATTTTGATTTCTAAATAAAATTTCGTTTCTTTCATTGTAAAATTACTAACTAAAACAAATTATCATGAAAAGAACACGGATTCTAATAATCTCACTTATTTTTTCAATTGCTTTTATTATTGTTTCATGCAGCAGTAGCAGTTACAATGTAAAAATTGATAAAAACACATACTCGCCCAGCTAATCAATAAAAATAGAATATACAGCTAATCCGGCTTGGGAAGAAAACGCATGGATTGGCATTATTCCTTCAAATGTTGCACATGGAAAAGAAGCTGAGAATGACAATTACGACATTTATTACGAATACTTAAAAGGCTCAGCTTCAGGCACTTTAACATTCACCGCTCCAAATGAGCCAGGCCAATACGATATTAGAATGCATGATACTGACGATGCAACTAAGGGTTTAGAAATTGCATCTGTAAGTTTTACTGTTAAATAAACTTTTATTTATATATTTTGAAGGTGTTATTATAATAGCACCTTTTTTTTGTATAAAATCATCAAAAACCACAAATAATATTCATTAACTCAATTAATGAATAATTTAAATTTTATAAATCGAAATTACATTTTGTATTAAGCAAATAATAAGAAATCTTATTCAAATTTTTCATCAAAATATTGTTAAAATTTAAAACTTTATTTCAGAATTAATAGTTTTGGTAAAATAATTGCATTGAGTTTATAATAATAAAAAAAATGTAAATAAAACGCATATTTATTTAACTAAAACAACAACTATTTTTTTGAAAAGATATTGAATATGAAGCTATTATCATCTTTCAAAATAAGTCTTATTATTCTGATAATTACCAACTTAAGTGGGTTTTTACCAAAAAATCAATATAATAATGAGCTTAATTTTGTAACTAATACAAATAAATACGCAAAAATTATTAAGCCGGTTAAGGTTGATATTTTAAATACCGGCAATCCATATATTACAAATTTCAATTTTAATATTGATGAACAAATTTGGTCAATTACACAGGATGATGAAGGAGTTATACTTTTTGCATATAAAAAAGGCATTATTTTATTTAACGGATCACATTTACAAGAAATTTCAACGAATAATATTCCTTTAATTATAAAACCTCTAAATAAAAACAATATAATTTTAGTTGGGTGTAATAATGATTATGGATATTTGAAAAAAAACAATAAAGGAAAATATCAATATCACTCTTTGGCTACTGAAAAAATAAATATTGGAGAAATTAGTGAAATCAAAATTAATAATAACAGTATTTTCTTTTATAGCGATAAAGCTCTAATTCAATTAAATAAGAGTAATCTCAGTTTTCAAAATTCATGGATTTCTAATGAAAATGAAAAATTTTTCGGTATAGTTCAATTTAACGATAAAATATTCCTGAACAAAGAAGAAGGTCTTTACCTTGCACAAGATGACAGCAAACTAAAACTAACAAACAAAAGCAACTACATAGCAGGCAAAAAAATATTATTTGATATATATTTCAGAAAATCACAAATAATTATAGGAACAGAAAACAACAAACTATATATATTCGACGGAAAAAAAATAAATATTTATAACACTTCTGCTCAGGAATATATTGAAGAAAGCAATTTAGTTAGCGCAGTAAATATATCATATGACTTGTTTGCAATATCAACACTTTCTGGCGGTGCAGTTATTATAAATAAAAATGTCGGCGAAATTGTAAATACAATTAATTATAATACCGGTTTGCCAGATGATGAAGTATTTGCAATCAATAAAGACAATCAGGGAAGCTTATGGATTTCTCACGGAGTTGGCATTAGCAGAATCAATTATAATATTCCTATAAAAGATTTTAATTCTTATCCGGGAATTGAAGGCAAAATTGTTGGTTTAGAAAATTTTGACAATACAATTTTTGTAGCTACAACTCAAGGGCTCTTTTATTTAGATACAGTTTCTAATTTAAAAGAAATTGAAATATATACAAAAAAACAAGTTGCTGTTGAAGAAAACGAAAATATAAATAAAAAAGTTTTTCAAAGATGGATTAAAAAAGACAAGCGAAAAAACAAAAAAACCGACAAAAAAGATACAAAAACAAAAAAAACTATTAATTTAAAAACAACTTACATTAAACAAAAAGCATATAAACAAACATTAAATTATATATTTAAAAAAGTAAAAACAATCAATTCGAAATGTAAACAATTAATTGTTAATGAAGATGAATTTTTAATTGCTACAAATACTGGACTTTACGAAGTAGAAAATCGAAAATCAAAAATCATTTTAAAAAATGTTTATGTAAATCAAATTTACAAATCATCAATTAACGGCGTTTATTTTATTGCCACAAACAATGGTTTGATTTCAATAAAAAAAACAAAAAAGAAATGGGAAATTAATAAAAAAATTCAACCAAAAGACTTTAATAATATCATTTATTCATTATTGGAAGACAAAAATCATAATCTTTGGCTTGGAGGCGACAATGTAGTTTACAAATTTATTTTAGATAATGATTTAAAAACAAAATCTATTGAAGAATATAAAATAAAAAGCGAGATTCCTGATAAAATATCAGTTAAAAAAATTAAAAATAAGATATATTTTATTTCGTCTAATAAAATATATGAATTTAACAGTAAACTAAATAAAATCAATATTAACAAAAGTCTTTTAAAAGATTCTACTTCTTTTTCGAATCACATTATAGGGCAAAACAATATTTCGTGGTTTAAACAGAATAACAAATGGAACTTTTACAGCAATGTTTATGAAATAGAATCTGATCAAATTTCTTTGCTAAGCCTTTTTGATAATATCCAAAACATTAAAGTTGACTATGATAGAAGTTTATGGATAATTGACGGTAACAATCAATTATTCAAAATGTTACCTATACAAAAGAATATTTCATTTATGAAAGATTTTAATGTATTTATAGAAGAAATTCATGATGAAGCTGGTAATTTATTATCATTAAAAAATGCAAATTTAGAATATGAACATTCCTCTTTAACATTTAAAATTAATGCTCCGTTTTATTTAAAAAAAGGCGGAATTAAATATCAATATTATGTAAAAGGAGTAATGAAAAGCTGGACAGAATGGCGTGATAGTCCGGAATTAGAATTTTTAGTTGGAAATCCAGGAAAATATAGATTAAATATAAGAGCAAAAAACATTTTTGGTAACATTAGTCCATCCAAAGAAGTTATTTTTAATATAAAATCTCCAATCTGGATGAAAACTTGGTTCATTCTTTCATTCGTTGCATTTATTATTATTTTTTCAATCATTATCGTAATTTTAATAATTAAAAAAAGAGAAAGAAAACTTTTAAGAGAAAAACGAATACTTGAAGAAAAAGTACAAGAAAGAACAATTGAAATTTCGAGACAGAAAGAAGAAATTCAACTTAAAAACATTGAAATTACAGACAGTATAAATTATGCGCGGCAAATACAAAAGGCTGTAATTCCGCCAATTAGCATATTAGAAAACTCAGCAAAAGAATATTTTTTAATAAATATGCCTAAAAATATTGTTAGCGGAGATTATTATTGGATTTGCAAAAAAGATGATTTGCTTGTTGTTGCTGTTGCAGATTGCACAGGACACGGAGTTCCTGGCGCATTTTTAAGTATGCTTGGAATTTCTTTTCTTAACGAAATTACTAATAAAAGACCCGAATTTAAACCTAACTTAATTCTTGAAGAACTCAGATACAAAATTATTTCTTCTTTGCACCAATCTGGTGTTGAAGCCGAAAGAAAAGACGGAATGGACATCGCTCTTAGCGTATTTGATTTTAAAAATAAAAAAGTGCAATTTTCTGGAGCTTACAATCCGTTATACCTTATCAGAGACAATGAACTAACTGTTTTTAAGGCAGATAGAATGCCAATTGGAGTTCATGCAAAAAGTGATAAAGCTTTTACATATACTGAATTTGATTTATTAGAAGGAGATTCTTTCTATATGTTTTCGGATGGATTTATTGACCAATTTGGAGGTGAAAACGGCAGAAAATTCCTTT
Source organism: Bacteroidales bacterium (assembly GCA_016937695.1). Lineage (GTDB taxonomy): Bacteria > Bacteroidota > Bacteroidia > Bacteroidales > NBLH01 > NBLH01. The sequence goes on from JAFGWC010000074.1 coordinate 84,934, forward strand.
CTTCTAATTTTCAATCTATGCTTCTGCAAATTCAGGATTTTGATATGGAAACTCAAAAAAACATAATTCTTACCACTTTCGATAACTGGAAAGCAGGTTTAAGCCAGTTAGACGACATTTTAATTGTTGGTTTGCGATTTTAAAATCAAAAAAACAATGTATTATTGTTAAATCATTGTTTTTTTTTACTTTTGCAGACATGCAAATTAAAACATATCGACTTGAAACATAATCCAAATTACAATTCCTAATTTTCAAAAAATGGCTGGTTCAAAAGGTTCAAAATATTACGATATTTTTCTAAAATACAGCCTTTGGCTTTGTACTAATGAAGAAAAAGGAATTATTGATGAAAACATTATAAACCTTCTAAAAAGCATAAAAAAAACAGGCTCTTTAAAATCGGCAGCTGATGAAATTAAAATCAGCTACAGAAAAGCCTGGGGAAATATTAAAGATTCAGAAAATCATCTCAATTTTAAACTTGTTGAAAAACAAAGAGGAGGAAAAGATGGCGGACATTCAACTTTAACACAAGATGCCGAAACATTAATAAATGCTTTTAATGAACTAAATGCTGAATTTAATACTGCAATTAATAAAATCACAAAAAAATTCTTTAACAAAATTAACAACTAAATCTAAAAATGAAAAGCATGAAAAAATTATTTTTTTTATCAGTAATTGCAAGCTTAATATTAAGCCTTTTTGCTTGCAAAAACTATCAGGATGAGAACAATAACAAAAATCAAAACACACAAACAGAATTAATAGTTTTCCATGCAGGAAGTTTATCTGTTCCATTTAAACAAATGGCTGAAGAGTACGAAAAATTAAATCCAAACGTAAAAATCTTTTTAGAAGCTGCAGGAAGTGTTGCAAGCGCAAGAAAATTAACCGATTTAAATCGCTATTGCGATATTTTTGCTTCGGCCGATTATAAAGTGATTGACGATATGCTTATTCCTGAATATGCTGATTTTAACATCAAATTTGCCAGCAACGAAATGGCTATTGTATATACAGAAAAATCAAAATACGAAACAGAAATTAATGAAAACAATTGGTATCAAATTTTAATGAAAGAAGATGTTCATTACGGACGTTCAAATCCTGATGCTGATCCATGCGGATATAGAGCCGTTCTTGTTTCCAAACTTTCTGAGACTTTTTATAAAAAACCCGGATTTTCTGACAAACTTCTTGCAAAAGACAATCAATACATCAGACCAAAAGAAACAGATTTATTGGCTTTGTTAGAAACATCTGCTATTGATTATATTTTCCTATATCGTTCTGTTGCTCAACAACATAAACTCAAATATATTGTTTTGCCTGATAGCATAAATCTTAAAAAATTCGAATTAAAAGAATTTTACAATACTGTTGAAACTCAAATAAATGGTAAAGTAAAAGGCGAAATTATCACCCAAAAGGGCGAACCTATGGTTTATGGAATTACAATGCATAAAAATGCTGTAAATAAAAAAGAAGCCATGAATTTTATGAAATTTATTTTAACTAAAGGCCAAACTATAATGGAAAATAATGGTCAAGCTAGTTTAATTCCTTCTAAATCAGATACTTTTGATAAAATACCTGATGATCTCAAAGAATTTGCAACTAAATAAAAATATTAATATTTTTTTTTGTGTTTTTTATTTGATTGCAAATTTGGTCTGATTTTTAAGTTGTTTTAAACAAAGCTGTGCCACGCTGAGCGTGGCACGTTTTTAAATAAGCAACAAACTTTGTAAATTACATTTTTATTAAATAAATGAAATATTCTGTTTTTAATAACATTACTTTACTTTTCAGCGGACTAATTATTCTTTTTATAATTGGTCCGCTTTTAAGTATGTTTATTTCCAGCAGTGGAATAGATTTATTTGAAACTGCAAAAGATAAAGATGTTCAAGACAGTATTTTTTTAACTCTAAGAGTCTCATTTATAACTACTTTCATTTTTGCATTCTTTGCAATTCCTTTTTCTTATGTAATGGCAAGATATAATTTCCCACTAAAAAAAATTATTCAGGGAATTATTGATTTACCAATAGTAATTCCTCACTCGGCAGCAGGAATTGCTATTTTAGGATTTATTGCAAGAGATTCTACTCTTGGTAAATTAGCCGATATTTTCAATCTCGATATTGTTGGAAGTCCTTTAGCTATTGGAATTGCAATGGCTTTTGTTAGCGTTCCATTTTTAATAAATTCGGCTCGCGACGGATTTTCTGCCGTACCGGTTAGAATTGAAAAAGCAGCATATACACTTGGCGCTTCACAAATTAGAACTTTTTTCACAATTTCAGTTCCTCTTGCCTGGAAAAATATTTTATCGGGTTTTATTATGATGTTTGCTCGCGGAATGAGTGAATTTGGCGCTGTTATTATCGTTGCTTATCATCCAATGATTACGCCGGTTTTAATTTACGAATATTTTGGCGCTTACGGATTAAAATACGCAAGGCCTGTTTCTGTAATTTTTGTTACTGTAAGTCTTTTCTTTTTTATTATACTTCGCTCAATATCAAACCGTAACAGAAATGCTGAAAATTAAAAACATATCAAAAAAATATAAAAATTTTGCTCTTAAAGATATCAGCTTTGAAGTTAAAAAAGGCGATTATTTTATATTGCTTGGAAATTCCGGCTCAGGAAAATCTCTTTTACTCGAACTTATTGCCGGACTTATAAATGCAAATTCAGGAAAAATATTTTTAAATGATAAAGATATTACAAATTACAAAATCCAAAACCGCAAAATTGGTCTTGTTTTTCAGGATTATGCACTTTTTCCACATTTTACAGTTAAAGAAAATTTATTATTTCCGATAAAAAACAAAAAAACCAGAATTGAAAAAGTTAACGAAATTGCTGATTTACTAAACATTACTCATATTCTTCATAGATTCCCGGAAAAACTATCGGGAGGCGAAGCTCAAAGAGTTGCACTTGGTAGAACTTTAATCACAAATCCTGAAATTCTGTTGCTCGACGAGCCATTATCTTCTCTCGATGTTCAGCTTAGAAGCGGGTTAAGGCATTTATTAAAAAAAATAAACCAAAACGGACAAACTATTATTCATGTTACACACGATTACGACGAAGCAATTGCGCTTGCTTCAAAAGTTGCTGTTATCGATAATGGTAAAATAATTCAACAAGGAGATACTGATTCTGTTTTTAAAAATCCATCTTCTGAATTTATTGCTAATTTTATTGGCTTAAAAAACTTTTTTAAATCTATTTTGCATAAAAAAGACGAAAAATCATTTGTTATTGCAGATAACAACACAAAAATTTGCTTATTATCTGATAATGAGGAAGGTGAAGGTTTTGTTATGATTAGAAGCGAAGATATTTTTATTTATGATAAATTTACAGAATCAAGCGCGCTTAATAATTTCGAAGGAATTATAAAAGATGCTGTTCCATCGCGCTTGGGAATTGAAATTGCGGTTAAAAGCACTTTGCTTTTTTGGGTTTTAATTACAAAAGAATCGTATTTGAGAATGAATCTTTTCGAAGGCAAAAAAGTTTGGATTTCTTTTAAAGCATCTGCTGTTAAATTTTTAAAAACTTAAAATAAGATAAAAGTTTATAAAGTTAAATATTTATAGAAATTAAGAATTTCAAATAAATTTTATTAATGCTCAGCCAAATTACCAAATAAACAATTAACCAAATAAAAAAATCAGCACATAAAAAAAATGAAGCCCGAAAATAACAAAATATTACTTATTGGAGGCGCAACTAGAAATGTTGGCAAAACTCATTTTACATGTTCTGTTATCGAAAATATCAGTAAAAAACACAATATTATTGGCTTAAAAATTAAAACAATTTACGAGAACGACGATTTTTTTCATGGAAAAGATATAAATCCTTTAAAAGGAAATTACAGAATTATTGAAGAACTTGACAAAAACGGAAATGAAGACACAATTAAAATGCTGAAAGCCGGAGCTAAAAGAGTTTTCAGAATAAAATCAAAAAATATTTTCTTAAAAGAAGCGTTTAATCTTTTCATGAATCTAATTCCTGAAAATTCGCTAATCATTTGTGAATCAAACAGTTTGAGAGAAATTATTAAACCGGGACTTTTTTTATTGATTAAACAAAAAAACTCTGATGATATAAAGCCAAGTGCTAAAAAATTAGAAATTTATGCCGATAAAATCATTTATACTGATGGAGAAAAACACGATTTAAAAGCAAATCAGATAATTATTGAAAATGATAACTGGAAATTAGCAAATTGAAATTAAAAAAATTATAATTTCGCAAACAATAATCAGAAAATAATAAAATATTATGATAACATTTGAAGAAGCATATAAAATAGTTGTTGAAGCATCGCAATTAATTGACACAGAGACAATTACATA